>DASZHJ010000033.1:0-44149 GCA_035938015.1 Allostellaceae bacterium
CGCTCGGCCTCCTCGCCCTTCGATCTCGCGCACCACCGTTTCCGCGGCTTCCCGGGAGGCGCGCGTGTTGACGACGACCGCGGCGCCGGCATCTGCGAGATCGAGCGCGATCGCGCGGCCGATGTTACGCGCGGCGCCCGTCACCAGCGCGACACGGTCTCGAAGTTCCTGTGCTCCCGCCATGCGATTGTTCCTCTGCTGCCGGCAGCATGCCAGCGCTCGCCCACAAGTGGCAATCACCCCTCGACCGGCATCGACAGGTACCGCGTCCGGTTGCTAGGCTCCCGTCGTCCAACATGAAACGGGAGCGAAGAGCCATGAGCATCAAGCGTTCCAAAGTCGGCGCACGCATGAGCCAGTGCGTGGTGCACGGCGACACCGTCTATCTCGCCGGCCAGGTCGCCGACGACCCCAACACAGACGTGGCGGGCCAAACCAAACAGATCCTCACCAAGATCGACGGACTCCTGGCCGAGGCTGGCAGCGACAAGTCCAAGCTCTTGTCCGCGACAGTGTGGCTCACGGACATTCGTGGCTTCGACGAGATGAACAAGGTGTGGGACGCCTGGGTGTCACCTGGCAATACACCCGCGCGCGCCTGCGTCGAGGCGAAGCTCGCGCGCTCCAATCTCCTGGTCGAGATCGGCATCGTCGCGGCACGCTGATCTCGGGCATGGCCGGGCGGGCGGTGCTTGCCGCCCTCGTTCTAACGGCGGCGCCATGCTTCGCGGAAGAGAACCCAGTCCCGGGCGTCCTGCAGCAATTCGGGCTGCTCGGGACCTGGGCGATCGACTGCGCTCAGCCTGCGGGTCCCGCCAATGAGTATTCGATCTACGCCGTTTCACCTTCCGGCGAAGCAACGCTCGCCTACGCACGCGGCGAGCCCTATCGCGACATCATCTACGCCATTCGGGCAGCGGAACGAGTGACGGCCGACCGCCTGGCTCTTCACGTATTGCATTTGCCGGAGAAGTTTTCTGTCGATCTGGTGCTGCGCAAGGAGGGCGCCACGGTCCGCGTTTGGTCGTCGCACGCCTCGGATGGACACATGCTGGTGATCGGCGGGGTCATCGCCGGAAATGGAGCTGAGTCCCCGCGCTTCAAGCGTTGCGCGCGGTGACGACGGTGCCGATACCTCAGGAGAGGATGAGCGCCACGACGCAGAGAATGCCTCCGGCGAGCAGCGCGGTCCACCACGCGTGAACCGAGAACCAGTCCACCCAGTGCCGGCTCTCATGCGGCGAAGAGTCCTCCTCGCTGATCATCGGCGCATCCCTATCTCTCGAACCCAGACAATCCGTCCTAGGCAAGGGCGGCGACTGCCATCCCCGGCTCCATACAACTCCATCCGGCAAATCCGAAAATGCGACGATTGCTTAGGCGAGCGGCACTCACGATTTTCCGGCCGCAGCGGCCTTCCTGCGCTTGATTCCGTTCTCACGGCCGAAACGCTCGGCGAGCCGGGCGGCCACCCTCGGGCTGACGAACGGCGACACGTCGCCGCCGAGCTGGCCGATCTCCTTGACGAAGCGCGAGGAGATGAACTGATAGCGGTCGCTGGCCATCAGGAACACCGTCTCGACATTGGGGTTGAGGCGGTTGTTCATACCGGCCATCTGAAACTCGTACTCGAAATCCGACACGGCCCTGAGCCCGCGCAGGATCATGGAGGCGCCCGTCTCCATGGCAAAATGCATCAGCAGATTCTCGAAGGGGCGCACCTCGACCCGCTTGCGCGTTGTGGCATCGATGAGATGGTCGATTTCCTCGCGCACGATTTGTACCCGCTCCTCCGTGGTGAAGAGCGGACCCTTCCCGATATTCCGAGCGACGCCGATCACCAGTCGATCGACCACTTTGATCGCGCGCAAGATGATATCGGCGTGCCCAGGGGTGATGGGATCGAATGTCCCGGGATAGACGCCGACGCGATCCTTGCTCATTGAGGTTCCCCGCTCTCGGTGCCGCCTTCGCCCATGCCATTGTTCGCTCCGGCGTCTCCGTTGCCGCCGACGTCGGCCGTTTCCCCCAGGCGCGCGGCGGAAACCACGCGCTCGCCCTCGCCTGGCTTGAACACGACGACTCCCTGGGTGCGCCGCCGCGCGATCCGGATGTCGTTGACCGGCAGCCGGATCACCGTGCCGGCGTTGCTCACGAGCATGACCTGGTCGCGATGTTGCACCGGGAAGACCGCGACGATGGCATCGCCGCGCCGGGCAAGGTCCATGTTCTCGATGCCCTGGCCGCCGCGCCCGGTGATGCGGTAGTCGTAAGCGGAACTGCGGACGCCAAATCCTTTCTCAGTGATCGAGAGCAGGAATTCCTCGCGCTTCGCCAGCGTGTCGAACTCCTCCTCGCTGATCGCGCTCCCCACCTCACCCTCCGCCTCGGGCTCAGCCACGGTCGTCGCCGCGGCAACGTCGCTTTCGGCACCCATCTGGCGCCGCCGCTTGCTCGCGAGCCTGAGATACGCGTCCCGCGTCTCCGGCGCCACCTCCTCGTGGCGCAGGATGGTCATGGAGATCACGCTGTCGCCCTCGGCGAGCTTGATGCCTCGCACGCCCACGGAACTGCGGCCGGAGAAGAGGCGCACGTCCTCGACCGGGAAGCGGATCGCCTTGCCGAGCCGGCTCGCGAGCAGCACATCATCGTTGGCCGTGCAGGTGGCAACTGCGATCAGCCGATCGTCGGCGTCATCGCCTTCGAACTTCATCGCCATCTTACCGTTCGCCATCACGTTGCCGAAGTCGGAGAGTGCGTTGCGCCGCACGTTGCCCTTGGCAGTAGCGAACATCACGCTGTACTTGCCCCAGCTCGCCTCGTCCTCCGGCAGCGGCAGCACCGCCGAGATGCTTTCGCCCGGCGCCAAATTCGGCAGCAGGTTCACCATTGCCTTGCCGCGCGCCTGCGGCGTGCCCTCGGGAAGCTTGTACACCTTGAGCTTGTAGACGCGGCCCGAGGCCGTAAAAAACAGCACCGAGGCGTGGGTTGAGGCCACGAAGACCTCGCTGACGAAATCCTCCTCACGGATCGACATGCCGGCCCGCCCGCGCCCGCCGCGGCGCTGGGCCCGGTAGGTTGAGAGCGGCACGCGCTTGATGTAACCGCCGTGGCTGACGGTCACCACCATGTCCTCGCGCTGGATCAGATCCTCGATATCGGTCTCGAACTCCATATCCTCAATCGCGGTCTTGCGAGGGGTGGCAAACTGCTCTTTCATCGCGAGCAGCTCCTGATTCAGCACCTCGAGCAGGCGCTTGCGCGAGCCAAGGATCTCCAAATATCCCCCGATCTCGTTGATCAACCCCTCGATCTCCTCTGCGATCTTGTCGCGCTCGAGCCCGGTCAGGCGTTGCAGACGCAGCTCCAGGATGGCCTTCGCCTGCTCGTCGGAGAGCCGATAGCTTGCGCCATCCTCCTTGATACCGCCCCGGCCCTTCTCCTCGACACGCTCGATCAGCGTCTTCACCGCGCCCATCGGCCAGGCGCGGTTGCGCAGGCCTTCGCGAGCGGCGGTCGGATCCTTGGCCCGGCGGATCACCTCGATGATGGCATCGATGTTCGAGACCGCCACCGCGAGCCCGAGCAGGACGTGAGCGCGCTCACGCGCCTTGCTGAGCAGAAAGACGGTGCGCCGGGTGATCACCTGCTCGCGGAACTCGATGAACGCCGCGATCACCTGCTTCAGGTTCAGCATTTCCGGCCGGCCACCGTTCAGCGCCAGCATGTTGACGCCGAAGCTGGTTTGCAGCGCGGTGTAGCGGTAGAGCTGGTTCAGTACGATCTCCGACATGGCGTCGCGCTTGAGCTCGATCACCACGCGCACGCCGTCGCGATCGGATTCATCGCGCAGGTCCGAGATGCCGTCGATCAGCTTTTCATTCACTACCTCGGCGATGCGCTCGACCAGGCGCGCCTTGTTCACCTGGAACGGCACCTCCGTGATGATGATGGCCTCGCGATCCCGCCGGTTCTCCTCAATGTGCGTGCGGCCCCGCATCACGATCGATCCGCGACCGGTGTGATAGGCGGCTCGAATGCCGGTGCGGCCGAGAATGATGCCCCCGGTCGGGAAATCGGGTCCGGGGACGATCTCCGTGAGTTCGTCGATGGTAATGTCGGGGTTGCCGACATAGGCGCAGCAAGCGTCGATCACCTCGCCCAGATTGTGCGTGGGGATGTTGGTCGCCATGCCGACCGCGATGCCGCTGGCTCCGTTGACCAGGAGATTGGGAAACCGCGCCGGCAGAACCTTGGGCTCGAGGTTCTCGCCATCGTAATTCGGGCTGAAATCGACGGTGTCCTTGTCGAGATCGTCTAGCAGCGAATCGGCGGCGCGGGAGAGCCGCGATTCCGTGTAGCGCATTGCCGCCGGCGGATCGCCGTCCATGGACCCGAAATTGCCCTGGCCATCAATGAGCGGCACACGCATGGAGAAGCCCTGCGCCATGCGCACCATGGCTTCGTAGACCGCGAGGTCTCCGTGGGGGTGATATTTGCCGATGACGTCGCCGACCACGCGGGCGGATTTGCGGAAGCCGCGGTTCCAGTCGAACCCGTTCTCCTTCATGGAGTGGAGGATCCGGCGATGCACCGGCTTCAGGCCATCGCGCACGTCTGGAAGCGCACGCGCCACGATCACGCTCATGGCGTAATCGAGGTAGGAGCGCTTCATCTCCTCCTCGATCGTCACGGGGGCGATATCGAGCGGCGCTGGCGCAGGCGGTTCGGTGGCCAATTCGGGATCCGGGAAGACCAGGAGAGAAGCAGGGAATGGCAGCTGTACCAGCCGCTATTCCGACGCTCAGAGACTACCCAATTTCGCTCCTGCGAACAACGGCGAGGAGCCGCCGAATGAACGCTTTAAACAGCCGAAAACTCGCATTCATGTTGCCGACACTAGATATTATATATCAATAGCTTACTGTGATGTAATGATCCTGATTCTAGAAGTGTTTCACAACCTTAATCCATTACATGAAGCGGCTCTTTTCGCCACGCTGCATGATCGTTGGTAGGCGGCTCCGAGTTGACCCGAGTCGATGATCGAACTTATGCCCTTCCCCGGTTATGCTGCGATCAACGGGGGCCGCTCGTGGAGCTCCTCGGTTCGGATAGGAGCTCTGGGTGCGATGACCGAACCATTGACCACGGACGTCGTCGTAGTCGGCTGCGGAATCGCTGGCCTCTCTGCGGCCGTATCGGCGCTGCAGGCGGGCGCCCAGGTGATCATCCTCGAGCGGGCACCAAAGGACGAGCGCGGCGGCAACACGCGCTGGACCGAATCGCTTCTGCGCATGAAAAGCGAGACTGAGGTCTCCGACGATTTTGAAGCGCATTTCGTGGCGAATGCGGGTCATCACCTCGACCCTTCGCTGGTGCGCGATACCGCCCGCGCCTATGCGGATTGGCCGGCAATCGTGAGAGCGCTGGGCTTCGCCGATCCCGAGCTCGTCGGCGCCCTTGCCGCCGGTGCGGGGCCGACCCTGGCCTGGCTCAAGAGCTTCGGTATCCGTTTTGATTTCCTGCCAACCTATTTCATCACCAGCAGCTCGCCGCGCATGGCGCCCGTGGGCGGCGGTCTGGCGTTGGTCGAGGCGCTGGCGGACGCGGCCGAGCGGCACGGCGGTCGCATTCTCTACCAGACCACCGCACGCCAGCTGCTGCGGGATTCCGCCGGGCGCATCCTCGGTGTGCGGACGGTCGACCGCGCGGGCCGTTCACGCCGGCTTCACGCGCGGAGCGTTGTGCTGGCAAGTGGCGGCTTCGAGGGCAATCCCGAGCTGCTCACGCGCTACCTCGGGCCGCAGGCCCGCTATCTGCGGCCAGTTGCGCGCGGCGGCTACTACAACAAGGGAGAAGGCATCCAGATGGCGCTCGCCGCGGGGGCTGCGCCCGCAGGCGATTACGGAGCCTTTCATGCCGAGCCTATCGATCCGCGCTCGGGTGCCACGGAACCAGTCGTGCTGATGTTCAACTACGGAATCCTCGTTAATACGCGGGCGCAGCGCTTCATCGACGAAGCCTCAAGAACAGTCGACGCCGCTTATGAGGCGGTCACACGGGTAATTTGGGAACAACCCAACGGCATCGCCTATCTTATCTTCGATGGCAGGATCGAGGACGTCCCGAATTGGCGAAAGTCAGTGCGCTCGGATCGGCCGCCCATGGAGGCATCGACCATCCCGAGCCTTGCGGAGCAACTCGGGCTCGACCCCTCCGCTCTCGCGGCGACCGTCGAGGTCTACAACCGCGCCTGCCCCGATAGCGGTGGCTTCAAGCCCCTGGAACTCGATGGCCTCGCCACGCGCGATCTCGATCCCCTGAAATCCAATTGGGCGCGCCCGCTCGACCGCCAGCCCTTTCTCGCCTATCCCATCACCTGCGCCAACTGCTTCACCTTCGGCGGCATCAAGGTCGACGGCGACGCACGGGTGCTCGATCTCGACGGGGCGCCACTTGATGGACTCTATGCTGCGGGCGAGGTCATGGGGCTCTATTACGGCGCTTATACCGGTGCCACGTCTGTTCTGCGCGGCGCCGTGTTCGGCCGCAAAGCCGGCCTCCACGCAGCTAAGCGCGCCGTCTAATCCTGCACAGGGGCGTCGCGCGTTGATCGGCGCTTGGCGGCGTGACGAAGCGGCTTAGAACGGGATCTCGTCGTCGAGGTCCTGGGAGCCGCCGCCGCCGCGCGAGCCGCCCATGCCGCCGCCCGAGCCAGAGCTGGAACCGCTCGAGCCGATATCCTCGGGTGAGCTACCGCCGATGCCACCGCTTGCGCCACCTCGGCCGCCGTCGAGCATGGTGAGGTCACCCCGGAAGCGCTGCAGCACCACCTCTGTGGTGTATTTCTCTGCCCCGGTGTTGTCGGTCCATTTGCGCGTCTGGAGCGCGCCCTCGATATAGAGCTTGGAGCCCTTCTTCACGTATTTCTCGACCACATCGACCAGACGCTCGTTGAAGATCACGACGCGGTGCCACTCCGTGCGCTCCTTGCGCTCGCCGGTGCTCTTGTCGCGCCAGCTCTCGGATGTCGCGAGCGATAAATTGGCCACCTTTGTTCCGTCCTGGGTGCTGCGGATCTCGGGGTCGCGGCCGAGATTGCCCACCAGAATGACCTTGTTCACGCTGCCCGCCATCGCGTCCCCCGCCATATGCCATTGTGTTCCGATCGATCCGTCAACGATGGGACCATAGCACGAACTTCGGATGCGGAGTCACGATGGAGTGGCAGGCCGTCGACACCACAGTAAGCCTCTGCACGCTGTGGATATTTCTCGGAGTCGCTTTCCGCGCGTCGGGACCGGTATACTCTCGTCTCAATTCTCCGGTCCTAACCGTCCATGCAGCTCATCCGGGTTCGCGGCGCGCGCGAGCACAATCTCAAGAACATCGACGTCGACATGCCCCGGGACAGCCTGGTGGTACTGACGGGGCTGTCCGGCTCGGGCAAATCGTCCCTCGCCTTCGACACCATCTATGCCGAGGGCCAGCGCCGTTACGTCGAGAGCCTGTCCGCCTATGCCCGGCAATTCCTGGAGTTGATGCAGAAGCCAGACGTCGATTTGATCGAGGGGCTGTCGCCGGCCATCTCGATCGAACAGAAGACGACCTCGCGCAACCCTCGGTCGACCGTCGGCACGGTGACCGAGATCTACGATTATATGCGCCTTCTGTTCGCGCGGATCGGCATCCCCTACTCGCCGGCGACCGGCTTGCCGATCGAGAGCCAGACCGTCTCGCAGATGGTCGACCGTGTCCTCGCCATGAGGGAAGGGACGCGGCTCTACCTGCTGGCGCCGGTGGTGCGCGGCCGCAAGGGCGAGTACCGAAAGGAGCTCGCGGATTTCCAGAAGCGCGGGTTCCAGCGCGTCAAGGTCGATGGCAAGATGCTGGAGCTAGACGCCGTGCCGGCGCTCAACAAGAAGCTCAAGCACGACATCGAAGTGGTGGTGGACCGGCTCGTGGTGCGCGAGGGCCTGGGCAACCGGCTCGCGGATTCCCTGGAGACCGCGCTTAACCTCGCCGACGGCCTCGCGATCGCGGAGAACGCCGACACCGGCGAGCGCACGATCTTCTCGGCGAAGTTCGCCTGCCCGGTCTCCGGCTTCACCATCCCGGAGATCGAGCCGCGACTGTTCTCGTTCAACAATCCCTTCGGCGCCTGCCCCGCCTGCGATGGGCTCGGCACGAAGCTGTTCTTCGATCCCGAGCTGGTGGTCCCGGATGAACGCCTGAGCCTGAAAGACGGCGCCATCGCGCCTTGGGCCAATTCGAGCTCGCAGTATTACGCCCAGACCCTCGACAGCCTGGCACGGCACTACAAGGTCAGCACCAACGAGCCTTGGCAGGACCTGCCGGAGAAGGCCCGCAACGCGATCCTGTTTGGCTCGGACGGCGACGACATCGCCATGCGCTACGACGACGGTCTGCGCGCCTACACGACGAAGCGGCCGTTCGAGGGCGTGCTGCCCAACATGGAGCGGCGCTGGAAAGATACCGACAGCGCCTGGCTCAAGGAGGAGCTCGGCCGCTTCCAGAACACGACCGAGTGCGAGGTCTGTCACGGCAAGCGCCTCAAGCCCGAGGCGCTCGCGGTCAAGATCCGCAAGCTCAGCATCAGCGAGGTCGCGGACTTGTCGATCCTGCAGGCGGCGGACTGGTTCGGTTCGCTCGACCAGCATCTCTCAGCCAAGCATCGCGAGATCGCCGCGCGCATTCTGAAGGAGATCAACGAGCGCCTGGGCTTCCTCAAGAACGTTGGGCTCGAATACCTCACGCTATCGCGCAACTCCGGCACGCTCTCGGGGGGCGAGAGCCAGCGGATCCGCCTGGCCTCGCAGATCGGTTCCGGCTTGACTGGCGTGCTCTACGTGCTCGACGAGCCCTCGATCGGCCTCCATCAGCGGGACAACGACCGCCTGCTCGCGACCCTGAAGCGGCTGCGCGATCTCGGCAATACCGTCATCGTGGTCGAGCACGACGAGGAAGCGATCCGCAGCGCCGATTATCTCATCGACATGGGACCGGGCGCGGGCGTGCACGGCGGCCACGTCGTCGCGGCCGGCAAGCCCGCGGAGGTCATGGCTCACGCCGACAGCATCACGGGGCAGTATCTGACGGGGCGCCGGCGCATCGCGGTGCCGCTCCAGCGCCGGCCGGGCCGGCTCGGCCAAAAGCTTCGACTGATCGGCGCGCGCGCCAACAACCTGCGAAATCTCAGCGTCGACATCCCCCTGGGCACCTTCACCTGCGTCACCGGCGTCTCCGGTGGCGGCAAGTCGACGCTGGTCATCGAGACCCTCTACAAGGCGCTGGCCCGACGCCTCATGGGCGCGCGCGAACACTCGGGCGACCATGACGGGATCGAGGGCGCCGAGCATCTCGACAAGATCGTCGACATTGACCAGTCCCCGATCGGACGCACGCCCCGCTCGAACCCCGCGACCTACACCGGCGCATTCACGCCGATCCGCGATTGGTTCGCGGGACTACCCGAGGCGAAAGCGCGGGGATACGCGCCTGGACGCTTTTCCTTCAACGTCAAGGGCGGCCGCTGCGAGGCGTGCCAGGGCGATGGCGTTCTCAAGATCGAGATGCACTTCTTGCCGGACGTCTATGTCCAGTGCGATGTCTGCAAGGGCAAGCGCTACAACCGCGAGACTCTCGAGGTGCTCTTCAAGGACAAGAGCATCGCCGATGTCCTCGATATGACCGTCGAGGAAGGCGCGGAGTTCTTCCGCGCGGTGCCGGCGATCCGCGAGAAGCTGGTGACGCTGCAGCGGGTGGGCCTTGACTACATCCACATAGGACAGCCTGCGACCACGCTCTCCGGCGGCGAGGCCCAACGGGTGAAGCTCGCCAAGGAGCTCTCGCGCCGCGCCACCGGCCGGACGCTCTATATCCTGGACGAGCCCACGACCGGCCTGCACTTCGAGGATGTGCGCAAGCTCCTCGACGTCCTGCAAGCGCTGGTGGATCAGGGCAATACCATCGTTGTGATCGAGCACAATCTCGAGGTGATCAAGACCGCCGACTGGATCATCGACCTCGGCCCCGAGGGCGGCGACGGCGGTGGACGTATCGTCGCCGAGGGCACGCCGGAGCAGGTTGCGGAGGTCGCGGCGAGCTACACGGGCCAGTACCTGCGCAGCTATCTCAGCCGCACCGGCCAAAAGAAGCTGAAGCGCGCGTGACGCCCGACCGACAGATGCGCGGCACCGACGCACGGGCCGATGGGTCGTTGCGTGACCGGAGGTGGTGCGCGCTGCTGCTCCCCCTGGTCTTTGGCGCGATCCTTCTGCTCGTGCAGGCCGCGATCGCGCAAGATTCGTCCGACGCTTCCGACCAGGAGATCGCGCACTACGCTCTCCACGCGCTACCGGAGGTGCAGGCGCAGCACGAGGAGGCGCTTGGCTGGCTCGCGGAGCACGCCGACAAGCGCGCGGTGGCATCCCTCGTCCACCTCATTCGCTGGCAGCCCGATGACGTGCCGACGCTCCGAAAGACACTGCAGAAGATCACCAGCGCCGATGTCGGCGACAAATGGTTCGACTGGATGGTTTGGCTGCAGGAGCACCCGGACTATCCACCCTATGACGGCTTCGCCAATTTCCTCAGCCTTACCTTCGCCTCGCTCGACCCGCAGTTCCTGCGCTTCGTGCACGAGGGTGTACAGCACGACATTCGCCTCGAGGAGATCGTCTGGGGCGGCGTCCGCGTCGACGCCATTCCCACCCTCGACAATCCCAAGATGGTCTCGGCCGTCGACGCCGAGTATCTCAATCCCGACGACCTCGTCTTCGGCGTGGAGATCGACGGCGACGCTCGCGCCTATCCGCTGCGCATCGTGAACTGGCACGAGATGGTGAACGATGTCGTCGGCGGAATGCCCGTGAGCCTCGCGTACTGCACGCTCTGTAACGCGGGTATTCTGTTCGGGACGCAAGTGGCCGGTCGCGACAAACCCTTAACCTTCGGCACCTCGGGGCTGCTCTTTCGGTCGAACAAACTGATGTACGACCGCGCGACGGATTCGCTCTGGAACCAGTTCACCGGCCGTCCGGTGGTGGGTCCGCTCGTGGGGTCCGACATCTCGCTCAAGGTGCTGCCGCTCGTGACGACGCAATGGCGCCTCTGGCGCGCCAAGCATCCCACGAGCAAGGTGTTGTCGCTCGATACCGGATTTTCTCGCGATTACGGACCCGATGTCGCCTATCACGACTACTTCAACAGCAAGGATCTCCTGTTTCCCGCGGCGGTGAAGGACCGCCGGCTGCAGCAGAAGGACATCGTGTTCGGTATCCGTGCGGCGGGCGGTACTAAAGCCTGGCCGCTTTCGGTGTTCGCCGGCGGCAAGGTGATCCACGACCGAGTGGGCCAAGTCGACGTGGTCCTGATCGGCAACGCGGAGCAACGGACAGTGCGCGCCTATGAGGCGAAGGGGCACAAGTTCACCATAACGGCGGCGGACCTGTTGCGGGCGTCCGACGGCTATTGGCGGATCACCGAGGATGCGCTCGTGCATTCGGACGGAAAGACCCTCGCGCGCCTACCGGGTCACCTGGCCTACTGGTTCGCCTGGTCCGGTTTTTTCGAGAACGCGGTGCTGGCCGCAAACTGACCTGCGTCGTGTGAGCGCCGCTATTTGGCGGCGCGCGCGGCGGCCTCGATGACACCAGCAACCGCGCGGGGCTTGGAGACGTAGACCGCATGGCTGGCCTTGATCTCGGTTACCTTGGCGCCGGAGCGATGGTACATCCACCGCTCTAAATCAGGGTTGAGCGCGCGATCTTGAGTTGCGACGATGCCGTAGCTTGGCTTGTTGCGCCAGGCGGCGGCCGTGACCGGCGCCCCGAAAGCGCCTGCCGATACCGGCATCTGTGAGATAGCCATGAATTGCGCCTGCGCCATGGGCAGGTCCGCGGCGAAGTCGGCGGCAAACTTGGTCGGATCGAGCAACACGAAGCCATCCTTGGTCGGCTTCAGGTCATTGCTCGGTGCCGGCATGGACCCAACGAGTTGACCGCTGCTTTCACCCGCGTCGGGTTGTAGTGCCGCAACATAGACCAGCGCTTTCACCTTGGGGTCGGTGCCGGCGACGGTAATGACCGAGCCGCCATAGCTGTGACCCACCAGGATGACCGGACCATCCTGCTGATCGAGAATGCGTTTGGTCGCAGCGACATCTTCATCGAGCCCGGTCAGCGGCTCCTGGACGACGCTGACGCGGTACCCGTCCTTCGTCAGGATGTCATAGACGCCCCGCCACCCCGAGCCATCCACGAGGGCGCCGTGGACGAGTACGATATTCTTGACTGCGGTGGTGGTGGCGGAAGCGGCTTGAGCCGCTGCGCCGGACATCATCAACAGCGCACCGGCTGCAGCGACGGCGATCTTGGTCATGGCACCTTTCCTTTGAGGTTCAGTTCTCGCCGGTGGCTAAGTCTCTCAAGACCTAATAGCGGCGCATCAACGCGCCCCAAGCGAGTCGAAGCACAGTTCGAGCACTGGTCGGGGGCAGGCGCGGATCGAACACGTTGTGGCCTACAGCCTCGATATCCCCGAGATAACCGGAAGCAACCCGAGCCGGCAATAGTGCCGGCAATGCCGCGCGAGGCAATCGCCGCCGCCGCGACCGCGCGCTCGCCAAGTGGTACCGCGCGCGGCCAGCCATGCGTTCGACCGCGACCGCGAGTGCCGGAGGGGGCTTGAGTTCGAAGAGTGCACCCAAGTCGAGCCCCACTTCCGTTGCAATCTCCGCGGGTATGAAGCGACGCCGCATCCGCGCGTGGTACGGGATCGCACGGATCAACCCCACCAGGGCATAGGCGATGCCGACCTCGCGCGCGGCTTCGGACGCCTCGTCCCTTGTCGCATCCAGCACTTCGAGCACGAGGCACTGCAGGCGTCCGGCTGTTGCCGCGCAATAGTCCTCGAGCGCAGCAAGGCTCGCGGGCGGCTCATTCACGAGATCGAACTCGCGCGCGTCAAGCATGGCATCGAAATGCGCGCGACTGAGCCGATGCTCCCGGATCGCAGCCGCGAGGGGCGTCATCACCTCGTGCGCCCGGACGGTACCACTGGCGTAGGCCGCTTCGATCGCCTCGCGCCACCATTGGAGGCGAATCCGGCCCAGAAGAGGCTCGCTCACGACCTCCCGAGTCTTGGCGATCTCGTAATTGAACGCATAAAGCGCAATCACAGCTGCGCGCCGGTTCGCTGGTGCGAAGAGGGCGCAGAGGTACCGGTCGCGGTCGTGCCGACGGAGGAAGTCAGCCAGTGAGGACGGGAGCGCCATGCAGTATTGCGCGACTCGAGAAGCCCAGCGATTGCCGAGGCATCGGCCTATCTCTATGATGTCGGTGCTTCAAAGCACAATTACAGAAAGAGGTTGGGATGAAGAACCCATTGGACTCGCTGGGACAGACCGTGGCGATCGGATTTATTCTGGCCGTGGTCGCCCATCTCCTCATCCGCGCACTTTCCGCATGAGGCGAAAGGGGGAAACACCATGTTTGTAACACACGAGTGGTGGGAGTTCGCCTTCCGCTGGCTCCACATCATGAGCGGCGTCATGTGGATCGGCTTGCTCTGGTATTTCAATTTCGTGCAGACGCCATCCATGCCGAAGATACCGGACGAGCAGAAGCCGGCGATCTCCAAAGTGATCGCCCCGACCGCACTGTTCTGGTTCCGCTGGGGTGCTATGGCCACCATTGTCACCGGCCTGATCCTAGCGGGCATGAGCGGGTATCTCGGCAGTGCGATCAAGCTCGGCATCGGCGATCACGTCGGGAAGAACACCGCGATCGGTCTGGGCATGTGGCTCGGCGCCATCATGTGGTTCAACGTCTGGTTCATCATCTGGCCGAACCAGAAGAAGGCGCTGGGCATCGTCAATGCAACGCCCGACGAGAAGAAGAAGGCGGCGCGCCTCGCCGGCCTTACGTCGCGGGTCAACACGATGTTGTCGGTCCCTATGCTTTACTGCATGGCGTCCGCCTCGCATTACTTCGCCATGACGGGCTGAGCGAGCGCGACGTTTCGACTGTCGAAGGCGGGCCTCGGGCCCGCCTTTTTCTTTCAACCGAGCCGCAGCAGGGCCGCAGCGACCCGACGGTCTTCGGCCAGCAACACGTTGTATGTCCGGCAGGCGGCGCCGGTATCCATGGAATCGAGGCTGATCCCCGTGGCCTTGAGCGCCTGGCGCAGAGCGGCCGGCACTGGGGTCATGCGCGCGCCGCAACCCAGCAGCAGGATCTCGGTGCTGCCGCGCTCCACCACCGGCTGCAGCGTCTCGAGTGTCACGGCCTCGATGCCCTCGACTGGCCAGTCGAGGGTGGCGTCAGGAAAGACCAGGATCGAGCGCGCATATAGGATCCCCGTTACCCGGAATCCGCCCGCGCCGTAGCTTTCAATGACCTGCCGCCCGCTCGGGATGACCGGCGTCAGTTCCATTGCTTCACGAGGTGCGCCCTTGCGGGCCTGCGGGTGCCGCTGCGATCGGTTTTCTGTCGGACTGCTCCGCGTCCTTTACTTCACCGGCCCGGCCGGGTCGGATGTAGTACAGCAGGGGTGCCGCGATGAAGAGCGAGGAGTAGGTTCCGATCACGATACCCCAGAGCATCGCGATGCTGAAGCCGCGCAGAACCTCGCCGCCGAAGAACAGCAGCGCCAGCACGGCGAGCGCGGTCGTACTGACGGTCAAAATGGTTCGCGACAGGGTCTCGTTAAGGCTCTTGTTGATGAGCGTGCGGAAATCCATGCTCTTGTGCTTGCGCATGGTCTCGCGTACGCGGTCGTAAATGACCACCGTGTCGTTGATGGAATAGCCGGCGATGGTGAGGATCGCCGCAAGCGTCGTCAGATTGAACTCGAGTTGAAGCAGCGCGAATAGGCCCACGGTGGTTACGGAATCGTGGATGGTGGACAGCATCGCACCGACACCGAACGGCCACTCGAAACGGAACCAGACATAGGCCGCGATCGCGAGGAGCGCGAGGATCGTCGCCTTCACGCCCGCCGCGACGAGTTCGCTGCCGACCTTCGGCCCCACGACCTCAACGCGTCGGAACTCGACGGATTGACCGAGTGCCTGGCGAACAGCGTCGACGCCCTTCATCTGCGCCTTGTCATCGCCGGGCTGCCGCGGCAGTCGGATCAGCACGTCGTCCGGGCTACCGAAGCTCTGTAACGACACCTCTCCGAGCGCGAGCGCGTTGAGCTTCGTGCGCATGGCACCGATCTCTGCGGGCCCTTGCGTTCGTGCTTCTACCAGCACGCCGCCGGAGAAATCGATGCCGTAGTTGAGCCCGACCGTAAGGAAGAGTACGACCGAGGCGATCGTGAGGAATATCGACAACGCGAAGCCGACCTTGTGGAGCCCCATGAAATCGATGTTGGGGATCCGTTTGATGACAATGAGCGGCCGTAGGGTCATTGGGCTTTCGTCCTAGATCGGGATCGCCTTGGGTCGCCAGCGCCGGACCCAGCTCACGATCTGGAGGCGGGTCACCAGAATGGCCGAGAAGAGCGACCAGGCAACGCCGAGGCAGAGTGTCACCGCGAAGCCTTTGACCGGTCCCGAGCCCAGCGCGAACATCAGCACTCCCGCGACGAAGGTCGTGACGTGGCTGTCGAGGATGGTGCCGAAGGCACGGCTGAAACCGGCCTCGAGAGCCGAGAGAATCGTGCGCCCGCCCCGCACCTCCTCGCGGATGCGCTCGTAGATCAGCACGTTCGCGTCGACCGCCATGCCCAAGGTGAGCGCGATCCCCGCGATGCCCGGCAGGGTCAATGTCGCACCCAGCAGCGACAAGGTGCCCAGCAGCAGGCACAGATTAAAGAATAATGCGACGTTCGCGAACACACCGAAGAGCCCGTAGAACACGATCATGAACACGATCACCAGCCCCACGCCCACGAAGCTCGCGAGCGTGCCCGCGCGGATGGAGTCGGCGCCAAGATCGGGCCCGACCGTGCGCTCCTCGAGGATCGTCAGAGGCGCTGGCAGCGCGCCTGCGCGCAGCAGCAGGGCGAGATCGCCGGCGGTTTGCGTGGTGAAATTCCCGGAAATGATACCGGCGCCGCCGGTAATGGGTTCGCGGATCACCGGTGCGCTGATCACCTTGCCGTCGAGAACGATCGCGAAAGGCTTGCCTACATTCGCCTTCGTGACCTCGCCGAAGCGCCGGCCGCCGTTCGCATCGAACTTGAAGCTGACAACGGGCTGGCCATCCTGGAAAGTCGCTTGAGCGTCCGTCAACGCGTCGCCGCTCACCATCACGCGCTTCTGCACGACGTAGGACGGGCCGGCGACACCGGGGTGCCGCGCGTCTTCGGCCGAAGGGAGGATTTCGTCTCCCGGCGGCAGGACGCGCTTGGCTTCTTCCACGCTCAGGTTGGAGTCCACGAGCTGAAACGTCATCTTCGCCGTCTTGCCGAGGATTTCCTTCACGTGCTCGGGATTGTCAATGCCGGGGAGTTGAACCAGGATGCGGTCGTCACCCTCGCGCTGGATGGTCGGCTCCTTCGTGCCAGTCTCGTCGATGCGGCGGCGGACGATCTCTATGGACTGCTCGAGGATGGTCCGCTTGCGGTCTGCGAGCGCCCGCTCGTTGAAGGTGAGCGTGACCTTCCCTTCAGCTCCCACGGCCGCATCGAGTTCGGCATCGAGCTTCTTGACGAGACTGCGGACGTCATCGAGCCGATCGAGGTCGCGCACGGTGAAATTGACCTGGTTGCCCTGGACCGCCAGACCTGTATAGCCGATACGGGCATTGCGCAGCTCGGTTCGGGCGGAATCGACGACATTGTTGAGGCGTTCACGCAGCACTTGGTCCATATCGACCTCGAGCAGCAAGTGCGAACCGCCACGGAGGTCGAGGCCAAGATTGATCTGCTTGTGTGGCAACCAGGTCGGTAGCCCCTCGAGGATCCCGGCACTGAACAGGTTTGGCGCCGAGAGAATCAGACCAAGCGCGCAGATGATCAGAATCGACAGAACCTTCCAGGGTTGGAAGTAAAGCATCGACTAGGCCTCTTCTCCCGTCCCGCTCAGTTCGTCTTGACCACTTCGGATTCTTCTTTTTCTTGGGAGGCGCGCTCCGCCTCTTTGCTCTTGTCGGAGTCTTTGCTCTTGCCGGCCGGTTCCGGCTTCGCCAGCACTTGCGAGATCAAGCTGCGTAGCACGCGCACGCGCACGTTCTCGGCGATGTCCACTGCGACCTCGGTGTCGCTCACCACCTTGGCGATCGTGCCGATGATGCCGCCTGACGTGACGATTTTGTCGCCTCGCCGTAGCCCCTCGAGCATCTGCTTCTGCTGCTTCGCTCGCTGCTGCTGAGGCCGGATCAGAAAGAAGTAAAATACGACCAGGATCGGCAAGAACATCAGCAGCGAGCCGTAGCTCGACGCTCCATCACCTGCCGCCTGCGCGAACGCTGGCGAGATCAGCATCGGACCTCCAAAGGGCCTTAATTCGGACGGGCGCCGCCCCCTCTCGGGCGCCCAGGCGCGGCCATTCCTACGCGGTTTGACCGCAAAGAGCAATGGGGCGAGCCCCGCGAAAAACCGCCGCGGACGGTTTGCGAGATGACCCGTATGTGCTAGTACCAGCTTGCAGATTAGCGGCTTTCTCGGAGCCGAGTCCGACGTGCCCAAGGGACCAGCAAGCCCATTCTCGAGATGACTGAAAAGCGCAGCATGGAGCCGCTCCTTCGGCGCATCGCCGACGCGCTCGACCGGTTGGCACCGGCGCCGGGGCCCAAGCATGACTTCGAGGCCGCCGATGCCTTCGTCTGGCATGCCGAGCGCCAATGGCTGGAACCCGTGCCGACGGTGAACCGCGTCGAGATATCGCTCCTCAAGGGCATCGATCGCGTGCGCGATATCCTCATGGACAACACCGAGCGCTTCGCTGGCGGGTTTCCTGCCAACAACGTGCTGCTGTGGGGCGCGCGCGGCATGGGCAAGAGCTCACTGGTGAAGGCGGTGCACGCCGCGATCAATGTCCAGCGCCCACGCTCGCTGATCCTGGTTGAGATCCACCGCGAGGATATACCGAGCCTGCCCCATCTCCTGGCTCTGCTGCGTCTGACGCCGCGCCGCTGCGTGCTGTTCTGCGATGATCTGTCATTCGATCATCAGGACACCAGCTACAAGTCGCTCAAGGCCGTGCTCGAAGGCGGCATTGAGGGGCGTCCGGCGAACGTCGTGCTCTACGCGACCTCCAACCGGCGCCACCTGCTCTCGCGAGACATGATCGAGAACGAGCGCTCCACCGCGATCAATCCTGGCGAGGCCGTGGAGGAAAAAGTCTCGCTCTCGGATCGGTTCGGTCTCTGGCTTGGCTTCCACGCCTGCGATAACGAGACCTATCACGCCATGGTCCGCGCCTACGCCGAGCGCTACGGGCTCGCGGTTCCCGCTGAGCAGCTGAAGGCAGAGGCCAGCGAGTGGTCGATCACGCGCGGCGCGCGGTCCGGGCGCGTCGCCTGGCAATACATCCAGGACCTCGCGGGCCGCCTCGGCAAGCAGATCAACTAGGACGAGCTAATTCCCGTTGCCTGCGCCGGGCACTCGGCGCTCCTGCTCGACGGCGCGTCCTTGCGGCGGTGGCGGCGTCACCACGCGCGGCTGCACCTGCTGTGTTTGCGGCGTCACCGGATGGCCTTGAGGCACGACCATCTGATTGCCCATTTGGCCGTGGAAGCGCGGGTCCTGCCCTTGCGGTACGCCCTGAGATCCCACCGGTGGCTGCGGGGCGTTGCCACCGCGCAGAATTGTCGGGCCCTGGGTGCCCGGCGTGACGTTGGTCTGGGGAGCGCCCTGAAAGCGCTGGTTCGCGGTACCCGGCTGATTCGTGGAGCCGGGTTGGGCTGGCGTAAAGACGCCGCGGTTCGTCGCCCCGGGGGTGGTGCGATTCAAATCCTGTGGGCCGACATTGGCCCGCATGAAGCGCTGCTGGCTGACCGGGTCGCGGTAAGCGACGCCGCGCCGGTGCTCGGGGTCGTGCTGCCAAGTGTCGCCAGCAATCGTCTCGCGGTGGGACCGGTCCATCTGGCCGAACCTGTCGCGATCGATGTGCACGCGATGGCGCCGCCAGTCGAAATCGTCCCAGCCCCAGAACGGACCGAAGACACCGTATCCGACGCCAAAGCCGATACCGGCAACCACCGGCCCATAAACGTAGCCTGGCGGTGGCGCGAAATAGTACGGGGGATAATCGGGGTAAGGCCACCCTCCGTAGACGACGCTCGGGTCGTAGTAGGGCACGTAAACCACGTTCGGATCCGTGGGCTGAATAACGATATCCGGGCCGTCGGACGTAACCGTAAGCTGCGGCGTCGACTGCAAGCGGCCGTTGTTCCAGGCTTCGTGTCGCAGCCGCTGCACCGATTCCATCACATCCGCCTGTTGCGCCAGGAACCCGTCGCCCAGCCTTTGCGTCCATTGCAGCTGGTCATTCATCATCTGGATGACGCTCGGGAACGGCACGAGAGATTTGACGCCGGGGTCCCAGTCCTGCTGATCGAGGGCCGCAGCAAGCGCCTCGCCCCTGAGCCCTGCGTTGCTGGGATCCTGGAGCCAGCGCGCCGCTTCAACGACCTCTAGCGGATAGGTTGAAGCGATCAGGATTTGCCCGAGCAGCTGGTCGGGATAGAGCGCAATGGGTGCCAACAGCTGATCGAGCTGGGCGGGGTCGAAGAGGGCCGCGCCTGGTTGCTGCGGAGGCAGCGGCTGTGGAGCTGCTTGGGTCGAAGGCGGCGGCGCGAGCTGATATTGAGCGGCAGGCGGTGGTGGCGGCGGCGCATATTGCGCGTGGAGCGCGACGGGCGCGGTCAGCGTGAGCGCGGCGGCGGCGACTGCTCGAATGAGACTATGCTGCATCAGACGTCTCCTGGTCCCGCTTCGGTCTGGATCGTGTGATTTAACGAGCAGGATCCTTTGTACGTGGGATCCGAAGGGGTCCTTGCCGGTGTGTTGCTGGTGTGCACTTGGGGTCCCGACCGGGAACCTATGGCGACCCGCAACCTCTGGTAGTGCGGTGAGCGCCTACTAGCCGCTAACGGCCGCCGGCCCCAGATAGTCCATGGGATCCAGTGCGCGGCTCCCCCGCCGAACCTCGAAATGGAGTTGTGGCTCGGTCACGGCTCCGGTTGCACCCACCCGCGCAATCACCTGACCTCGCTGAACTTTCTGACCGCGCGCGACCAGAAGTTTGGAATTGTGAGCATAGGCGGTCATCCAGCCATCTGCGTGTTTGATCAAAATCAGGTTACCGTAGCCCCGCAACTCGTTGCCGGCATATGCGACGGATCCGGCCTCAGCGGCGACCACAGGCGTGCCCTCGGCCGCTTTGATGTTGATGCCGTCATTCTGAGTGCCGCCGGCCGTCGGCCCATATCGCCCCACGACATCGCCGTGCACCGGCCAAAGGAAGCTGCGCCCGCTGCGTGGTGGTGGCGGCGGCAGCGAGAGCGAAGCGGTTTGATCCGGCGGTGCCGGTGGCGGCGAAACCGTTGGCGCGAGCGCGACGGGTGGAGCGGCCGGCGGTGCCGGGGCTACCGGAGCAGGCTGCATCGTCCCGGTCATCGGCGGCGGCGCGGAGCTGGGCCCCGGAGAGAGCGCTTGTGGCACTGGTGGCGCAACGACGGGCGGTGGCGCCAGGGGCGTCGCGGCGATTCCGCTGGGGCCGCCCGTGGTTTGCTGCGGCAGCGGCCGCGGAGCCGAAGGCGAGCCGGGTGGGAGGAGCGAAGGCTGCGTCGGGGCCGGCACGATCGGCGGCCCGGCGGCTTGGGCTGGAGGCGGCAGCGGTGTCGCTACGATGCTGGCGGAATATCCGACGGACGATGCCGCTTGTGGCGGCAGTACCAGCACGGTCCCAGAGAAGATCGTGTAGGGTGGCTGCAGGTGATTGGTCGCGACCAGGGTCGAGGCTTCAACGCCGTAGCTGCGCGCGACGCTGTAGATGGTGTCTCCGCTGCGCACCAGGTGCGTGCGGATCTGCGGCAGCAAGAGCGTGCGGCCCGCGATCAGGCGATAGGGCGGCTCCAGGTGATTGGCATCGATCACCGCTCGGGTGGGAATGTCGTAGAGTCGCGCCACGTCGAACAGCGTCTGTCCAGGCTTGACCACGATGCTGTCCGGGTGCGCACGCCCGAGTGAGCCTGGCGGCGGCAAGGGTGCCAGCGCTGTGTGATGCGGGCCAGGCTCCGGCGCATCCCAATTCCACATCGTGTCGCAGGCGGCGAGGCAGACTGCGATCAGAACCATCAGCAAAGTGCGACGCGTGCCGTTTGACTGGCCCCTCATGGCGGCGGAGTGTATGTCAGCAGGCCCGGCAGCGACAATCGCGCGCCGCGCGAGCTGGATTAGTGCTGGCGCATCGTCTCGCGCGGCAGTCCGCCGACCAGCGGCACGAAACGCACGCCGCCGAGATCCTCGGTGAGAAACTCGTCGCCCTTTCGGCGAATGCGCCGGAGTTGCTGGTCGCGCCGCTCCTCGCCCACGGGAATTACGAGAATGCCGCCGTCAACCAGGCTCTGCAGCAGCACCGGCGGCACTTCGGCCGCCGCCGCGGTGACGATGATGCGGTCGAAAGGCGATTGCTCCGGCCAGCCTTTCGCGCCATCCCCGTGACGAGTGGTGATGTTGTGGATGCGGAGCGCGGCAAAGCGTTCCTCCGCGAGCTTCAGCAGATCGCGATACCGCTCTATGGTGAACACGCGCCGACAGAGCTTCGCGAGTACCGCCGCTTGATAGCCCGATCCGGTGCCGATCTCGAGCACCTTCTGGCGCGGTCCGACCTCCAGCGCCTCGGTCATGTGCGCCACCACCAACGGCTGGCTGATGGTCTGTCCGTGCCCCACAGGCAGCGCCACATTCTCGTAGGCGCGGTCGCGAAACGTGTCGGGCAAGAAAGCTTCCCGCGGCACGCGCTCGATCGCACCCAGCACCCGCGTATCTGTGACGCCGAGCGCGCGCAGCTCCATGATGAGGCGCACCTTCTTGGTCGCTAGCACCGAGTTCACGGAAACACCTTGCGGAGCGCGGCGAGCGCGGGCGCGCTCGTGAGGTCGAGCAGGATCGGCGTTAGCGTGATCCAGCCCGCCGACACCTCCGTGATATCGGTCCCGGCAACACCGTCGCCGGTCTCGCGCAGCGGGCCGATCCAATAATAGGGCCGCCCCCTCGGATCCGTGCGCTCCATGAGCTGATCGCCGATCTTGTGGCGGCCCTGCCGCGCGACGGAAATGCCTTTGACCTCCGCTGCCGGCAAATCCGGGAAGTTCACGTTGATCAGCGTGCTCTTCGGCCAGGGCTGCGCGACCAGGCGACGGATGACTTCCGGCGCGTGTCGCTCGGCCGTCGACCACTGGATTTTCTTCCGATCCGTGAAGGTCATGCTCAGCGCGATTGCCGGCACGCCCAGGAGCGTCGCCTCCATCGCGGCCGCCACCGTGCCGGAATAGGTCACGTCGTCGCCGAGATTGGCGCCACCGTTGATTCCGGAGATCACGAGTGTCGGCTGCTGGTCGCCGAGCAGGCGCTTCAGCGCCAGCAGCACGCAGTCGGTGGGCGTGCCGTCCACCGCAAACCGGCGCGGTCCGAGCTTGCGAACGCGCAAGGGTCGGTGCAGGGTCAGCGAATGGCTGGCGCCGCTCTGCTCGAGCTCGGGCGCCACGACCCAAACATCGCGGCACAGGCCACGCACGATCTTATGCAGGACCTTCAGGCCCCGCGCCTCGATGCCGTCGTCATTGGTGAGAAGGATTCGCGCCTGGCCGAGGTCGATCGGTCGGTCAAACATCGCCGCCGATCACCTCGAGGCCGTCCATATAGGGCTTGAGCGCGTCGGGTACCGCGACGGTGCCGTTGCCCCGCTGATAGTTCTCGAGCACGGCGATGAGCGTGCGCCCGATCGCGAGGCCCGAGCCGTTGAGCGTGTGAACGAAGCGTGTCCCCTTGCCTTCCTTCGGTCGGAACCGCGCCTTCATGCGCCGCGCCTGGAAATCGCCGCAGTTGGAGCAGCTGGAGATCTCGCGGTAAGCGTTCTGGCCGGGTAGCCAGACCTCGATGTCGTACGTCTTGCGCGAGGCAAATCCCATATCGCCCGCGCAAAGCAGCATGACGCGGTAAGCGAGCCCGAGGCGCTTCAAGATCTCCTCGGCGCAAGCCGTCATGCGCTCGTGCTCCTCGCCGGAGCGCTCGGGATGCGCGATCGAGACCAACTCGACCTTATAGAACTGGTGCTGTCGGAACATCCCGCGCGTGTCCTTCCCGGCCGCCCCCGCCTCCGAGCGGAAGCAGGGCGTCCACGCCGTGAACCGCAGCGGGAGCTGCGCGTCCTCCACGATCTCGTCGGCGACCAGATTGGTGAGCGTCACCTCGGCCGTCGGACTGAGCCACAGGCCGGTGGTCGTGCGGAACAAGTCGTCGGCGAATTTCGGCAAGCTGCCCGTGCCGTAGACGGCATGGTCGCGCACCAGCAGTGGCGGCGACACCTCCGTATAGCCGAATTCGCGCGTGTGGATGTCGATCATGAACTGCGCAAGCGCGCGCTCGAGCCGCGCCAATTGACCGCGCAGCACGACGAAGCGCGCGCCCGAAAGCTTGCCCGCGCGGGCAAAATCCATCAGCCCAAGCCCTTCGCCGATCTCGGCGTGATCGCGCGCTTTGAATGCGAAGCTCGGCGGCGCTCCGTGCCGCCGTACTTCGCTGTTGGCGTCGGCATCGTGCCCCTCGGGCACGTCGTCCGCGGGGACGTTGGGGATGCCAGCGAGCACAGCCTCGACCGCGCGATATCGCTCGGCCGCCTCGGCCTCCAGGGTTGCCTGCCGGTCCTTGCTGGCCGCCACCTCGCTCAGGATCGCGGTCACGTCCTGGCCTTTGGCCTTGGCGCTCCCGATCTCCTTCGAGAGCCGGTTGCGCTCGGCCTGCACCCGCTCGGCATCGGCCTGTATCTCGCGCCACGCCCTGTCGAGGCGGAGGACCTCCGGAGATTGCGCGGGCAGTCCGCGCCGCGCGAGGCCTCGGTCGAAGGCCTCGGGTTGCTCGCGGATCCATTTCAGGTCGAACATGTGGGGGGCTCAGAGTCGGGCGCGCCGTTTATAGAGGCTCGGCCGTCCCGCGTCCATCACGGGGCGCGGCCCCGCGCCGTCACGTTGGCGTATTAGCGCCCGCTGCCTCCGCCGCTTCCCGTGCTGCGCGCTGCTTCTCGACGAAGCGGCAGGACAGGATGGAGACCTCGTAGAGCGCGAGCAGCGGCACCGCCAGCGAGATCTGACTGAAGACATCAGGCGGCGTCAGGATCGCCGCGGCGATGAACACGCCCACGATCGCGTAGCGCCGCTTTTCCTTGAGCTGCTGCGCCGTGATGAGCCCCACTCGCGCCAAGAGCGTAAGCAGCACCGGCAGTTGGAAAGCGACGCCGAACGCCAGGATGAGGCGCATCACCAGCGTCAGGTACTCGCTCACCTTCGGCATCGCCTGGACCGGCAGCGTATCCGGTCCGCCGGGGGTCTCGAAGCTCAAAAAGAACCGCCAAGCCACAGGAAAGATGAAGAAGTAGACGACTGCGCCGCCGAGAATGAAGAGCAATGGCGCCGCCAGGAGATACGGCAGAAAGGCCCGGCGCTCGTTCTTGTAGAGGCCGGGGGCAACGAACATCCAAAGCTGGCTCGCGATCACCGGAAAGGACAGGCAGAACGCACCCCAGAACGCGATGCGCAGATTGGTCCAAAACGCCTCGGTGAGGTCGGTGTAGATCAGCTGCAGTTGGTCGCCCTTGAGGTGCGCCACCTGCGCCAGCGGCCGGGTCAGGAAACCGTAGATATCCTGGCTGAAGTAATAGCAGGGGAAGAACATCACCAGGAGCGCCAGCAGGGAATAGAAGATGCGTTGGCGCAGCTCGATCAGATGATCGAGCAACGGCATCTTGCCTTCTTCGAGTTCTTCCTCGGGCGCCGCCATTGAGACCTCAGGCCGCCGACGGTGTCTTCGCTGGGATTTCGTCGCGCACGGGCTCGCCCGGCGGAGGCGCGGCGGTTTCACCGGTCGGTGCCGGCTCCGCGGGTGTCGTCACGGCCTCGCCTGCGCTCGGGCCGGTGGTCTCGGCAGCGCCGGCGGGGTTGTTAACGGCATCGGTGAGTTCGGGCGGGTGGAGCGAAGCCTGCATATCGCCCTTGGGGTCGATGCTCTGCTCGATCTCGTGGCCGATGTCTGTGGCGGCGACCTTCTCGACTTCCTTGCGCACATCGTCGAGCTCACTTTCGCGGATCATCTGGTCGATGCTGCTTTGGAACTCGCGCGCCACCGTGCGCGCCTTCGCAGCCCATTTCCCGGCCGCGCGCAGCACCCTCGGCAGGTCTTTCGGGCCGATCACCACGAGCGCCACGAGGGCGATCAGCAGCAATTCGGACCAGGAAAAATCGAACATCGTTAGGACCTGCTCGCTCCCGCTTCCTTCGGTGGAAATGCCGCGCCGCTTCGCTCAGGAAGGCGCGGGATAATGGCAGAAATGGGGTCCGCGCGGCAATCTTGCGAGGGTGAGATGGCTGTGCCGATGGGGCGGAGACCGCCCGCACCGGCGCAATATTCAGCTTCAGGTGAAAGCGCGCGCTAGGCGTGGCGCTCGCTCACTCGCTCCCGCGGCGCTCCAGTTCTTCCTCGTCGACCAGCGCTTCCAGCTCCGGCGCGGTCTCTTCCACCTCGGTTTCCTCCGGCGGCGGTAGTTCATGAGGCAGCGCGGTTTCGCGCAGGGCGATCGGGGCGCGGCCGCCGATTAGCCCCGCCGCTTTCAGCTCCTCCATGCCCGGGAGGTCGCCGATGTCGCCGAGGCTGAAGTGATGCAGGAAGGCCTCGCTGGTGCCCCAGGTGACCGGACGACCGACCGTCTCCCGACGGCCCTTGGGGACGATCCAGCCTGCTTCCATCAGCGTATCGATGGTGCCCTTCGAGATCTGCACGCCGCGGATCTCCTCGATCTCCGCGCGCGTCACCGGTTGGTGATAGGCCACGATCGCCAGCGTCTCCACCGCGGCTCGCGAGAGCCTGCGCTGGACCGTGGTCTCGAGCTTGAGGCGCTGAGCCAGATCGGGCGCGGTGCGGAAGGTCCAGCCGCCAGCGATTTTCGCTAGCGTCACGCCGCGGCTGCGATAGTGGTCTTCGAGGTCCGCGAGCAGAGCCGCAACGTCGCTCCCGTCCGGAAGCCGGTCCGCGATTTCCACCTCGGTGACGGGTGCGGCAGAGGCGAACAGCAGCGCCTCGATGAGGCGCAAGGATTCGGCATGGTCGGGCTGGGTCATGGCATCATGTCGCGGGCGTGAGCGGTGGACTGCGGAGATAGATGGGGCCGAAGATCTTGTCCTGCCGAAGCTGCAGCCGGCCGTCGCGCACCAGCTCGAGGCTCGCGGCAAACGTGGCGGCGATCGCCGAGCGTCCGATCAGCCCCACCACGCGCAGATTGGGCGGCAGGAAGCTCGCGAGGGTGCGCCACTCCGGGATGCGCCCCAGATAGCTCTGCAGGCGATGCAAGGCGTCGTCCATGGAATAGAGCTCGGCGGGCGCGATGTGGAGCACCGCGGTCTCCACTCGCGCACGGCCCTCGCCATAGGCCTTCAACAGCTCGAACAGTGTGACGTCGTAGACTTTGTGCCGCACGACCGGGATGCCTTCGGGGGCGCCACGCGGGAACACGTCGCGGCCGAGCTGCGGCCGCGCCATCAGCCGTGCGCCCGCTTGCTGCATCGCCTCGAGCCGCTGAAGTTGGTACGTGAGCGCCGCCGCCAGGTCCTGGCCGCTCGGCTCGTCATCGGGTTGCGGCTCCGGCAGAAGCAGGCGCGATTTGAGATAGGCGAGCCACGCCGCCATCACGAGATAATCGGCGGCGATCTCCAGCTTGAGCTGGCGCGCCGCGGCGATAAAGGCGAGGTATTGATCGGCGAGCTGCAGGATCGAGATTCGCGTGAGGTCGACCTTCTGCTCGCGAGCCAACGTCAGCAGCACGTCGATCGGTCCCTCGTAGCCGTCGAGATCGACGACGAGTTCTTGGCCGGGCGCCCGCAGGCGCTCCGAGGCTTGCTCGAAGGGTTCTTCGACGCCAGTCATCAGGCGTTTCCGGTTAACGTCAATACGAGTTGGTAGATGAAGGCAACGGGGCGAGTGATGATAGACGCGACAACATTGACCCGTCCTTGGGTGGCGTAAGGCACAATGAGTATCACCGTTATGAGGATCAGCATTCCGAAGCGCTCAAGCCGAGCAAAGGGGATTGCAAGCGGGCGCGGCAGAAGACCCACTGCCACTCGCCCACCGTCGAGTGGTGGCAAGGGAATCATGTTGAACACCGCTAGGATGACGTTCAGCACGATCATGTTTGCCAGATTCTCTTCTACCCACATGCCCAATCCAGCTGGTAGCAACGGAACTGCGTGATCGGCAAAGCCGGCAGCGAGGGCCATTAGCATATTGGCGGCCGGTCCGGCAGCAGCGACCCATATCATGTCGCGCTTCGGATTGTTCAACGCACCGAAGTTCACTGGAACTGGCTTTGCGTAGCCGAACTTGATGGCTGATCCACTGAGTATGAAAAGTGCAGGCAAAATGATCGTGCCAAACGGGTCGATATGTTTGATTGGGTTCAAAGTGACCCGCCCCAGTCGCCAAGCCGTGTCGTCGCCGAGGCGGTGGGCGACGAAGCCGTGCGCGGCCTCGTGGAACGTGATGGCGAAGATCACGGGTATCGCCCAGACCGAGATGCCGTACAGGATACCGTCGCCGTTCATGCCGTGGCGGCTCCCCCGAGCATGGCGTCGAGCCGAGCCTCGGCGGCGCGCCGATCGAGGGGAACGGGGACCCTCCGGCGCCCCTCCCCGCGGTTGAGGCGCCGGCGCGCCTCGGGCGTGAGCCGCGCCACGGCAGCGGCGACCTCCGACATCTCCGCGGGATCGCCGTTGCAATGCAGGGCGAGGTCGCAGCCCGCGGCAAGCGCGCGCGCGGCGCGCGCGCCGATCGGGCCGCCCAATGCGTTCATGGAGATATCGTCAGACACCAGCACGCCATCGAAGTTCATGTTACGCCGAATGATCCCGCGAATCACCAGCGGCGACAGGGTCGCGGGAGCCGTGGCATCGATCGCCGTGTAGACGATGTGCGCGGTCATCGCCCACGGCATGTCCGCGAGCGCGCGAAACGGCGCGAAGTCGGTAACATCCAATTCGGCCCGAGCGACGGTCACTCGAGGCAGTGCGTGGTGGGTATCCACTTGTGCGCGACCATGGCCGGGAATGTGCTTGATCACCGGCAGCACACCGCCCTCGATCAGCCCCTCGCAGGCGACTTTACCCAATCGCGCGACCTCGGCAGGGTCTGCCGAATAGGCGCGGTCGCCGATCACGGGATCGGCGCCCGGCTGGGGCACGTCGAGCACGGGCAGGCAATCGACGGTTATGCCGAGCGCCGCAAGATCATCGGCGATCAGGCGAGCCACCAGATGCACGGCTTCGCGCGCGCGCTCGCCGCCCAGCGCGGCCAGGGTCGCCGGCGCGGGATAGGCGCGCCAATGCGGCGGTTGCAGCCGTGCCACGCGGCCGCCCTCCTGATCGATCAGGACGGGCGCGTCCGCCCGGTCCACGGTCGCGCGCAGCTCGCGCACGAGCGCGCGCACCTGATCGGGGCTCTCGCAGTTGCGCCGGAATAGAATGAAGCCAACGGGATCGGCATCTCGGAAGAGCGCCCGTTCCTCAGAACTCAGTGCTGGTCCCGCGCAGCCGAAGATGACGGCGTGGGGCTCACGGCTTGGCAAGTATGCACCCCACCCCTCGCTGCCGAAGCTGCGCGCAGAGGCGCTCGGCTTGGGCCGCATCTGCGATCGGACCCACGTGAATGCGATAGAACACGCCGCGCGCGCCGAGGTCCGCGCGATCCACCGAGGCGGAGAGCGAGCCCACGAGATCCGCGTTCTGTCTTTTGATGCGGTCCCATTCCTGCTTGGCGATCTCCGGCCCCTTCTCCGCGCCAAGCTGAAGGCGGTAGCCCTTGGTGTCGCTTGTCGAACCCGGTGTAGGCACGGCCACTGTCTGCGGCGGCGTTACGGGCGCGGCCGCTGGCGGGGCTTGCGAGGCCGGCGGGGCCGTGGTTGGGACCGTTGCCTGTGGTGTGCTCGTGGTTGTCGGCCGCGGCAGCGGTGTCTCAGGTGGCGGCAGCAGCCGCTCGACCGGCATGCCGCCCGAAGGGTTTAAGACGAACCGATCGCGGTTCGGAATTTCCATGCCGCCGGGATCATCGGGTTTGACCTTGATCGGATCGGTGTCTGCATGGATCAGCGGAATCTCGCCGGAGGATCCACGTCCCACGCTGAGACGATAGCCGACCCAGAGCCCGCCCGCGCTCAACGCCATGACGCCCAGCGCCAGCGCTATCGCCAAACCTCGATGCGACCGGCGTTTGATGCGGCGATACGGCATCGGTCCACGCTGTGGCGGGTCGATCGGCTCGAAATACGCCATCAGCGCATCTCCTCCACCGGCTCGACGCTGAATACCCTGAGACCGGATGCGATCACATGCTTGACCCCCTGCACCAGCGCGAGACGCGCCTTGGTGAGCTCGGGCTCGTCCGCGATCAGAAACCGCAGGCCCGGCTCTTCTTTGCCCTTGTTCCATAACATATGGAATTCCGCCGCGAGATCTTGCAGGTAGAAAGCGACGCGGTGGGCCTCGTGAGTCTCGGCCGCGCTTTCAACGAGTCGCGGCCAGCCAGCGAGCCGTTTGATCAGGCTCAGCTCCTCTGGCGCCACCAGCCGAGCGAGGCGCGAGTCCGCGAGCGACTCGGAGGTGAGCTCAACTGCGGGAAACTGCTCCATCGCCAGGCGCAGCACCGACGCGACGCGCGCGTGGGCGTATTGCACGTAGAAGACCGGGTTGTCCTTCGACTGCTCTGTCACCTTGGCAAAGTCGAAATCGAGTGGCTGGTCGTTGCGCCGGGTCAGCATGATGAAGCGCACGACATCGCGGCCGACCTCGTCGATCACGTCGCGCAGCATCACGAAATTGCCCGCGCGCTTCGACATCTTCACGGGCTGACCGCCCTGCAGCAAATTGACCAGCGCGCAGAGTTTGACGTCCAGAGCATCGCGCCGGCCGCTGATCGCCGCGACCGCCGCATTGATGCGCTTCACCCAGCCGGCATGGTCGACCCCCACGACATCGATGAGCAGGACAAAGCCGCGGCTCAGCTTGTCCAGATGATAGGCGATGTCATTGGCGAAATAAGCGAAGCTCCCGTCAGCTTTCCGAATCGGTCGGTCGACGTCATCGCCGAAGGCGGTGGAGCGAAACAACAGCTGCTCCCGCGGTTCCCAATCCTCGGGCTGCTTTCCTTTAGGCGGCTCCAGCACGCCGCGATAGAGCAAGCCGCGGTCGTCGAGGGTCTTCAGCGCGCGATCGACTGCGCCGGCTTCGACGAGCTGGCGCTCGGAGCTGAACACATCCATGTGGATGCCGAGTGCCTCCAGGTCCTCGCGGATTCCGGACATTAAAGCGTCGACCGCGAACCGGCGCACTTCCGGAAGCCACTCGGCCTCGGGTGCGGTGAGCCATTTTTTGCCGTCGCGATCCGCCAGCGCCTTGCCGACCGGCCTCAGATAGTCGCCGGGATAATACCCCGAGGGAATCTCGCCGATGGTCTCGCCCCATGCCTCGCGATAGCGCAAATAGGTCGAGCGCGCGAGCACATCGACCTGTGCGCCGGCGTCGTTGATGTAGTACTCGCGGGAGACGTCATATCCCGCCTTGGCGAGCAAGCCGGCGAGAGCATCGCCCACCACGGCGCCCCGCGCGTGTCCAGCGGTCAAAGGCCCCGTGGGATTGGCGGAAACGAACTCCACGTTGACGCGCCGCCCCTGCCCTATCGGGGAATCACCGTAGGCCGGCCCGGCACGCAGGATCTCCGCCAGCCGCATGTGCCAGAATGCATCGGCCAATTTGAGATTGAGGAACCCGGGACCCGCGACGTCCACGGCGACGATATCGCCGTGTTTACGTAGCCGTTCTGCAAGTTGCTGAGCGAGCTCGCGCGGGTTCTTGCCGGCGGGCTTCGCCAGCACCATCGCGGCATTGGTCGAGAGATCGCCGTGTGTGGGATCGCGCGGCGGCTCGACGGCGATGCGGGAGAGATCGAGTCCCGCCGGCAGCGCGCCTGCCTCGGCAAGCGCGAGGATGTCCGCCGCGACCACGTCATGGAAATGTGCGAACAGGTTCATCATGGCTTGGCATAGCGATCGAACAAGCGTGCGTGCTCGTCAAGGGCGAAGCGATCGGTCATCCCCGCGATATAGTCCGCGACCACCCGGGCGGTAGCCAGAGCACCGGGCTCATCCGCCTGCTGGCGCCACTCCGTGGGCAAGCATTGCGGCTCCTGGTGCAAGAGCTGGAACAGCTCCTGAACGATACGCCGCGCCTTGGACGACATGCGGTTGACCCGGTAGTGCCGGTACATCCGCTCGAACAGGAACGCTTTCAACGCCTTGTCATTGGCACGCATGGCGTCGGAGAACGCCACTGTTGCGGCGCCGAGCGCGCGCACGTCGGCGGGGCTCCGCACCCGCCCTTCCGAAATTCTCCGCCGGGTTTCCGCGAGCAAATCGCCGGCCATGCGGTCGATCAAGCGGCGGATCGACTCGTGCACCAAGCGGGGACCGTCGAGACTCGGATATTTTTGGCTCACCTCGTGGAATACCGGCCCGACCAGCGGCACGGCATCGAGATCCGCGACGGTGAACAGCTCCGCGCGCAGCCCATCATCGATGTCGTGATTGTTGTAGGCGATGTCGTCGGCAAGCGCAGCAACTTGCGCTTCGGCGCTGGGCCAGGTCGCGAGCTCGAGGTCGTGCTCCCGAATGTACACGGCGATACTCAAGGGGACCGGCCGCATGGCCGCACCGCCCACCAGCGGCCCGTTGTGCTTGACGGTACCTTCGAGCGCCTCCCAAGTGAGGTTGAGCCCGTCGAAATCCGCGTAGCGTCGCTCCAGGCGAGTGAGGATCCGTAGCGTCTGGTCATTGTGCTCGAAGCCGCCGAAAGGCCGCATGGCCTCGTCGAGCGCCTCCTCTCCGGCATGACCGAAGGGCGTATGGCCGAGATCGTGAGCTAGTGCTACCGCCTCCGCCAAATCCTCGTTGAGCCCGAGCGCCCGGCTCACGCTGCGCGCGATCTGCGCGACCTCGAGGCTGTGCGTGAGTCGCGTGCGATAATGGTCGCCTTCGTGATTTACGAACACCTGGGTCTTGTATTCGAGCCGCCGGAACGCCGTCGAATGGATGATCCGGTCGCGGTCGCGCTGAAACACGGAGCGCGTTGGGCTCTCCGGCTCCCGATGCAGCCGTCCCCGACTTCCCTCGGGCGTCACGGCATAGGGTTCGAGCGCAGTGGCGATGGTCATGGCGGGCAAGCTACTCGCGGCATCCTGCCCTGGCAACGCGCCACTGGTGGGTTTGACAATGGGCCGACAGTGCATACATTCAGCCTACTCTGGGTAGTCAGCGAGCGAGCAAGAGCTAGCCATGGCCGAGGGCGGCACCACGACCGAACGGCGCGTTCTCCTGACGGAGAGCGCTGCCAAGCGCATCGCCGAGCTCAAGGTGCAAGAGAACGTGCCAAGTGCGTTCTTGCGTCTGGCCGTTTCGGGTGGGGGCTGTTCCGGCTTTCAATACGGTTTCAGCTTCGACGACACACGCCACGAAGACGATGCGGTGTTCGAGCGCGAAGGGGTGGGGCTGTTGATCGATACCATCTCCCTCGAGCTGGTGGACGGCGCGGAGATAGACTTTGTCGAGGACCTCATGGGCGCCGCATTCCAGGTGCGCAATCCCAACGCCAGTTCCTCCTGCGGCTGCGGCAAGTCCTTCGCGATCGGCTGAGGCGCGTCCTCGACTCACTGATCGGTCCATGCAAGCATTCCCGGCGGTCGAGGGGCGACCGCGAGGGAAATCAGCGCATCGATGAAGATCGCCACCTGGAACGTCAACTCGATCAAAGTTCGGCTTGCGCACGTGCTGACTTGGCTTGAGAGCGCGCAGCCCGACGCGCTCTGCTTGCAGGAGATCAAATGCGCGACCGACGAGTTCCCCACGCTGGAGCTGAAGGGCCTCGGCTACCACGCCGCGGTCTCGGGCCAGAAGACCTATAACGGGGTGGCGCTGCTCACCAAGGATCCGCCGCAGGACGTGCGCATCGGGCTGAGCGGCGATCCCAACGACACGCAGTCGCGCTACATCGAGGCGACGGTACGGGGGGTGCGGATAGCCTCGATCTATCTGCCCAACGGCAATCCCGTCGAGAGCGACAAATTCCCTTACAAGCTCGCCTGGATGGAGCGGCTGATGGCGCGAGCGCGCGAGCTGCTTGCGGGCGAGATGCCGGCGGCGCTGGCCGGCGACTACAACGTGGCGCCCGCCGATGCCGACGTTTACGACCCCGAGGCTTGGCGCGGCGATGCGCTCTGCCGGCCGGAGTCACGCCGCGCCTTCCGTGCCCTTCTCCATGCCGGATTTACCGACGCGTTCCGTGTGTTTCATCCCGAGCCGCATCGCTACACCTTCTGGGATTACCAGGCCGGGCGCTGGAACCGAGACGAGGGCCTCCGGATCGATCACGTGCTGCTATCGCCTCAGGCGGCCGATCGGCTGGTCGCCGCGGACATTGACAAGGCGCCGCGCGGGCGCGACAAGGCGTCCGATCACACGCCGGTGTGGTGCGCCCTCACGGAGAAGGACAGCTAGAACTTGAGGCCGTACCGCAGGCGGTAGGTGCCGATCGGCCCGCCGCGCTCGCTGCCGTCGGTGGGATGGGACTCTTCCACGCTGAGGGCGAAGCTGTTGTGGCCGTCGAGCCGGTAGCCCAGCTCGAAGCCGCCATGCAGCATGAGTGGTGCATTGAGGGCCCGCGGGCCGGCGTCTTCAAAGCTCGGCGCACGCTGCGCGAGGACGGAGCCACCCAATCCCACCGATCCATAGAACCCAGTGGGCTCACCGATATCGATGCTGAGTCCGAGATAGCTGCGCTGGCTGGCACCGCCTGTGAGTCCGAGTGGACTCAGCTGCGGCGTACGTGGTGTGAACATGAATTGCTGGCCGGGGTTATCGGAAAGGCTGAGCATCATGGCGTAGCCCGGCTCGTCAACCGACATCCCGCCGCCCCTCGAAAGAGGCTCCTGGAAGCCCATGCGGAAATCCGGCAACGGTACCGATCCCCAGACCAATTTGAGGCCGCCGACGTAGCCGGCGGGCGCCGCACTGTCGGCGTGCGCAGGGACCGCCTGCACGATCAGAACCGCAAGCGCGGCCAAGCCGATGACTTTCGCCCCGAAGCGCATCAGCGCCGGCCCCGCTTCAGCCAATAGGCCATGTAGCCGTCGAGCAGGTCCACTGCGTTGGGCGCGAGCGCGGTGAACTTGGCACCCACCGTGCCCAGTTCGCTCCTGGTCCAGATGATCTCGCCCACGAAGCTGCAGCTCCTGTTCATCTGCGGCATGTAGAGGAGCCCCTCGACCCCATCCCCTACCGCCAGGGCCAAATCGCTGGCGTCGATTTGGAACCCACCCAAGGACCAGTTCGCGGCAGGATAATCCCGCCCGGAAATCCGTACCACCAGAGGCGGCACTGGATAACGCCGATCCCGGCGGAATTCTACGCTTCCGACGCTTATATGGGAATTCTTGAAGGACATACCACCGCCTCCCCGACCATCGTGTGGCCCGTGTCGTTAACGATTCGTTCGAACTGGGTCTTGGGCGGCGAAACTGGGTCCGAGCGGACGCAGGCGCACACCTGGCCTCAGGCGTTTGAACGGGAAGTCCAAGGGGTCGGCCAGCATGGCCCCCGGCGCCTTCACCACGAGGATATCCTGGGCGATCGGGGCAAAATCCGCACGGAAATGCACGGAGCTCTTGAGAGCGAGCAGGCGCGTGGTGGTGGGCTCGACCCCCAGATGCCGGAAGATCGCCTGGTCAGCGGCCTGAACCTTACGAGTGGCCGTCACCACCCGCACGCCAGCGATGCGCAGCAGGGCCATCGGGCCCAATTTCATATGGGCGCCACCATACATGGGTCCGGTGCCCTGAAACTCGCCCGTTCCAAGGGCTTCCACGACAAAGCTTCCGTGAAATGGACGCTGCCCGGGGGCACCGGATTTGCCCCCAAGATCGAGGGTCACCGTCGCGCCTTTCCCAGCGGCATGGGCCGCGGCCGCCGAAGCCGGGTCCCACATCACCGCGAGCGCGGCGTCCGGCGCTTGCGCGCGGATCAGCGCTTCGAGCAATCCGACGGTGTCGGAAGATCCACCCGCGCCAGGGTTGTCCTGGGTGTCCGCGAGGACCACGGGCTTGCCGACGGGGCGCCGCAGCGCTTCGGCAACTCCTGCATCCGCGTCGTAGATTTTGCCGGCAAACTCGCCTTCCCGCGCGCAGATCGCCGCGGTCAGCGCGTGCACGGCCGCTCGGGTCCGCCCGGCGTCTTCGCCGTACCCGAAGATTGCGGCGCCGCAGTCCTCGAAATCCGCGGCGGGGAAGCCCGGGGTGAAGGACAGCAGGACGCCGGTCTCGCGCTCGATCTGTTTTAGAGCGGAATAGACCGCGCGGCCCGGCTCGGCCATCGTGCACTGCCACGGGAGTGGGATCAGGAAAGGAAGCGTTTTCAGAGCTTTGTATGGTTTTCTTTTACCGGACAGTAAGCCGTGGAGAATATCCGCTGCGCGCTGGCCCGTGATCGCCATATCGATGTGCGGGTAGGTGCGGTAAGCGACCATGACGTCCGCGAGATCAAGCATTTGCCGGGTGACGTTCGCATGGAGATCGAGACTGGTAACGAGCGGAATCTCGGAGCCGACAACGGCGCGCACCCGCCGCAGCAGTTCGCCCTCGCCGTCGTCGAGGTGCTCCGTCACCATGGCACCGTGGAGATCGAGGAAGATGCCGTCGAGCGGGCCAGCCGCCTTGAGGTCCTCCAGCATCGGGGCGAGGATCCGCTCGTAGGCGTCCTCGGTCACGTGGGCCGAGGGCGTCGCCGCGGCCCAGATCAGCGGCACCAAGCTGTGGCCATGCCCTGCCAGAACCTCGATCGCGCCGGCGATCGGCAGGTTCATGCCCGGGAAGGTCGTGAAGAAGGCTTGCCCGCGTTGGATCCCAGGCCAGCCGCCGCCCTGGAGGAATTCGTCGTAGGTGGCCTTTAACGGCGCGAAGGTATTGGTCTCGTGGTGCAGCCCGCCGATTGCAATTCGCGCCATTACTCGCTCCCGCTGACCGGCGGGTAACGGTGCCAGCCACCCCAAAAGTCCTCAACGATCCAGCCCCGGCTCCGCGCTCTGGGTTCCGCGTAGCAGGGCCCTACCGGCACCTTACCGAAACCGCCGGGTAGATCGAGCACGTAGCTGGGCTGACAGAGTCCGGAAACGCGCCCCCGCAGGCGGCGCATCAGCGCTTGCCCCTCACGCAGGGTCACCCGGAAGTGGCCGGTGCCACGCGCGAGATCGTGGTGATGGAGGTAGTACGGCTTGACTCGCGCCGCCACCAGGCCGCGGAACAGGGTCTCGAGCACCGCGGCGTCATCGTTAACGCCTTTGAGCAGGACGCTCTGTGCGAGCAGCGGGATGCCGGCTTTCGCGAGTCTCCGGCAGGCCGCGCGGAACTCCGGCGTAAGCTCGCGGGGGTGATTGGCGTGGATCGCCACGTAGAGCGCTTTCTCGGAGCCGAGCGCGGCAACCAGTCGCGCATCAACCCGAGCGGGGTCGACCACCGGTACCCGCGTGTGGAACCGGATCACCTGCACATGCTCGATCTCGTCGAGAGCGCGCACGATCGTCGAGAGCCGGCGCGTGGAAAGCAGGAACGGATCGCCGCCGGTAACGATGACTTCCCATATTTCCGGACGTGCGCTGATATAGGCAAGCGCAGCGGCTGTTTCCGCGGCGCTCAGCCCCTCGCCGCCCGGGCCGACCTGCTCGCGGCGGAAACAGAAGCGGCAGTAGACGGGACAGGTATGCAGCGGCTTCAAGAGCACGCGGTCGGGATAGCGGTGCACGATCCCTTTGACCGGCGACAGCCGTTCATCGCCGATGGGGTCCGCGCGCTCCTCGGGCGTGACGACGAGCTCGGCCAAGTCCGGAACGAATTGGCGCGCGATGGGGTCGGCGGGATCCGAGGGATCCATCAGGTCCGCCATCGCCGGCGTGATCGCCACGGCATAGCGCTCGGCAACGCGCTCAAGAGTGGCCGCGTGCGCGTCTGGCACCAGGCCGCGCGCTACCAGACCGGAAATCTTACGCAGAGACCGCGCCGCCATCAGATATCCGCGTAGACATGCGTCTCGGCGCGCGCACCGGGATGGGTCACCGCGCCCTTCTCGGCATCGCCCACGGTCTGCGCGTAGCGCCAGAGCGCGCCCGACTGGAAGTCGTGGCGGCGCGGTTTCCACTGCTTCTTGCGCGCCGCAAGCTCCGCGTCCGAGAGCTCGACCGCGATCGTGCCCTTGGCCGCATCGATCGCGATGATGTCACCGTCCTGAAGCAATCCGATGGGCCCGCCCACCGCCGCCTCGGGACCAACATGCCCAATGCAGAAGCCGCGCGTGGCGCCCGAGAACCGGCCGTCGGTGATGAGCGCCACCTTGTCTCCCATCCCCTGTCCATAAATTGCCGCCGTAGTCGACAGCATCTCGCGCATGCCCGGGCCGCCGCGTGGACCCTCATTCCGGATCACCAGCACCTCCCCGGCCTTGTAGTTCCGCTTCTCAACCGCGGCAAAGCAATCCTCCTCGCGCTCGAACACGCGCGCGGGTCCGCGGAACTGCAGACGCTTCATGCCCGCGACCTTCACGATCGCGCCCTGTGGCGCGAGATTGCCCGTGAGCCCGACCACGCCGCCGGTCGGCGACAGCGGCGCCGAGGTCGGCCGCACGACATCCTGGTTCGCCGGCACCGCGATGTTCCGCAAGTTCTCGGCGATCGTCTTGCCGGTGACCGTCAAGCAGTCGCCGTGGAGGTAGCCGCCCTCCAGAAGCGCCTTCATGAGGGTCGGCACACCGCCGGCCTCGTAGAGGTCCTTGGCGACGTAGCGGCCAGCCGGTTTCAGGTCGGCGATGTAGGGCGTCCGCTTGAAGATCTCCGCGACCGCGTGCAGGTCGAAGTCGATGCCGGCCTCATGAGCCATCGCCGGCAGATGCAGCGCGCCATTGGTCGAGCCGCCCGACGCCGCCACCACCATGGCGGCGTTCTCGAAGGCTTTGCGCGTCGCGATGTCGCGAGGACGGATGCGCCGGCGCAGCAAGTTCATCACCGCCTCGCCCGAGGCCTCCGCGAAGGCATCGCGGGAGTCGTAGGGCGCCGGCGCGCCCGCCGAGCCCGGCAGCGCCAAGCCGATCGCCTCGGAGACGCAGGCCATGGTGTTGGCCGTGAACTGGCCACCGCAGGAGCCCGAGGAGGGGCAGGCCACGCACTCGAGCTCGTGCAGATCCTCGTTGCTCATCTTGCCGGCGCTGTGCGCGCCCACGGCTTCGAACAGGTCCTGCACGGTCACGTCCTTGCCGCGGAACCGACCGGGCAGGATCGAGCCGCCGTACATGAAGACCGCGGGCACATTGAGGCGGAGCATCGCCATCATGACCCCGGGCAGCGACTTGTCGCAGCCCGCGAGACCCACGAACGCGTCGTAGCAATGACCGCGCATGGTGAGCTCGATCGAATCCGCGATCACCTCGCGCGAGACCAGCGAGGACTTCATGCCGGCATGGCCCATGGCCATGCCGTCTGTCACCGTTATGGTCGTGAACTCCCGGGGCGTGCCACCGTTGGCGGCGACGCCTTTCTTGGCCACCTGCGCCTGGCGCGCCAGCGCGATGTTGCAGGGCGCGGCCTCGTTCCACGTCGTGGCGACACCGATCAGGGGCTGATGGATCTGCTCCTCCGTGAGGCCCATGGCGTAGAAGTACGACCTGTGCGGTGCACGCTCCGGGCCCTCGGTGACGTGGCGGCTCGGCAGCTTGCTCTTATCGACCACCAGTTTCTTGACGTCGTCAGGCATGGTGCCCTCCCAGGCTCCCGCGTGAAGGCTGGCACCATACAAAGCTCACGGGCCGCTTGCTAGTCACGTGAAATCTAAGAAATTCGCAGCACAATGCCCGTTCTGTTTTCGGGCAGAAGCGTTTGACGGACGAACTCACGGCGATGCGGGAGCGAGATTCAATAAGGGGACGAACTTCAGTTCCAGGTGACTAGGTCATGGACTCACAATGCCTGAGCCAGAGGCGGACGGCAGCAAGTTTAATCATGGCGGGGAAGTTGGAGGCATGCTTTTCATAGCGCGTGGCGGTACGGCGGCAATGTTTGATCGATCTTGTTGAAGAATGCGGCTCGGGGGCGAAGCGATCTTAAAAGAAAGTTCGCTGACCGCACCTTTTCGCCGGGTGCCGAAAGCGATATCAGACCGGAACGGTTTTCTATTGAGGAGGCTGACATGCAATTTGGCCAACACCAGCTAAAACGTTGTAGATATGGTTGGATGCTTTTTTCTGGTCCCTTTGTTGGAAAATGCTTCGAACTCTACGGCGAATACAGTGAGTCGGAGGTGTCGCTAATGCGCAGCTTTGTCGGCCCAGGCGATACCGCAATCGACATTGGTGCATACATCGGTGATCTCACCGTGCCGATGTCGAGATTTGTCGGCGACACAGGGCGCATATATGCGATTGAATCACATATCGAGCATTACCATTTGCTGTGCGCCAATCTTGCGTTGAACGGGATCCGAAACGTCAAAGCATTGAACTACTTCGTTGCCAACTCGGATACCGTGGATACTGCGGGGCCGTGGGGTGAATTTGGCGGTGTGAGCGAGGTGTGGGGAACGACCGTCGTCTCCCTCGATTCGCTGGCGCTGCCCGCTTGCTCCTTCATCAAAGTCGATGTCGATGGCAAGGAACTTGAGGTCCTAAGGAGCGGCGAGCGTTGCCTCGATCTGCACCGCCCCGTGGTCTACTTTGAAAATGACGTGCGTGAGGCCTCGCCCGCTCTCCTGCAGTATCTGTTGGATCGCGAATATGACATCTACTGGCACCCAGCCCCGATCTTCGACGAAAAAAATTTCTTTGGGAATCCGATCAATCATTGGCATCCAAAGAACATCGTATCGCAGATGATGCTGGGCGTACCCAAAGAAAAAGATCAGTCGGATCTAGCGCTCAAAAAGGTCTCGAGCCAAGATGAATGGTGGGATTTCTGATCCAATGGATGGGTACCCCGCGGCGCCGAGTTGTTCGACGCGGATGAGAGCTACAGCTCACGAACCCCCATGGAGCGCGCCGCGCGCTAATATAATTTTGCGGTCCACCGGAAGTTCGTAGCCCTTGCTAAGTGTCGACCGGGCGCTGCTCAGAGGAGTTGGGGATTTCTACTTAGGCACCTTGCTTGGGGCGGCTCGGCTTTCGTTTCTCTGTTCATGAAGAAACGGAAGAGACCGAGCTCTTTGAGCTTGAGTGGCATCACGCATTAAGTAGCTCTTAACGAGAATTTCCATACTCTCGCAAATGCTAGGGCATGCGGTCGCGAGTGCTACCGCATTGTCGCGCAACTTCAGTGGCCACCCGGGACAGCCTATGCTTCGGATCTATGACTGCATCACCGAACAGCATGATCTTCGACTGGTCGTCGTCGCCGGGCTGATTTGCCTGTTCGCCTGCATCACCACGGCGAATCTGGTGCTTCGCGCGCGCGAGTCCGAGAACGCGAAGAACTTCGCGTGGATGCTTGCCGCGGCCACGGTCTTCGGCTGCGGCGTATGGGCAACGCACTTCGTCGCCGAGCTCGCCTACCGTCCCGCCGTGTTCGTCGGCTACGACGTCGGATTGACGGTCGTGTCGCTGGGCGTGGTCATGATCGCCGCGTGGCTCGGCTTGATCGTCGCGCTTCGGCGGCGTCTTTGGGAAGTCGGGGGCTTCATCATCGGAGCCGGGGTTGGCGGGATGCATTTCGTCGGCATGGCGGCGATGCGCGTGCCGGCCGATTTCCAGTGGGATATCGCCTATGTGCTGGCATCGCTGGCGATCGGCGGCGTGTTCGCGGCAGGGGCGATGCGCGTTCTATCGAAAGGCGGCTCGTGGCGTCATCGCAGCGTGGCGGCGCTGCTGTTCGTTCTGGGCATCTGCGGCCTGCATTTCACCGCCATGGGAGCCGTGAGCCTGGTGCCCAATCCGCTCATGGCGATGCCGGACCAAGTCCTCGATCCCGATTTCCTCGCGGTTTCCGTCGCGATCGTCACCGTTCTCATCATTGCTTTCGGTCTTTCGGGCGCGCTGGTGGACAGTCACTTTGAGCGGCGGGTGGTTCACGAGGCCGAGCGGCTGCGCGAAAGCGAGGCGCGGCTGCGCGTTGCCACGGCACAGGCGGATGCGGCGAGCCGCGCGAAGTCGGAATTCCTGGCCAACATGAGCCACGAAATCCGCACGCCGATGAACGGCATCCTTGGCATGACCGGCCTGCTGCTGTCGACATCCCTCAACGAGGAGCAGCGCCAATTCGCCGAGGTCGTGCGCGACTCCGGCGAAGCGCTCCTCACCATCGTCAATGACATCCTGGATATCTCCAAGCTCGAAGCCGGCAAAGTCGAGATCGAGAGCATCGACTTCGACCTCGTCGATACGGTCGAGAGCGCGGTGGCGTTGGCGGCGCCCAAGGCTCGCGAGAAAGCCCTGGATCTCGCGTGCTTTCTCGATCCTCGGGCGCGCAGGGCTTTTAAAGGCGACCCGAACCGCATCCGCCAGATCGTGCTGAACCTGCTCGGCAATGCGATCAAGTTCACCCAGGCGGGCAGCGTCGCGGTCCAGGTCTCGAGCCGCCACGACGAGGACCCCTCGAAAGACGGAGAGGCTTCGCAGATCCGCTTCGAGATCAGCGACACCGGCATCGGCATGCCCGAGAGCGTGCGGGAGCGGCTGTTCCAGAAATTCACGCAGGCGGACAGCTCGATCACGCGGCGGTTCGGCGGCACCGGCCTCGGCCTTGCCATCTGCAAGCAGCTCGTCGAGCTGATGGGCGGCGAAATCGGCGTTTCCAGCCAGCCTGGAGCCGGCTCGGTCTTCTGGTTCGAATTGCCGCTGACGCCGTCGTCCGCGGGCCTCATGGTCAACCACAGAAGCTTGCCGGATCAGCTCAAGAAGCTGCGCGCCTTGGTCGTCGACGACATCGAGATCAATCGAACGATCATCAGCCGGCAACTCAGCAGCTTCGGCGTCAGTGTGGTGAAGGTCGATGACGGATTTGGCGCGATCGCGGAGCTGGAGCGCGCCTGGCATCGCGGCACGCCGTATGACATCGTGTTCCTCGATCAGATGATGCCGGGACTCTCCGGCAGCGGTCTTGCGGAGCGCATTCGCGCGACGCCGATGCTCGCGGAAACCAAGCTCGTGCTGATCTCGTCCGCCGGCCTGCAGGAGATGCGGAAGTCATCCTCGCATTCCTTCAATGCGATGCTCGAGAAGCCGCTGCGCCAACACGAGCTCGCGGATTGCTTGTTGAGGATCTACCAGTGCGCGGTCCCGGACCCTGATGTGTCATCGGCGGCAACACCCGATGCCTCGACGCCGAGCGCCGACGCTCCCGCCCCCTCGCTGCTGATCCTCCTGGCGGAGGACAACAAGATCAATCAGCAATTCGCGGGCCTGCTGCTGAAAAAGGCGGGGCATAGCGTCGAAACGGTCGAGAACGGCCATCAAGCCGTCGATGCGGTTCGGCGGACCGATTACGACGTCGTGCTCATGGACGTACAGATGCCAGAGCTCGACGGCGTGGCGGCGACGCAGCAGATCCGCCAGCTGCCGCCGCCGAAATGCGATGTCCCGATTATCGCGCTCACGGCGCACGCCATGAGCGGCGCGCGGGAACAGTACCTCGAGGCGGGAATGAACGACTACGTCTCGAAGCCGATCGCGCCCGAGATACTGCTGGGAAAGCTTGCGGATATCGCTCGCTCGGCAAAACCCCGCGCGCTCGAGGAGATGCTGCTCCAGGAGATCGGGCAGTCGTCCACGGCGAGCATCGCCCCTGCGCCGGCCGACCTCGACCTTACCCGTTTGCGGACATTGCAGGATCTCCTGCCGGTGGAGGCCTTATGCGAGTTGCTGGAGTCCTACCTCCACAACAGCGCGGAGCGCCTTGCGCTCATTCGCGAGCATGCCGCGCGCAACGATCTGGCGGCGATGAAGCGCGAGGCCCACACCATGATCAGCACGTCCGGCAACATCGGCGTGGCTCGCGTCAGCGCGCTTGCCGCCGAGCTCGAAGAGGCCTGCGAGAATGCCAATGGCGAGGACAGCGCTCGCCTCGCGGAGGCACTCTCAAGGGCGCACGACGCCGCTGGCCCGGCCATTCGAGCCTGGCTCGACGCAGCGCGCCCGCCCTCGTCGGTTGGCTCGATGCCGCAAAGTCCGGAAAGCTCGCCAGACGCGGCGCGGTCGGCGTTGATTGCATAGGTAGCTATGCATGACCCAGGAACACCTAGCCTGAGTTCGGCCGCTCCCAGCCACCAAGATCGTCTGCGAATCGACTTCCCGGAAGTGCCACTTGCGTCGAGTGAGGGCCGCTTACCGGCGATGGCCGGGGTCCGCTACTCCGCCGGCTCCGCAAGGAGCCGCTGTGCCGCGGAGCGCCGCGCGGCCCGGCGGCCCCAGAGAACCGCGCTGAGCCGGTCCATGTAGAGGTAGACGATGGGCGTTGTGTAGAGCGTGAGCGCCTGGCTCAGCAGCAGGCCGCCGACCACCGCGAATCCCAGCGGCCGGCGCAGCTCCGATCCCGTGCCGGTGCCGAGCATGAGCGGCAGGCCGCCGAGCAGCGCCGACATCGTCGTCATCATGATCGGACGGAAGCGGAGCAGACACGCCTGGTAGATCGACTGCTCCGGCGACAAGCCCTGCCTACGCTCGGCATCGAGCGCGAAGTCGATCATCATGATGGCGTTCTTCTTGACGATGCCGATGAGCAGGATCACGCCGATGAGCGCGATGATGGTGAAGTCGGTGCCGGTAGCGCGCAACGCCAGCAGCGCCCCCACGCCCGCGGAGGGGAGCGTGGACAGGATGGTCAGCGGGTGCACGAGACTCTCATAG
>DASZHJ010000034.1:0-20915 GCA_035938015.1 Allostellaceae bacterium
CGCGGAATGGCTGCGGCGCTGAAGCGCCTCCAGCCGCGCCAGCAGCTCGGAAAACGCGAAGGGCTTGGAGAGATAATCGTCGCAGCCGGCACGCAGGCCCTCGACGCGGTTGTCGACGTCGCCGAGCGCGCTGACGATCAGGACGGGGGTCTCATTCTTGCGCGCCCGCAGCTCCGACACGATGGAGAGGCCGTCGAGCTCCGGCAGCATGCGGTCGACCACCAAAGCGTCGAACTCGCCGTTCGCCGCGTGCTCCAGGCCCTGGCGGCCATCGACCGCCAAATCAACCTGGTGCCCGCTCTCGCTCAATCCCTTGAGCAGATAGGCGGCGGCTTCGTCGTCGTCCTCGATGACTAGGATTCTCATGTGCTTACCCCGCCCAAGCCGGGAGCGGCGCCGGCGACCACCGCCTCGAGAGGTGGTCGCCGGCAGCCCCCGTCGTCCCGCTACCCGTTGTCCGACTGGTCGGACCAGGCAACGAAAGCATTTACGCCGTGCCGGTTGATCTGCAGGAGCACGCTCTTGTCCGCGCTAGACTGAGCGGCCTTCAGCTTCGCCACGGCGTCCTTCGGTGTTGCCACCGGCTCTTGGTTCACCGAAACGATTACGTCGCCCGCCTGCAAGTCGACGTCGGCGAGCGGGCTCGAGTCCGCGACTTGCGACACGACCACGCCCTTGACGCTCGACGGCACCTTCAGCTGCTTGCGCAGCTCCGGCGTCAGCGGCGCGAGCTTCAGGCCCAGGGCGCTCGCGCGCTGCGGCGCGGCGGGCTGCTGGTCCTCGCTGCCGCCGCTGTTGCTGGCGACGAGATCCATGTTGTCGGGCTGCTCCGCGATCACGGGCTCGAGCGTGGTCTCATGGCCCTTCCGCCAGATTCTCACTTTCGCGGCATGGCCGACCGGTGTCTCCGCCACGACGCGGGTGAGATCGCGCAGCTTGGCGATGTCCTGAGCGCCGAAGCTCTCGATCACGTCGCCCTGCTGGATGCCCGCCTTCTCGGCCGGGCCACCTTTGGTCACATCCGCGACCAGCGCGCCGTGATCGTTAGGCAGAGCGAGGTTCTTGGCGATCGCCGGCGATACCTCCTGAATCTGCACGCCGAGCCAGCCGCGGCTTACCTTGCCGTGCTCGCGCAGCTGCTCGATCACCGACTTGGCCATGTTCGAGGGGATGGCAAAGCCGATGCCGACGCTGCCGCCGTTGGGCGAATAGATCGCCGTGTTGATGCCGATCACTTCGCCCTTGAGGTTGAACGTGGGGCCACCGGAATTGCCGCGGTTGATCGGGGCATCGATCTGCAGGAAGTCGTCATAGGGGCCCGAATGGATGTCGCGGCCGCGCGCGGAAACGATGCCGGCGCTCACGGTGCCGCCGAGGCCGAAGGGATTGCCGACGGCCACCACCCAATCGCCGACCTGCTCGACGCCGCTGTCGCCGAAGCCGACGTAGGGCAGCGGCTTGTTGGTTTCGATCTTCAGCAGCGCCAGATCGGTCTTGGGATCGCGGCCCAGGATCTTCGCGACGTGCTTGCTGTCGTCCTGGAAAATCACCGTAACTTTGTTGGCGGTGGCGTCGCCCACCACGTGATTGTTGGTCACAACCAGGCCCGAGGGATCGATGATGAATCCGGAGCCCAGCGCCATGCGTTGCGCGCGCGGCTGCGGGACCGACCGGCCGGGATTGCCGGGGTTAATGCCCCGGTCCTCGAAGAACTTCTTCAAGAACTCGTCGAAGGGCGAGCCCTGGGGAATGCCCTGGAAGTCGCCGCCATCACCCTCGTCGGCGGTCTGGTCGCTGGCGTCGGCTTTCTCGAGCACGGAGATATTGACCACCGCGGGCAGAACCTTCTTGACCAGGGGCGACAGGCTCGGCATCTGCACGAGGCTGCCGCTTGCGTCTTGGGCTTGGGCCAAAGGCGCAAAGGCAAGGCTGGCGCCCAACCCAGCGGCGAGCACTGCGGCGCGCAGCCGCCCGCGGCGGGACGCGGACCCTGAGAACACTTGAATCATGGGACTTCCTCTTTCCTGAAGCATTTGACGCATTTGTTTTCCGAATGGCGCACCGATGGGCATCGGCTCCCCGAGACCGAGACCCAGCAGCATGGTTGGCGAGACTACGGCGTCGCTCATTACGCCGCGCCTTCACCCGGATTAAATCGCCGTAATGACACATAGGCGCCGCGGGAGCGCACGCAAGAGCGCGGTCCCGCGAGGGCAGGCGCGAGCTCTCGCGCCGCGAGCGCAGCGGCGGCTAGAGCCGGCCGTGGCAGTGCTTGTATTTCTTGCCGGACCCGCAAGGGCAGAGCGCGTTGCGCGGCGTCTTGGCCCAGGGATTGTCCGCGCCCTCGGAGGAGGCCGAGCGCTGGGTCCTGGTGTCCCCGTCTCCGCCGCCGCCCGCCATGGCCTCCGCCAGGACAGGGTCCTCCCGGCTCTCGCGCATGCGCTGTGGCTCGCGCGGCTGTGGCACATCCTCGGCCCGCTGCAGGCGGAGTTCGACATGCGAGAGCACGCCGGTCACGGTGTCGCGGAGCTGCGCCAACATCTTCTCGAAGAGCTCGAAGGCCTCGCGCTTGTACTCGTTCAGCGGATCGCGCTGCGCGTAGGCGCGCAGGTTGATCCCCTGGCGCAGGTGGTCGAGCGTCAGCAGGTGGTCCTTCCAGGCTTGGTCCAGGATCTGCAGCAGCAGGCTCTTCTCGGCCATCCGCATGACGTCGACGCCGAATTGCGCTGCCTTCGCGGCCATCTTGTCGTCCGCCGCCCGCAGAATGCGCTCGCGGATCTCGGCATCGGCGATGCCCTCTTCCTTGGCCCAGTCCTGCACCGGAAGGTCGAGGTTGAGCAGCCGCAGGCATTCCTCGTGCAGCGCCTTGATGTCCCATTGATCGGGCAACGCGTTCTCCGGGACCGTGCGCATCACCAGCGCCTCGACCACCTCGTGGCGCATGTCGGCAACCATTTGCGCCACGTCCGGCGCCGCCATGATCTCCTTGCGCTGCTCGTAGACGACCTTGCGCTGGTCGTTCATCACGTCGTCGTATTTCAGCAGCTGCTTGCGGATCTCGTAGTTGCGCGCCTCGACCTTCTGCTGCGCCTTCTCCAGCGCCTTGTTGATCCAGGGAGGGATGATCGCCTCGCCTTCCTTGAGGCCGAGCCTCTTCAGCATCGAGTCCATGCGCTCCGAGCCGAATATGCGCATGAGGTCGTCTTCGAGGGAGACGAAGAATTTGGAGGCTCCAGGATCGCCCTGGCGGCCGGAGCGGCCGCGCAGCTGGTTGTCGATACGACGGCTCTCGTGCCGCTCGCTGCCGATGACGAAGAGCCCGCCGCCCTTGATCACGACGTCTCGCGCCGCTTCGATCTCGCTGCGGATCGCCTTGGCGCGACGCTCGCGCTCGATCGGGTCGTCGATCGCACCCGTCTCCTGTTTGAGCCGCATGTCGAGGTTGCCGCCCAGCTGAATGTCGGTGCCGCGGCCCGCCATGTTGGTCGCGATGGTAACGGCGCCGGGGCGGCCGGCCTGTGCGATGATGTAGGCCTCTTGCTCGTGATAGCGCGCGTTCAGCACTTGGTGCGGAATCTTACGCTTCTTGAAGAGCTCCGAGAGCTGCTCGGACTTGTCGATGCTGGCCGTGCCCACCAGCACCGGCTGCTGGCGCTCGCGGCACTCCAGCACCTGCTGGAGCACGGCATCGAACTTCTCGCGCACGGTCCGGTAGACCTCGTCGTCCCAGTCCTTGCGCAGGACAGGCAGGTTCGTCGGCACCTCCATGACCTCGAGCCGGTAGGTCTCGCCGAGCTCGGTCGCCTCGGTCATCGCCGTGCCGGTCATGCCCGCCAGCTTCGGGAACAGCCGGAAATAATTCTGATAGGTGATCGAGGCCAGCGTCTGGTTCTCGGTCTGGATCTCGGCGTCCTCCTTGGCCTCGAGCGCCTGATGCAGGCCCTCCGAGTAGCGCCGCCCCTCCATCATGCGTCCGGTAAACTCGTCGATGATGACGACCTTGTTGTCCTTCACGATGTAATCGGTGTCGCGCGAGAACAACTTGTGGGCGCGCAGCGCCTGGTTCACGTGATGGACCAGCGCGATGTTATGGATGTCGTAGAGCGTGCCCGCCGTCAGCAACCCCGTCTGCTGCAGCATAGCCTCGATGCGCTCCACGCCCGATTCCGTGAGCGTCACCGCGCGCTGCTTCTCGTCCTTCTCGAAATCCTCCGGCAGAAGGCTCGGGATCAGCACGTTGACGCGGCGATAGAGTTCGGAGGAATCCTCGGTCGGGCCGGAAATGATGAGGGGCGTGCGTGCCTCGTCGATCAAGATCGAGTCCACCTCGTCGACGATGGCGTAGTTGAAGGGTCGCTGCACCATGTCCTGCAGCCGGAATTTCATGTTGTCGCGGAGGTAATCGAAGCCGAACTCGTGATTGGTGCCATAGGTCACGTCCGCGGCATAAGCCTCGCGCCGCTCGGCATCGTTGATGTCGTGCACGATGCAGCCGACCTTGAGGCCGAGAAAGCGGTAGATCTGGCCCATCCACTCGGAGTCGCGTCTGGCGAGGTAGTCGTTCACGGTGACTACGTGCACGCCCTTGTCCTCGAGCGCATTGAGATAGACCGCGAGCGTCGCCACCAGCGTCTTGCCTTCGCCGGTCTTCATCTCCGAGATCATGCCGCGGTGCAGCACGATGCCGCCCATGAGCTGGACATCGAAGTGCCGCTGACCCAGCGTGCGCCTGGAGGCCTCCCGCACGGTCGCGAACGCATCGACCAGGAGGTCGTCGAGATCCTCGCCCGCCTCCAGTCGGCCCTTGAGCCACGGTGTGCGCTCGGCGAGCGCCGCGTCCGACAGCTTCTCGAGCTCGGGCTCGAGTTCGTTGATGGCATCGACGAGAGGCTGGAGGCTCTTGATGTAGCGGTCGTTCGCGGAGCCAAACAGTCGCCGGGCGAGAGCGCCTAGCATCAGGACCTCGGACAGGAATGGGCGGGCGCCGGTGGGCACCGGCACGGGTCGCCTGACAGATAGGCGGAGATCACTGCCCTGTCAATTCACTCCGGGTCCCAACGGCGCCACAATTCCTGCGTTTCCAGGGGATTGACGGAGATGCCGCACCCGTGAGGTCGAGCTTTACCCGCTCTCTTGTCGTGGCGGCTCTGATGTGCAAGAAGTGCGCCGCCCCGCCTAAGCCGGCGTCGGCCTGCATGCAAGGAAACCCTCCTCCGATGACCGTTCGCTCTCTTCTAGCGCTCGCAGCTGCGTTGCTCGTTGTCACCCCGGCCGCAGCCCAGGCGCCGGCGGCTGGTGCCGCTCAGCAAGATCCCGTGGTCGCCCGGGTCAACGGAGCCGAGCTGCACCGCTCCGAGGTGCTGGCCGCCCGCCAGATGCTGCCGGCCCAGGTCCAGCAGATCCCGTTCGAGCAGGTCTATCCCCAGTTGCTCGACAATCTCGTGACCAACTTGCTGGCCTCTCAGGCCGGCCGCAAGCAAAAGCTCGCCGACGATCCCGAGGTCAAGAAGCGCGTGCAATGGGCACAAGATCAGATCATCGAGGAGGTCTATCTGAGCCGCTACATCCGCACCGCCATCACCGACGACAAGATCAAGTCCCGCTTTGACCAGTTCCTCAAGGACCAAAAGCCGCAGGATCAAGTGAACGCCAAGCACATCTTGGTGAAGACCGAGGACGAGGCGAAAGCGGTGATCGCCGACCTCAAGAATGGCGGCGATTTCGCCGCCATCGCCAAGGACAAGAGCAACGATCCCGGCACCAAGGCGAGCGGCGGCGATCTCGGCTGGTTCACCAAGGACGAGATGGTGCCGGAGTTCGCCGACGCCACCTTCAAGCTGCAGAAGGGTCAATACACCGAGACGCCCATCAAGACGCAGTTCGGCTACCACGTGATAATGCTCGTAGACCGCCGCACCGCACCGCCCCCCACGATGGAAGAGGCGCGGCCGCAGGTGGTGGCGCTGCTCCAGCGAGAGCTCCTCGACCAGAAAGTGAAGGAGCTGCGCACCGGCGCCAAGATCGAGACCTTCAATCTCGACGGATCGAAGCCCTCCGCGGCGCCGGCAGCGCCTGCCAAGCCCTAGCCGCGTCATGGCGACGCCTTCGCCGCTGGCGCCGGAGCGTTTTCCTGATCTGCCGCCGATCGCGGGCGTGCGGCTCGCGAGCGCTGCCTGCGGGATCCGCTACCAGGACCGCACCGATCTCATGGTGGCGGTGCTGGACCCCGGAACCACGGTCGCCGGCGTGCTGACGCGCTCGCTGACGCATGGCGCGCCGGTCGCCTGGTGCCGGAGCGCGCTCAAGCACGGCAAGGCACGCGGAATCGTGGTGAATTCGGGGAACTCCAACACCTTCACCGGCCGCGCCGGCCGCGCGGTGGTGACGGCGACGGCGCGCACGGCCGCCAAACTGCTGAAGTGCTCGCCTCAGGAGATCTACATTTCCTCGACCGGCGTGATCGGCGAGCCGCCGCCGGCCGAAAAGATCCTCGGGGGCTTGCCGGGCGCGTTTGCGGCCGTTTCCGCCGAGGGCTGGTCGGATGCCGCGCGTGCCATCTTGACCACGGACACGTTTCCCAAGGGCGCCACGCGAAGCGCGAAGATCGACGGCGTCCCCGTCAGACTCAACGGCTTCGCCAAAGGCTCCGGCATGATTGCGCCGGACATGGCGACCATGCTCGCTTACGTCTTCACCGATGCCGCAATCCCGGCGCCGGCACTGCAGGCGCTGCTCCGGGAGTGCAACGATGCCTCCTTCAACTCGATCACGGTCGACGGCGACACCTCCACCAGCGATACCGTGCTGCTGTGCGCGACGGGGAAGGCGCCGCACAAGAAGGTGACCCGAGCCGGCGATCCCCGTCTCAAGGGATTTCGCGACGCCCTCAGGTCCCTGATGGTGGACCTGGCCCAGCAGATTGTCCGCGACGGCGAAGGCGCCGAGAAATTCATCGCCATCGCGGTGAAGGGCGCGGCCTCCGCTCGAGCCGCGCGGCGGGTCGGCCTTGCGATCGGCAATTCGCCCTTGGTCAAGACCGCGCTGTCGGCGGGGGACGCCAACTGGGGCCGCATCGTCATGGCGGTTGGCAAGGCCGGCGAGAAAGCCGATCGCGACAAGCTCAAGATCTGGGTCGGCGGCATCAAGATCGCCGAGAAGGGCGGACCGGTGCCCGGCTACGACGAGACGCCGGTGGCGGCCCATATGAAGGGGCGCGAGATCTCGATCGCTGTCGACCTTGGCGTCGGCAAGGCCACCGCCACGGTCTGGACCTGCGACCTCACGCACCGCTACATCGACATCAATGCCAGCTACCGGAGCTGAGCGACCCCTCCCCGTCGTCCTGGTCGTGGCGGTGGCATTGGTCGATCCCGACGGCCGCGTCTTGCTGGCAGAGCGTCCCGTAGGCAAGCCGATGGCCGGCCTCTGGGAATTCCCGGGCGGCAAAGTGTGCGAGGGCGAGACACCGGAGGCTGCGCTCATTCGCGAGCTCAAGGAGGAGCTGGGCATCGACGTCACAGCAAGCTGCCTTGCGCCGTTCACCTTCGCCTCGCATGCTTACGACGATTTTCATCTGCTGATGCCGCTTTATGTGTGCCGCCGCTGGCAGGGCATGGTGACGCCGCACGAGGGGCAGCGGCTCGCTTGGGTGCGCCCGCCGCGCTTGGCCGAGTATTCGATGCCTCCGGCGGACAAGCCGTTGGTGGCCATGCTCCGCGATCTACTCTGATGCGCGCCTGACGCGACTCACATCTCCGTCACTTTAATGTGAAAGCGTGGGTAACCACGTTCTGCGCGCCGGCGCCTATCTTCTCCAGCATGGGTGCGGGAATAAGTGCAACCGGACGCGGGTTGATTCTCCGTCCGACCAATGCCATCGCCGCAGACGGCGCGGCGAAGATATCTGCGGAGCACAGAGTGTCGCGAATGACGCCTCGGCGTGCAGCTCTCCATAGCCCAAACAAAGAATTTCGCGCCGGGCAGCGCGATCTTGGAGTCGAGCACTCGGCCACGGGAGCGTCTGCCGTGACGAGTCTTGCGAGCGCGGATGGGTGGACCATGACGGGTACCGGTTCCAAGGGTGGGCGCCGCTGGGGAAGGTGGCATGAGGTCGTCGTGGCCTGGGCCGCAGCGGTCGTGCTCGCCTGCGTTCTGGTCTTGACGCTGCCGAACCACGACAAGGAGGGCTCGCCTGCGGAGCTCTGGTCGGTGGCCCCCACGGCCGGCAGTCATGCCCAGCAGAAGGTACCCGACGCCGAGGGCTCGATCAGCGACCAGGCTTGCTCCGATCGAGATTACGCGAACGAGCGGTGCTGACCGGTCAGGGTCGCGCCTTGTCGCCCGCCGGTCGCTCGACCGTCCCCAGTGCGTCGGCAAGACGCGCAGAGGCGCTGCCGGGCCGCAGCGGCTTCGGTTGGCTCTCGTGGGGCGCCCAAGCCGTCATGGTCACGATCTCGAAGCTGGCGGCGACCCGCCCGTCCGGGCCGCCCGCGAGCTCGCGGTATCGCTCGACCGCCCGCAGCAGAGTGGCGCGCCGGGTGAAGCGGCGCCGACGCTCGCGTAGCGCGTTGGTCTCGCCCATCGCCCGCAACTCCGCCATGCAGGCGAGCGCATTCGCGTAGGTCACGCAGACCCGGTCGGTATCCACCACGGGCAGCGCGAAGCCCGCACGCTGCAGCAGACCGGCGAGGTCGCGGCCGTCCGCCATCGGAGAGATGCGCGGGCTGACGCCGCCCTCCTCGGCCAGCTCCGCCTCCAAGAAAGCGCGGCGCAGCCCGTCCAGCGTCTCGCCACCGAGAACCGACGCCAGCAGCAGCCCGTCGGGCTTGAGGCACCGGCGCACCTGCATCAGCGCGCCCGGCAGATCGTTGATCCAATGCAACGCCAGCGGACTCACCACGAGATCGAACGCCTCCGCGGCGAAGGGCAGCGTCTCCGCCTCCGCCAGGACGCGCGGAGTGGGCTTAGGGCGTTGCAGGAAGCCGAGCGCGTCGTCCACCTCGACCAGCAGATCGATGCCGGTGCGAGAGGAGAGGATGCGGGCCATGCTGCCGCGGCGCGCGCCCAGCACCAGGACGCGCGAAAAGCCGCGTTTGATGTCGTCGAGCCGCTCCGCCAGCCGCTCGGCGGCCTCATCGAACAGGAACTCGGCGCTGCCCAGACGCGCCGCGCGCTCGCGGTGCTGCCGCACCGCCCGTCGATCGAAAATCAGGATCTCGCCCTCGGCCATGGCGCCATATAGGGCACGGTCCATTGCGGGCGCAATGGCGGGCCCCAGCGCATTGACAGCGGTGCGGGGTCGCGCTCCCATCAAAGCGCCATGCTCTCGCGTCTCCCCTCTGCTCTCAAACGGACCGGCGGCGCGCTCCTCGACCTCGTCCTGCCGCCGCGTTGCATCGCGTGCGGCGAGGAGGTCGAGGCCTCGAACGCGCTCTGCGCGCCCTGCTGGCGCAAGGTCACGTTCCTGGGCGAGCCCTGCTGCGCCTGTTGCGGCTTGCCCTTCGCTCATGAGCTGGGAGCCGGCGCGCTCTGCGGTGCCTGCGCCGAGGCACCGCCCGCCTACGACCGCGCGCGCTCGGCGCTGCGCTACGACGACGGCAGCCGCAGGCTCATCCTGGCGTTCAAGCACGGCGACCGCCTGCATGGCGCGCCTGCCTTCGGCGACTGGATGCGGCGGGTCGGCGCCGGTCTCCTCGCCGACGCCGATCTGCTGATGCCGGTGCCGCTGCATTGGACGCGGCTGGTGCGCCGCCGCTACAACCAGGCGGCGCTCTTGGCCTACGTGATCCACCGGGGCGGAGGGCCGAAGGTGGCGCCCGATTGGCTCGTGCGAAAGCGGCGGACGCCGTCGCAAGGGGAGTTCGGCCCCGAGGGCCGGCAGCGCAACGTGCGCAGCGCCTTCGCCCTCAAGCCCGGCAAGTCGGTCCGGGGCCTCAAGATCGTGCTGGTGGACGACGTCCTTACCACCGGTGCGACGGTCGAGGAATGCGCGCGCGTGCTCAAACGCGCGGGGGCCGCTCGGGTCGACGCCCTGGCGCTCGCCAGGAGCCTGCGCGCGACGGCCTGAGCCCAATGCTCTTGACAGCCTGCCGCCAGAGCCGACATTCAACGGGCGCCGGCTCGTCGGCGGTCGACATGGACGCGAGCACCTGCTCCGGAGACCCTATGCCCCGTGTTGAGATTTACAGCACTCTGTTCTGCCCCTATTGCGCGCGGGCGAAGACACTGCTGGAGCGCAAGGGCGTGAAATTCATCAACTTCGACATCATCGAAGACCCATCCAAGCGAGAGGAGATGCTGAAGCGCGCGGGAGGGCGCACCAGCGTGCCGCAGATTTTCATCGAGGGAGAGCATATCGGCGGATGCGATGACCTCTACGCGCTCGATCGCGCCGGCAAGCTCGACAGCAAGCTGAAAGACTCTGCGCCGTGAGCGCGTCGTTCAAGGCCGCCTGTCTGCAGATGAGCTCCGCGCGTGACGTCGCGTCCAACATCGAGAGCTTGCGCGAGCTCGCCCGCGGCGCGCGCGAGGCCGGTGCCGATCTCATCATGTCGCCGGAGGTGAGTGACATGATCGAGCCGGATCGCGCCGAGCGCTTTCGCAAGGCGCGGCCAGAGGCGGAGCATCCCATGCTTGCAGCGGGCCAGGAGCTGGCACGCGAGCTGAGCGCGCATCTCCTGCTGGGCTCGATCGTGGTGAAGATCGACGACGCCACGCTGGCCAACCGCTCGTTCCTGATCCGACCCGACGGCGCGGTCGCCCAGCGTTACGACAAGATCCACATGTTCGACGTCGACCTGCCGAACGGCGAGCGCTATCGGGAATCCGCGGTGTTTCGGCCAGGCGAGCGCGCCGTTACCGCGGCGCTGCCCTGGGGCGTGCTCGGCATGACCGTCTGTTACGACCTGCGCTTCGCGCACCTCTATCGCGCGCTCGCGCAGGCGGGCGCCGATTTCCTCAGCATACCCTCGGCCTTCACCGTGCCGACGGGACGCGCGCACTGGCACGTGCTGATGCGGGCGCGGGCGATCGAGACCGGGTGCTTCGTGCTCGCGCCGGCTCAATGGGGCGAACACGCCAACGGCCGCAAGACGTATGGCCATTCCCTCATCGTGGCGCCCTGGGGCGAGGTGCTTGCCGAGGCGGAGGACGGCGTCGGCCTGATCGTGGCCGAGATCGATCCGGTGAAGGTACTGGAGGCGCGCCGACAGGTGCCGTCGCTGTCGCACGACCGAGCCTTCGCGAAGCCACCGACTCTCAAGAATCCGCTGGCGGCGGAGTAGCCAATCGCGGCTGTCCTAGGCTGCCGCTTGCTCGCCCATCAGGCGGTGCTGCGGAAACGTGACGGTGACGGTGGTGCCGCGCCCGAGCTCGCTCTCCAGTTCGAGTGTGCCGCCATGAAGCTCGGCAAGGCGTTTCGACAAGGGCAAACCGAGACCGGTGCCGTCGTATTTTCGCGCCAGCCGATTGTCGACCTGGCCGAAGCGCTCGAGCGCCTTCGGGATATCATTCGCGGCGATGCCGATCCCGGTGTCTGAGACCGCCAGCGCGATGCCCGCCTCGGTCCGGTACGTGGTGACCCGAACCTCGCCCTCGGGCGGCGTGAACTTCACAGCGTTCGCGAGCAGATTCAGGACGATCTGGCGGACGCGGCGGGCATCCGCGAGCAATTGCGGAAGCGCGGGGTCGAGCTGCTCGTGCAACCGGACCCGCGCCTCGCTCACCTGCGTGTCGAGCATCCGGGCAGACTCGCGCGCGACGGCGCTCAGATCAACGGTCTGCTCATCCAGCTCGAGCGCCCCTGCGTCGAGCTTGGAAAAATCCAGGATGTCGTTGATGAGTCCGAGCAGATGGCGTCCGCTGCTCTGGATGGTGCCCGCATAGTCGCGATAGCGTTGACTGCCGAGCGGTCCAAACATCTCCTGAGCGAGCATTTCCGCAAAGCCGATGATGGCGTTGAGCGGGGTGCGCAGCTCGTGGCTCATCGCGGCCAAGAACTGCGACTTGGCCTGGCTCGCGCCTGCCGCCTCCTCAAGAGCCGATTCGAGGTCCCTGGCAGTCGCTTCAAGCTTCGACTTGGTCTCTTCGAGCTCGGCAACATAGCTGCGCAGCCGTGCCGTCTCGCGCTCGGCGCGTTGGGCGAGGTGTTGATCCACCACCGATCCGAAGAGCGCCAACCCGATGATCAATATGGTCACCGCCGCGATCGCGACCGCCATCCACTCGGGATCGATGACCTGGGATGACATTTCCACCAGCGGATTCGGCACCAGGGTGACGGCGGTCATGGCCGTGAAGTGCAGCCCCACGATGGCGAGCACCAGCAGAGTAGCGCCGATCGCGCGATGGCGTGCGCTCGCACGGCGTGAGTTGACTTTGAGGGCGACGGCTCCGAGCACGATGCCGATCAACAGCGAGCTCACCACGTAGGCGAGGTGCCAGTGCACATCGGCAGGCACGCTGAGCGCCGCCATGCCGGTATAGTGCATCGAGCCGATCGACGCGCCCACGATCGCGCCGCCGAGCGCCGGAGCCTGACGGAGGTGCGCCGCCGCGAGCCCGAACCAGCTCATACCCATCGCGATCAAGATCGATAGCGTCGTCAGGCCGACTCCGTATCCGGTGGGCAGGCCCGGCTTGAATGCCAGCTCCGCGACGAAATGCGTCGCCCACACGCCGCTGCCAAAGACGACCGCCGAGCCCGAAAGCCACGCGAGCGATCTGCCCGAGCTTGCCACCGCGGCGCGCGCAAGCAGCCCGAGCGCGGTGTAGCAGGCAAACCCGCAGATCAGCCCGGCGAGGATCACCAGGCGGATGTCGTGCTGCTCTGTTATGCAGGCGATGACTTGAAGCATTCCGGAACATGGCTCGGAGCAGGTAAAAATTAGGTAAAACAACCATTTAGGGAAAGAGCCCTCGTGCAACCGGCGGGACGCAGGTCAGTTTCAGGGCAGGATGCCGCTGGGACCCTTGACCGCAGCGATCCGCTGAACCGCCGCCGGCCGCGGCTCATCGACAATGCCTTGCTCGAAGGCGACCACCGTCAGTTCCGAGCCGAAGACTGCCAGCAACTCGCCGGGCCGCAGCAGAAAATCGGGATTACTGGGCCGACCGAACCGCTCGTTGCCAAGCATGAAGGTCTCATAGAGCACGGCACCGCCGGGGGCGAGCGCATCGATCATCGGAGCGAACAGGGACCGGTGGAAATAATTGGTGACGACGATGCCGTCGAAGCCCTCGCCCAACCGCCAGGGCCCACCGTCCTCGAGATCGAGGCTGCGGATCTCCACCGCGGCTTCGCCGGCAAAGCGGCGCGCGAGGACGCTCGTATCGCGGTCGACCGCCAGGACTCGATAGCCCCGCTCCCTCAGCAAGGCCGTGTGCCGGCCACCTCCCGCGGCCAAATCGAGCACCCGGCCGCCTCGCGGAACGAGAGGTAGAAACCTGAGAATCCAAAGAGATGGCGGGACATTTGTGGGGTGGAGCGCGGGCTTTGGCACTTGAACCCTGGCGTTGCTAAACCACCTGTTTACGGGCACAGTTCAGGCTATAGGGCAAAGAGAGACCGTCGCGCACATGATCTTGTACACGCTCCGCTGCGCAGCCGACCACGAGTTCGAGGCCTGGTTCCGCGACGGCGCCACCTACGAGGCACAGACCGCTGCCGGCGAGATCGCGTGTCCGGAGTGCGGCGACGTCGAGATCGAGAAGGCGCCCATGGCGCCGCGCGTCGCACGCTCCAAAGCCGAGCCCTCCCCCGCCGATGTGCGGCGGCTGCTGCAGCAGGTGCGCAAGCACGTCGAGACCAACTGCGATTACGTCGGCGACAAATTCGCCGAGGAAGCGCGCAAGATCCACAACGGCGAGGGCGACAAGCGCGGCATCTACGGCGAAGCGAGCGATGCCGAGCACCGCGCGCTCACCGAGGAGGGGATCGAAGTCCACCGCGTCCCCTGGGTGCCGCCGAACGACGCCTGAGCCGTGCCGGCAAATTGACCTAGTTCAGGGGATGGGCCAGAGCGCCCGCACAACGTCTCGGCAGCATCCCGGCCATGGCTGACTTCCGCACCCTCGACGACCTCGCGCCCCAAGGCAAACGCGTGCTCGTGCGCGTCGATTTCAATGTGCCGCTCAAGGACGGACGCGTCACCGACGCCACACGGATCGAGCGGTCGGCACCCACGCTGCGAGAACTCAGCGAGGAGGGCGCCAAGGTGATCGTGCTGTCCCACTTCGGCCGTCCGAAGGGAAAGCCCGATCCGGCATTCTCGTTGAAGCCGCTGGTCGAGCCGCTGAGCCGGGCGCTCGGTGGCAAGGCGGTCGCTTTCGCCGCCGATTGCATCGGCCCCGAGGCCGAGCGCGTCGTCAAAGCCATGAAACCCGGCGATGTCGCGCTCCTGGAGAATCTCCGCTTCCACCCGGAGGAAGAGGCGAACGACGCCGGCTTCGCGCGCGCCCTCGCGGCGCTTGGCGATCTCTACGTCAACGACGCCTTCTCGGCGGCGCATCGCGCGCACGCCTCCACCGAGGCGCTGGCGCATTTGCTGCCCGCCGCCGCGGGCCGGCTCATGCAGGCCGAGCTCGAGGCTCTCGGTGCCGCGCTCGAGACCCCGCAACGCCCGGTGGCGGCGCTGGTCGGCGGCGCCAAGGTCTCGACCAAGCTCGATTTGCTGGATCATTTGGTGCGCAAGGTGAACGTGCTGGTGATCGGCGGCGCCATGGCGAACACGCTGCTGTTCGCGCGCGGGGTTGAGATCGGCAAGTCGCTTTCGGAGCGCGACATGGCGGAAACCGCGCGCAGCGTCCTTGCCAAGGCAAGCGACGCCGGCTGCGAGGTGCTGCTGCCGGTGGACGCCGTGGTGGCGCGCGAGCTCAAGGCGAACGTCGCCGCGGAGACGGTCGCGATCACGAGCGTGCCAAGGGACGCGATCATCCTCGATATCGGCCCGCGCACGGTTGCGGCTATCGGCGCCAAGCTCGAGGCGAGCAAGACGCTGGTGTGGAACGGCCCCCTCGGCGCCTTCGAGACGCCGCCCTTCGAGCATGGCACGGTTGCGGTCGCGCGCCGCGTCGCGGAGCTCACGCGCCAAAAGCGGCTGCTGAGCGTCGCCGGCGGAGGCGACACGGTCGCGGCCTTGGCGCAGGCGGGCGTCACGGCGGACCTGAGCTATGTCTCGACCGCGGGCGGCGCCTTCCTCGAATGGCTCGAAGGCCGCGAGCTTCCCGGCGTTGCGGCGCTGTCGAGGCGGTGACCCTACTAGGCGCCTTCAGGCCAACCGCGGGGTTTTCCAGCGACAGGTTTTCGTGTATAATAACCACTTGAATATTAACCATATTTTGAGATGCAGATCCCCCCAGGCCAAGCCGCACTGCCACCCAACCCGGTGACACCCACCGCGGCCTTGCCGCAAGTGGAGCGCGCTCAGATGGCAGAGCCCGCCCGCAAGGTCACGGCGAGCCGCGAAGGCGCGGAAGGGCGCTCGCGCGAGCGCGCGGCGGGTGCCGCTCCACCACGGCGCCGCGGCCAAACCCTCGACCTGACGGTCTGACTACTTCAGCCGTTTGGCCGCCTCCTCGATGAAGGAGAGATCGGCGTGCGCGCGAATGTCGAGAGAGCCCGGTAAAAAGCCGAGATGCTGCTGGACGTCGAGGTTGCGTTGAAACGCATCGAGGTTCGGGCGCGCCCCGGGATCGCGGTAGTAGTCCGCGCCGGTGAAGAGATAGCCTTCGAAGATTTCCCTGGGCTGCTTGGTGAAGCCCGCGACGATCCCGATCGCCTCCTCGCGATGGGCGGGATCGAGATACCAGTGCAGCGCGCGTACGAGATCCTCGAAGAAATCATAGAGGGCCGCGCGGTTCTGCTCTAGGAACTCGGCGCGCGCCGCCAGCACGATCATCTGCGTGGTGCCCAGCCCGTCCCTCATGTGAAACAGCACGCGCGCGCGCTCTTTGAGGCGAGGATCGTAGGCGAAGGGCGGGACCACACCCACCAAGTCTACTTTGCGCTCGTCCAGCATGGCGCGCATGCTCGGGAACTGCGCCTCCACCACGGTGTAATCCCGCTTGTCGTCCATGCCGTGCTGGCGCAACAGCGCGCGGATGCCCATGTCGGTGGCGCCGCCGATGCCGTTCGAGGCGACGGTCTTACCCCTCAAGTCCTCGACGGTCACGATCGGGCTATCTTTCAGAACGAGGTAATCGCCGGAGTAGTAACCCTCGACGCCGTCCTGGAACCCGTCCGCGACGACGCGGAGATCGTCCATATGCCCGTTCAGGACCGCCGCGCCGAACGACGAGAAGGCGAGCGAGGCGATGTCGAGATCGCCAGTCGCGAGCGCGGTGATTTCCGGCGAGGTCGAATTGAAGTGCATGGTCTCGACCACGTAGGACTCGCCGTAGTGGCGCAGGATGCCCTTGTTCGCGAACAGGATCGGCGTCATCGTCGAGGGCGCCACCACCCAGCCCGCGCGCACTTTCAGAGGCTCGGCGGCCGAGACGGGGCTTGCTGCCAGCGTGAGCGCGGCGCCAAGCGCCGCGGCGAGCGCGCGGTTTCGTACGCGCATGCCGAATCCTCTTCGCTTCCACCGATTGAGAATCGTTCTACCAGAGGGACCGACGACGGTCACGTCTGGTGGCAGCCGCTTGCGGCGCTGCGCCATACCGGCCATGCTTTCCCCATGCCGACGACACCGAACTCCCTGCGCGGCCCCAGCCTCCGCACCATTCCCGAGGGCGACACGCGCGAGCGCATGGTCTGCCCCGATTGCGGCTTCATCGCCTACGAGAACCCGAAGATCGTCGTGGGCTCGGTGGTGGTGTCGGGTGATCGCTTCCTGCTGTGCCGCCGCGCAATCGAGCCGCGGCGCGGCTACTGGACGCTGCCCGCGGGCTATCTGGAGGTGAACGAATCCACCATGGCCGGCGCGGCACGCGAGGCCTTCGAGGAAGCCCAGGCTCGCATCTCGATCGAGGGCCTGCTCGCCATCTACGACATCCCCCGCATCAGCCAGGTGCAGGTGATCTACCGCGCCTGCCTTGCCGAGCCGGGCTTCGAGCCGGGACCGGAAAGTCTGGAGGTTCGACTCTTCGCGTGGGACGAGATTCCCTGGGACGACCTGGCCTTCCCCTCCGTGCATTGGTCATTGCAACACTTCCGGGATTGGCAGCGGACCGGCGACGAGCGCACGCGGGGGACTCCCGAAGGCGCAAGCGCGGCACGATCACAAGGTCTCTAATCTCAGTTGCGCCAATAATCGGCATCACGGATCATTGCACCGAGGCGGCGCGCCGCTAAGGTGGACGGCGCGCCAACAACAGCGCCAAGGGGAGGCATGGGTGGGCCACCGTTTTCAACTCAGGGGCGGCTGCGGCTAGCGAGCGGGATCCCGCAATGAGCGCCGCCCTCGACTCCGTCGTCAGCATCGTCTTTCACGGCCTCGCCTTCGCGATGGTGCTCTATCTCGTGTCCGTCGGTCTTTCCATCACCATGGGGCTGATGGGGTTCGTGAACCTGGCGCATGGCGCCTTCGCCGCGCTCGGCGGCTATATCGCGATCACCCTGATGAACGACGCGCAAGTACCGTTTCCGCTGGCGCTCCTGATCGCCGCGCTCGCCGTGGGCGGGCTCAGCATGGTGCTGGAGCGCACGCTCTACAGCCGGCTCTACGGCAGCACCGAACTCAATCAGGTCCTGTTCACCATCGGCCTCATCTTCATCGCGACGGCGGTTTCGCGACGGATCTGGGGGCCGCTCTCGCTGCCGCTGCGGCCGCCGAGCTATCTGCAGGGCGAGTTCGACCTGTTGTTCCGCAGCTTTCCCGCCTATCGCAGCTTTCTTATCCTAGCCGGCGCGCTGTTGGTGACGCTGCTCTGGCTCGGCCTCGAGCGCACGCGGTTCGGCGCCCAGGTGCGCGCCGCCGTGGACAACCGACGCATGGCACAATCGGTTGGCATCAACACCAGGCGGCTCTTCACCCTGACCTTCGCGCTGGGGAGCGCGCTCGCCGCGTTGGGCGGCGCCGTCGGCGCGGACATCCTCGCGATCGATCCCGACTATGCGCTCGAGCATCTCGTTTATTTTCTGATCGTGGTGTCCGTCGGCGGGCTCGGCAGCATCAAGGGGCCGTTCATCGCGGCCTTGGCGCTCGGCACCGCCGATATCGGCTTCAAGTACCTGCTGCCGCAATTCGGTGCCTTCTTCATCTATGCCATGACGCTCGCCGTGCTGCTCTGGCGGCCGCACGGTCTGTTCGGACGCGCGCGATGACGACGCTCGCCGAGGCGCCGGCCACACCCTCCGCGATCGCAGCGCTGTCGCGGCGTCACCGTTTGCGCCTCTCGGAGGCGCTGCCGTGGGTCATCGCCCTCGCCTGCTTCTTCGCATTCCCGGAATACCTGGCGCTCGGGACGCAAATCCTGATCTCGATCCTGTTCGCGCTCTCGCTCGATCTCATCCTGGGCTATGGCGGGATCGTCACGCTCGGACAGGCGGCCTTCTTCGGCGTCGGCGCTTACACCGCGGGGATCCTCGCTGTGCACGGCTGGACCGAGCCACTAAGCGGATTGGTGGCGGCGGGCGCCGTGGCGGCGGCGCTCGGCGCCGTCACGGGCCTGATCCTGCTGCGCACCGAAGGACTGACGCTGCTCATGCTGACCCTGGTGGTGGCGGAGATGATCCGCGAGGGCGCCAACAAGGCGGGGCAATGGACCGGCGGCGCCGACGGGCTGCAGGGCGTTAGCATCGCGCCGATCCTCGGCCTGTTTCGCTTCGACATCTACCGGCGCACGTCCTACCTCTACGCGCTAGTGGTCCTGTTCCTGGCCTGGCTCGTGGTGCGCGCGATCGTGCATTCGCCTTTCGGCCGCTCGCTCACCGGGATCCGCGAAAGCGTCACTCGCATGCACGCGATCGGATCGCCGGTGCTGCGCCGACTGGTCACCGCCTATGCGATCGCGGCGGCGCTTTCGGGCGTCGCCGGCGCGCTCCTGGCGCAGACGGAGCAGTTCGTCTCGCTGGAGGTGCTGAGCTTCGGGCGCTCCGGCGTGGTGGTGATCATGCTGATCCTCGGCGGCGCGGGCCGACTCTACGGCGCCTTCGTGGGCGTGCCGCTCTATATGCTGGCCCAAGATCAGTTGGCGGAGCAGTTTCCGATCTATTGGTCGACGGGCATCGGCCTGCTGCTGATCGCGGTGGCACTGGGCGCGCGGGGCGGCGTGCTCGACCTCTGGGATGGCGCGCTCGCTCGGATGCGGCGGCGATGAGCGAGGGTGCGCTCGAGACCCGAGGTCTCTGCAAGAGCTTCGGAGCGCTGACGGTCGCGAGCGAGATCGATTTCCGGCTCGAGCCGGGCGCGCGCCATGCGCTCATCGGCCCCAACGGCGCGGGCAAAACCACCTTCGTCAATCTGGTGACGGGTGCCTTGAGCCCCAGCCGCGGCCGGGTCTTGCTCGGCGGCGAGGATGTGACGGCGCTGCCCCAGGCCCGCCGGGTGAAGCGCGGGCTCGCTCGGACGTTTCAGATCAACACCCTGTTCCGAGGTTTGAGCGTGCTGGAGAACGTGGCGCTGGCGATCGGCGAGCGCCGGGGCGTGGCGGGCCAGCTCTTCCGGCCGGCGGGCCGGCGGAGCGGCGTCGTCGAGGAGGCCTATGCGGCACTGGAGCGGCTCGGCATCGCCGAGGATGCCGATCGGCTCGTGCGCGAGCTCCCCTACGGCCGGCAGCGGCTGGTCGAGATCGCGGTGGCGATCGGCCTCGATCCCAAGGTGCTGCTGCTCGACGAGCCCGCCGCCGGGGTGCCCGGGGCCGAGAGCAGCATCATCGTCGAGACGATCCAGAGCCTGCCGGCGGAGATCGCCGTGCTGATCATCGAGCACGACATGGACCTGGTCTTCCGCATCGCCCGGCGCATCACGGTGCTTGTGCAAGGTTCGATCCTGGTCGAGGGCACGCCCGAGGAGATCGCCGCAGACCCACGGGTGCGCGAGGTCTATCTGGGCGAGCCGGAGCCCGCATGAGCGGCGGGTTGCGGCTCGAGGGCGTGCGCGCAGGCTACGGCGAGACCGTGGTGCTCGACGGCATTTCGCTCGATCTGCCCGATGCCGGCACGCTTGCCGTGCTGGGCCGGAACGGTGTCGGCAAAACCACGCTGCTCGCGACCATCATGGGCCACACGAGTTTGCACGGCGGCTCGATCCGGTTCGGCAGCCAAGCAATCGAGGTGCTGCCGCCCTACCGCCGCTCGCGCCTGGGCATCGGTTATGTCCCGCAGGAGCGAGAGATTTTCCGCTCGCTCACGGTGGCGGAGAATTTGGGGGTCGCCGAGCAGCCCGGGCGGTGGACCGCCGAGCGGGTCTACGACTTTTTCCCGAGCCTGGCCGAGCGCCGGCACCACTGGGGCAACCAGCTCTCCGGCGGCGAGCAGCAGATGCTGGCGATCGGCCGCGCTCTCATGGGCAATCCGAGCCTCCTGCTCCTGGACGAGCCGCTCGAGGGCCTGGCACCGGTGATCGTCGACGCCGTGCTCGCCGGCATAGACCGGCTCCGGCGCGAGGACTCCCTCGCCTTCGTGCTGGTGGAGCAGCACGCGCGGCTGGCGCTCGGCGTCACCGCTCAAGCGATCGTGCTGGACCGCGGCGTGATCGTTCATGCCGAGGCGAGCACCGCGCTGCTGCAGGCACCGGAGCGGCTGGGAGCGCTGATGGGAGTGGCCGGAAGAATCAGAAGCGGATGACGCTGGGGAGCAGCGAGGGATCAGCAAAACAGTCGCTAGCAAATTCAGGCTGTTAGCTAGTTCTAATTAAGAATTGGCATGCCTCTGTAAACTATAAATTATAGAAATACTCTTCTAGAGAGTTATAAATTATGGTCGCTCATATTGAGTTAGCGGCGCGCTTTTGGGTCTCACCCCCAGCGCGTTT
>DASZHJ010000035.1:0-17487 GCA_035938015.1 Allostellaceae bacterium
GCGGAGGATCGCGCCCTGCTGCTGCACGCGCGCGCCCAGCGCGTGCGGCCCGGACTCGACGACAAGGTGCTCGCCGACTGGAACGGTCTGATGATCGGCGCGCTCGCTTACGCGGCGTCCGTGTTCACGAAGCCGGATTGGCTCGCGCTCGCCGAGCAGGCCCTTGCTTTCGTCGAGCGCGACATGACCGCGGCCGACGGCCGGCTCCGCCACAGTTGGCGCGAGGGACGCGCGGCGCATCCGGCAACGCTCGACGATCACGCCAACCTCTCGCGCGCGGCGCTGCTGCTCCATGAGGCCACCGGCAAGCCCGAGTATCTCGCGCGGGCGCGCGCGTGGGTCGAGCTGGCGGAGCGTTATTACGCCGACCGCGCCGGCGGCTATTTCGTGGCGGCCTCCGACACCGAGGGCCTGCTGACGCGGCCCAAGATGGTGCAGGATTCCGCCACGCCCTCCGGCAACGGCACCATGGTCGAGGTGCTGGCGCGGCTCTATTACCTCACCGGCGAGGACGCCTATCGCGCGCGTGCCGAGGCGACGGTCAAGGCCTTCGCGGGCGACGTGCCGAAGAATTTCTTCCCGTTCGGCTCGCTGCTCAACGGCAACGAGATGCTGCAGCGCGCGGTACAGATTGTCATTCGCGGCCGGCGCGGCGAGGCCGCCACGGAGGCGCAGCTGCGGGCGGTTCATTCGGTGTCGCTGCCGACGCGCGTGCTCGCGGTGGTCGAGCCCGGCGTGGCGTTGCCCGCCGGTCACCCGGCCGCTGGAAAAGACCAGGTCGAGGGCCGCGCCACCGCCTATGTCTGCCGCGGCCCCGTGTGTTCGCTGGCAATCACCGATGTTGAGTTGTTGCGGAAAGAGCTTGCGTCCTTCGACTCGGCGCTTCGCGCCGGCTCAGGATGAGGGCCTTTCTTTCGGCGGCCCCAAACTGCCTCATCCTGAGCCGCGATGCGAAGCATCGCGAGTCGAAGGACGCACGATGAATCCACGGAGTTACCATCATGCCTGAGATCACCGTTCCGAGTCCCATCGGCCCCTTGAGCATCGAGGAGAGCGAGGGCGCGCTCATCGCCGTGCATTGGCGCAAGGCGCGCAAGGAGAGCCCGACGCCGCTCCTCGAGGAGGCCGCGCGCCAACTCCGCGCCTATTTCGCGCGGGAGCGCCGCGACTTCGATCTGCCGTTCAAGCCCGAGGGCTCCGCCTTCGAGCAGCAGGTCTGGGCCGCCATGCAGCGCATCCCCTATGGCGAGACCCGCAGCTACGGCGAGATCGCCCATGAGACCGGCGGCATGCCGCAAGAGGTCGGCAGCGCCTGCGGCAGCAACCCGCTGCCGATCTTCATTCCCTGCCACCGCGTGCTAGCGGGCGGCGGCAAGCTCGGCGGCTACAGCGGCAAGGGCGGCCTCGAGACCAAAACCACGCTCCTGGTGCTGGAGGGCCGGTTGCTGGTGTAGAGCGCTCGGGGTGACAAGCGCGCGGGCCCAGGGCTAAGCTCCGCGAAACTCATTACGGGAGCGTGCCCATGCCCGACGTCACCATTCGCGCCGCCGATGGCGGCAGCTTCGGCGCTTATCTCGCAACGCCCGCCGCGACCTCCGGCCGCAGCTCCGGCGTCGTGCTGATCCAGGAGATCTTCGGCGTCAACAAGGTGATGCGCGATCTTGCCAACGGCTTCGCGCGGCAAGGCTATGTCGTGCTCTGCCCTGACCTGTTCTGGCGCCAGGAGCCGGGCATCCAGATCACCGATCAGACCGAGGCGGAGTGGGCGAAGGCATTCTCGCTCTACAAGGGCTTCGACGAGGCGAAGGGTGTCGATGACCTGAAATCGACACTCGCCCATCTGCGGAAACTGCCGGCCTGCGCGGGCAAGGTCGGCGCGGTCGGTTACTGCCTCGGCGGCAAGCTCGCCTATCTCATGGCGACGCGCTCGGACGCGGACTGCTCGGTCGGATATTACGGCGTGGCGATCGAGGCGGCGCTCGAGGAAGCCAAGGCCATCAAGAAGCCGCTGATGCTGCACATCGCCGAGAAGGACCAGTTTTGCCCGCCGCAGGCGCAAGCCAAGGTCAAGGACGCGCTCAAGGACAATTCGCACGTGACCCTTCACAGCTATCCCGGCGTCGATCACGCCTTCGCGCGTCTCGGCGGCCAGCACTACGACAAGAAGAGCGCAGAGCTCGCGAACCAGCGGACTGCGGAGTTCTTCAAGAAGACTCTGGGTTAGGGGTTTTCCGCGGGCGACCAGCCGCCACACTAACCCTCGCCTTGTCATCCGCGGGCGACGAGCTGCCACACCAACCCTCGTCACCCGCGTAGCGCGCGATCCATCTAACGGAGGTTTACCCATGCCCCATGCGATTCGTTTCCACAAGGCCGGCGGTCCCGAGGTTCTTGCCTGGGAAGAGGTACAAGTCGGCAAGCCCGGACCCGGCGAGGCGCGCGTGCGTCACACCGCGATCGGCCTCAACTACGTCGACACCTATTTCCGCAGCGGGCTTTATCCCACGCAGCTGCCGAGCGGGCTCGGCTCGGAGGCGGCGGGCGTGGTCGAGGAAGTCGGGCCCGGCGTCACCGACATCAAGCCCGGCGACCGCGTCGCTTACGGCAACAGCCCGCTCGGCGCCTATTCAGAGGTACGCGTGATGCCGGCGGACCGGCTCGTTGTGCTGCCGAACGGCATCAGCGATCAGCAGGGTGCCGCGATGATGCTGAAGGGCATGACTACGCAGTATCTGATCCGACAGATCTTCAAGGTGAAACGTGGCGACACCATCCTGTTCCACGCGGCAGCCGGCGGCGTCGGCTTGATCGCCTGCCAATGGGCGAAGTCGCTGGGCGCCACCGTGATCGGCACCGTCGGCAGCGAGGAAAAGGCGAAGCTCGCGAAGGCGCACGGGTGCGACCATGCGATCGTGTACACCCGCGAGGATTTCGTCGAGCGCGTGAAAGAGATCACCAAGGGCGAGAAGCTGCCGGTGGTCTATGACGGCATCGGCAAGGACGCCTGGCCGAAGTCGCTCGATTGCCTCAGGCCTACGGGTTTGATGGTGAGCTTCGGCCAATCCTCGGGCGCGATCGGCCCCGTGGAGCTCGGCGTCCTCGCGGCCAAGGGCTCACTCTTCATCACGCGCCCGTCCCTCAACACCTATGCCGCCAAGCGCGCGGACATGGTGGCGATGGCGCGCGATCTCTTCGACGCGGTGCTGTCGGGCGCGGTCAAGATCGAGGTCAAGCAGACCTATCCGCTGAAAGACGCCACCCGAGCCCACGGCGATCTGCAAAGCCGCAAGACCACGGGCTCGACGGTGCTGACGGTGTGAGCGACATCCACGAGCGCGTTGCGCGGCATTACGGGCAAGCCGGGATCGCCGAGGCGATCCTGGCCGCGCTCGCGGCGGCGGGGAAAGACGTCGATCGGCTGACGCCCGACGATCTGGCACCCATCGACGAGTTCCACACCCGCGGCCGCGCGGCGACCGTCGAACTCGCGAAGCTGCTGGGGCTCGAAAGCACGCACCGTGTGCTCGACGTGGGCTCGGGCATCGGCGGGCCCTCGCGTTTCCTGGCGCACACCTACGAATGCACGGTCGTGGGTCTCGATCTCACGCCGGAGTTCTGCGCGGTGGCGCGCGTGCTGGCGGAGCGTACGGGGCTCGGCGACCGGGTTTCCTACCGGCAGGGCAACGCGCTCGACATGCCGTTCGAGGACGAGACCTTCGACGTGGTCTGGTCGCAGAACGCCGCCATGAACATCGCCGAGCGCGACCGGCTCTATCACGAGATGCGCCGCGTGCTGCGAGCGGGCGGGCGGCTCGCGCTCAACGATGTGACGCTGGGCGAGGGCGGCGCGCCGCATTATCCGGTGCCGTGGGCGCGCGAGGCCTCGACGAGCTTCCTTCTAACGGCAGAGGTGACGCGCAAGCGGCTCGAGGCCGTGGGCTTCCGCGTGATCGCCTGGGAGGACACCAGCGCCCCCGCGCTCGAGTTCTCGCGCCGGCGCGCGGCGGCGGGGCCGGCGCCGCTCGGCATCCACATCGTCATGGGCGAGGACTGGCCCGCGATGAGCGCGAACACGCTGCGCAATCTCGCGGAGGACCGCATCCGCTCGCACCACGCCGTGCTGGCGCGGGTCTAGCCGCGCGGGACGCGGCTCGACGCGCGGAGCGTGTTCTCCAGCAGCAGCCCGGCCAATCCCAGGACCAGCAGCGCCGCCTGCGCGCGGGGACCGACGCCCAAAAGCGGCAATCCCCAACCGCAGATCGCGGCCCAAATGACAGCTCCCGCGGCGAGGCTGCCGTCGTCGACGAAGAGAGCGACGAGCTCGTGCAGGATGGCGGCGAGCGCTTTCATCGGCGCCTCAACCCGCCGCCGCGAGCGCCGCGCTCCGGCGGGCGCGGGAGAGCCGCACGGCGCCGAGCGCCACCAGCAGGAACCACGCGACGAGGCCGAGGAGGGACCAGTCGGCGCCCGGCCAGTCGACGCCGATGCCTTCGCCGAGCCAGAAGGTGCCGAACGCCGCGAGCAGCACGCCGACCGCGAACTTGAGGGCGTTCTCCGGGACTTTCGCGAGCGGCCGGTGCAGCACGAGGCCCAGCAGAACCACGACCAGCAAGGCCGCTCCCGCCCCCACGCTCGCGGGCAGCAAGAGACCGCCCGCCGCGCCGACGGCGATCACGATGAAGACGACCTCGATGCCCTCGAGCATCACGATCTTGAAGGATGCGCCGATCGCCACCGCGTCCCAGCGGGGATCCCGCGCGCGCTCATAGCTCTCGAGGAGCGCGGTCTCGCCCTCGAACGCCGCCGCCTCGTCGTGGAGCGCGATCACGCCAGCGGCCCGCAGGATTGCCTTGCGGAGCCAGCGCAGGCCGAACAGCAGCAGCAAGATCCCAACACCGAGCTGCACATAGTCGAGCGGGATGCGCGTGAGCGCCGGCCCGAGCACCAATACAAGGAGTGCGAGCGTGCCGAGCGCCAGCCCGGTGCCAAAGAGCGCCGGCCGCCAACCGCGCACCGTGCCGACCGCGAGCACCACGGTGAGCGCCTCGATGAACTCGACGAGCGAGGCGAGAAAAGCCGCCGTCAGCGACGGAAGTGCGTGGGCCCAGCCGGCCATGACGTTCGATGTACCAGGCCTTAGGTGTTCATCGCCTCGAAGAAGTCGGCGTTGGACTTGGACTGCTTGAGCTTGTCGATCAGGAACTCGAGGCCGTCGACGGGGCCCATGGGCATCAGCACGCGACGCAGCACCCACATCTTGGACAGCACGGCCTTGTCGACCAGCAGCTCCTCCTTGCGGGTGCCGGACTTGGTGATGTCGAGCGCGGGGAAGGTGCGCTTGTCCGCGACCTTGCGGTCGAGCACGATTTCCGAATTGCCGGTGCCCTTGAACTCCTCGAAGATCACCTCGTCCATGCGGCTGCCGGTGTCGATCAAGGCCGTCGCGATGATGGTGAGCGAGCCGCCCTCCTCGATGTTGCGCGCGGCGCCGAAGAAGCGCTTCGGGCGCTGCAGCGCGTTGGCGTCGACGCCGCCCGTCAGCACCTTGCCAGAGGACGGCACCACGGTGTTGTAGGCGCGCGCGAGGCGCGTGATCGAATCCAGCAGGATCACCACGTCGCGCTTGTGCTCGACCAGGCGCTTCGCCTTCTCGATCACCATCTCGGCGACCTGCACGTGACGCACGGCGGGCTCGTCGAAGGTGGAGCTCACGACCTCGCCCTTGACCGAGCGGGCCATGTCGGTGACCTCCTCCGGCCGCTCGTCGATCAGCAGCACGATGAGGTAGACCTCGGGGTGGTTGAACGAGATCGCGTGGGCGATGTTCTGCAGCATCACGGTCTTGCCCGTGCGCGGCGGCGAAACGATGAGCCCGCGCTGGCCCTTGCCCAAGGGCGTGATCAGGTCGATGACCCGCGTCGTCAGATCCTTGCGGGCGGTCTCTCTCCTGTCGGCCTCTTTCGCCTTAGCCGATCTACCGGTTCCCTCGGCTACCGGGCTGCCCTTGACGGGCACCGCTTCCTCCGCTTCGAGCTCGAGCTTGAGCTTCTCCTCGGGATAGAGCGGGGTCAGATTGTCGAAGTTGATGCGGTGCCTGACGTTCTCGGGGTCGTCGAAATTGATCTTGTTGACCTTGATGAGGGCGAAGTAGCGCTCGCCGTCCTTGGGCGAGCGGATCTGGCCCTCGACCGTGTCACCGGTGCGCAAGCTGAAGCGCCGGACCTGGCTCGGGCTCACGTAGATGTCGTCGGGGCCCGGCAGGTAATTGGCCTCTGGCGAGCGCAGGAAGCCGAAGCCGTCCTGCAGGATCTCGAGCACGCCGTCGCCGTAGATGGCGACATCGTTCTCGGCCAGCTGCTTCAGGATCGCGAACATCATGTCCTGCTTCCTGAGCGCGGACGCGCTTTCGATCTGGAGCTCCTCGGCGAAGCTCAGTAGCTCCGCCGGTGTCTTGCGCTTGAGTTCTTGGAGGTTCATCGGGGGTTATTCTGGGTGTGCGGGGGGTGGGAAGAAAGCGGAGGGGATCGGCCGGCGCTCGGCATCAGGCGGTTACCCGCGCGGGACACCGGTCGTGAGGATGCGGTCTTTTCGAGCGACCGACGATTATTGGTCTTGAGGGGTTCGTCGAAAAGACGCAGGGAGACGCACCAGAGGCGCGACAACGGTAGCCTTAATCAAATCCGCGCCCCAAGTCAAACGGCTTCGCGTGGCAATTTTCAGAACGGCTTCACCACCACCAAGATGACGATGGCGATCAGCGCGAGGGTGGGGAGCTCGTTCACCATCCGATAGAAGCGCGCGGGGCGCCGATTGCGGCCGGCAGCAAAATCCTTGCGCCAGAGCCCAAGCAGATGATGGAACACGGTGAGCGCCGCCACCAGCGCGAGCTTGGCGTAGATCCAGCCCCGGTGCCAGTCGACGATGCCCGGTATCGACAACAGCGCCAGCCCGAAGAGGTAAGCGCCGATCATGGCGGGGTTCATGATGCCCCTGAGGAGCCGGCGCTCCATGAGCTCGAAGGTCTCGGCCATCGGCGAGCCCGCGGGCGCGTCGGCGTGATAGACGAAGATCCGGGGCAGATAAAGCAGCCCCGCCATCCACGCGACCACGCTGATGATGTGGAAGGCCTTGAGCACGGGATAGTAGGGCGCGAGCCAGCTCATGCGGCGTTCTCCGCGGCGCAGAGGCAGCCGCTGAACTCGATCGGGCAAAGCCGCGCGCCCCTATTCGAGCGAACCGCGCGCCCCTCCTCCGTAAGCCGCCGGACCACGCTCGCAAGCCCCGCGATGAAAAATGGATCCACACCCACCGTCGGCAGCCGGCGATAGCTTGGCACGCCCGAGACTTCCGCAAGCCGACCGTAATCGCGGTCGAGCTCGACCAAGGTCTCGGAATGCTCGGAGACGAACGCGATGGGCACCACGATGAGCGAGCACCGCTCGGCGCCGGCGCGTCGGATCTCCTCGTCCGTGGCGGGCTTGATCCAGGCGAGCGGCCCAACCCGGCTCTGGAAGCAGAGCACGGCGTCGAGACCTGGGCGTGCAAGCGCCGTCAACACCGCCGCGACCGTGCGCTCGACTTGCCAACGATAGGGATCGCCGGCGGCGACGATGCGCTCGGGCAGGCCATGGGCCGAGAACAGGATCCGTATGCGCTCGCCCACGGGCGTTTCATCGAGCGCGCTTGTGAGCATTGTTGCGATGGCCTCGATGAATCCGCTGTCATCGGGATAGCAGCACAGGAGCCGCGTCGGGGACGTCAGCCCCACGCGGGCAGCGGCCCGGTGCCAATCCCCTGCCGAGGAGGCCGTGGTCGTGGTGGAGAACTGCGGATAGAGCGGCAGCAGCGCCACGCGATCGGGAGCCCAAGCCTTGACCGCGGCCGCGGTCTCGGCGCTGAACGGGCGCCAGTAGCGCATGGCGATGAAGACTCGAAAACTCTCGCCCAACGCCGCCTCGAGCGCACCCGCCTGCGCCTGTGTGTTTGCGAGGATCGGGGACGACCCCCCGAGATGGCGATAGATCTCGCGGGTGAGCGGTGCTCGCCGCCAGGCAATAACGCGCGCCAGCAGCCACCGTGGCATGCGGGGCATTCGGATGATGGCGGGATCGTCGAACAGGTTGGTGAGGAACGGCCGCACTGCGGCCAAGGAGTCCGGGCCACCCAAATTGAACAACACCACTGCGGTCCTCATGCCGAGGCCGCGCCGCCGCGCACGTGCTCGACCAGTGCCGTTACATGCTCCGGCGGCGTCTCCGGCAGGATTCCATGCCCAAGGTTGAACACGAACGGACGCCCACGGAGCGCCGTAACGATCCCTCGCACCGCAGCCGCCATCGCCGGCCCGCCCGTCAGGAGCAGTACCGGATCAAGATTGCCCTGCACGGTGTGCCGCGCCTGCAGGTGCTCGCGAGCCCAGGCGAGCGGCACCGCGGAATCGAGACTCACGGCATCGACCCCGGAATCCTCCGTATAAGCTTCGTAAAGCACGCCGGCACCACGCGGAAAGCCGATGATCGGCACGGACGGATAGCGCGCCTTCAGCGTGCTCGTTATACGCGCGGTCGGCTCGATCACCCAGCGACGGAACTCCGCTTCCGGCAACACGCCGGCCCAACTGTCGAACAGCTGGATCGCCTCCGCACCGGCCTCGATCTGCCCCAGCAGATAATCCGTCGTCGTGGAGACCAGGCGGTCGATCAGCGCGGCAAAACCCGTCGGATCCGAGAAGGCCCAGCGCTTCGTGCGGATGAAATCCCGGCTGGTGCCACCCTCCACCATGTAGGTCGCGACCGTCCAGGGCGCCCCGGCAAAACCGATCAGCGCGACATCCTTCGGCAAGGCCGTGCGGACTTGCCGCAGCGTCTCCTGCACCGGCGCGATCCGCTCGATCGCACGGTTAGGCTCAAGCTTTCGGATATCGGACTCGCCCGTGAGTGCCTCGAGCGATGGTCCCTCGCCCTCACGGAATCCCACGCGTTGTCCCAGCGCGTAGGGCACCACCAGGATGTCCGAGAACACGATCGCGGCATCGAAAGCAAATCGGCGGATCGGCTGCAACGTCGCCTCCGCAGCGAGCTCCGGCATCAGGCAGAACGACAGAAAGTCGGGAGCCTTGGTTCTCAGCGCGCGATATTCCGGCAGATATCGTCCGGCCTGCCGCATGAGCCAGATCGGCGGCACCGCAAGCGCTTCGCCGGCGAGCGCACGCAACAGAGACTTGGCTGCAGACACGACCGGCTCAGACACGGACGCTCCTCTTATCCACGCGTGCTAATACCTTATCTATAGATAGAATCTAAAGATGATGTAGTAGAGGGATGGTGCAAAGGCGGGGATTGAATCTTGTCCAACAGTTATCCAGAGAGAGGGCGCGGCGGGGTTCGGTGAGTGAGTTTGCTGGGGATGAAATGCTTTCGACAGGCGTTGCGTCCTTCGACTCGGTCCCTTCGGGATCGGCTCAGGAGGAGCCGCTCTCATTACGTTGCGTTGGCCTTTTCGTTCTTAGTCATGGCCCGGATGGCCATGACCCGAAGGACGCACGATAACGATTCATTCGCCCGTCGCACAAAGGCTGAAAATCGGGGATAGTGGTAGAGCGCCCAGCGGATATTCACCTCCAGCCACGGCTTGAAGGAATTATTCTACTCGGTATGACTAGCCGCGACGCGCACCCGATGGAAGGCAATCGGAGCTCTCGCCGCCGCATGAAGACCGGACCGGCAGATGAGCGGGAGTGATCCACAGGTTTTGCCCATGAGCGCCACGCGGTTTCACCTTCATCTCGTCTCGGACTCGACCGGCGAGACCGTGCATTCGGTGGCGCGCGCCTGCCTCGTGCAGTTCGAGGAGGCGGAGGCGGTCGAACACATCTGGTCGATGGTGCGAACGAAGATGCAGATGGAGCGGGTGATCCATGGCATCGAGGCCAATCCCGGCGTCGTGCTCTTCACGCTGGTGGATGAGGGACTGCGCAGTATTCTGCAGGAGGGCTGCCGCAAGCTCCAGGTCGCGGCGATCCCCGTGCTCGATCCCGTCCTCGCCGTGTTGGCCTCCCAGCTCGGCCGCAAGAGCCGGGGCCTGCCGGGCCAGCAGCACTTGCTCGACAGCGACTATTTCCGTCGCATCGACGCCATGACCTTCGCGCTCGCGCATGACGACGGGCAATCGGCCTGGGGCCTCAACGATGCCGATGTGGTGCTGGTGGGGGTGTCGCGGACCTCGAAGACGCCGACCTGCATGTATCTCGCCAACCGCGGCATCAAGGCCGCCAATGTGCCGATCGTACCGGGCACGCCGCTGCCGGCGGAGCTGTTCACGACCACGCGGCCCTTGGTCGTGGGGCTCACCAACGACCCCGAGCGGCTGGTGCAGCTGCGCCAGAACCGCCTGCAGCTGCTCCATCAGGAGCACGACCGGCCGACCGAATACACGGACACCTCGGCCGTGCGCGAAGAGGTGCAAAAAGCGCGCCGGCTCTTCACCGAACGGCATTGGCCGGTGATCGACGTGACGCGCCGCTCGATCGAGGAAACCGCCGCCGCGATCCTGCGACTCATTGCCCGGCGGCATGGCGAGGAAGCATGAGCCTTGCGCTCCGCGAGCCCCTCGTTCTGGCTTCGGGGAGCGCCACGCGCGCGCGGCTGCTCGCCGATGCCGGCCTCCCTGTGCTGGTCGATCCCGCTGCGGTCGACGAGGAGGAGATCCGCGCCGCCTTCCATGCCGAAGGGCGCCATGCCGAGGCCTGCGCGACCGCCTTGGCGGAGAGCAAGGCCATGCGGGTGTCGGCGCGGCACACCGGAGCGCTCGTGCTGGGCGCCGATCAGATCCTGGATTGCAGCGGGCGCTGGTTCGAGAAGCCCGCGACGATCGAGGCCGCGCGGGCGCAGCTCGTGGCGCTTCGCGGCAAGCGTCACACGTTGGTATCGGCCGCCGCGGTGGTGCGGAACGGCAGCGTGATCTGGCACGCGACCGATCGCGCGCACCTCACCATGCGCGGCTTCAGCGACGAATTTCTGCAGGCTTATATCGCCACCGCGGGCGCGGAACTCCTGGACTCCGTCGGCGCCTATCGGCTCGAGGGACTGGGCGCGCAGCTCTTCGAGCGCATCGAAGGCGACTTCTTCACCATCCTCGGCTTGCCGCTGCTGCCGCTCCTGGACTTCCTGCGCGGCCACGGCGCGCTCGCGGCCTGAGCGCCGCCATGGTCGTGCTGGGTCTCACGGGCTCCGTCGGCATGGGCAAGAGCACCGCGGCGCGTATGCTGCGGCGCCTGCGCGTTCCCGTGCACGACGCCGATGCCGAGGTGCACCAGCTTCTGGGCCCCGGCGGACGCGCCGTCCCGGCGGTGGACCAAGCCTTCCCGGGCGCGCGCAAAGGAAACCGGATCGACCGGGTGGCGCTGGGCCGCCTGGTGTTCGACAACCCCGCGGCGCTGAAGCAGCTGGAAGCGATCCTGCACCCGCGCGTACGGACGGCAGAGAGGCGATTCCTCGCGGCGTGTCGCCGGCGCCGCGCGCCCGTGGCGGTGCTCGATATCCCCCTGCTGTTCGAGACCGCCGGCGAGAGCCGCTGCGATGGCGTGATCGTCATGAGCGCGCCGCCGCGGCTGCAGCGCGCCCGGGTGCTGCAGCGGCCCGGCATGACCGTGGCGCGGTTCGCCGCCATCCTCGCCCAGCAAATGCCCGATGCCGAAAAGCGCCGCCGCGCCCGCTGGGTGGTGCCGACAGGCCTCGGGCAAGCGCTCACGCTCCGGCGCCTCAAAGCGATTTTGCGGGAGGTCCGGCGGTAAGTAGCGCTTGCTCCGACTCGGGCGCGCCAGGCAGACTCAGAGCATGCGTGAAATCGTGATCGATACCGAGACCACCGGGCTCGATCCCACCGTCGGCCATCGCATCGTCGAGATCGCCTGCGTCGAGCTGTTGAATCACATGCCGACGGGGCGTGCGTTCCACAGACTGGTTAATCCGGAGTGCGAGGTGTCGGCCGAGGCCTTTGCCGTCCACGGTCTCTCAACGGAGGCGCTGCGGGAGCATCCGGTCTTCCCGGCCGTGGTCGAGGAGCTGCTGGCGTTCATCGGGGGCGACCCGCTGGTGATCCACAACGCCGAGTTCGATCTCGGTTTCATCAACGCGGAGCTCGCGCGTTGCGGCAAACCCGCTCTCGAGCTCCCCTGCGTCGACACCGTGCAGCTCGCGCGCAAGCGGTTCCCGGGCGCGCCGGCGAGCCTCGACGCGCTCTGCCGGCGCTTCGCGATCGACTTGACCCTGCGCCAGAAACACAGCGCCCGGCTCGATGCGGATCTGCTAGCCTCGGTTTATCTCGAGTTGATCGGCGGCCGGCAGCCTGGCCTCGATTTCGCGATTCAGGCCGGCGCTGCTGCGGCGGGCGCACTGGTCGCGCGCGTGGCTCGCCTCGCCCGGCCGCACGCGCCCAGCGCCGAGGAGGAAACCCGCCACCGCAGCTTCCTCCAAAAGATCAAGGGAGCGCTCTGGCTCAGCGAAGCCTGAGCGTTCAGGCCTGAGCGGTCGGCTGCGGAGCGCCGCCCGCCTCCTGCTCCCTAAGCGCGCGCTCGTGCTCGCGCCGGAGCAGATCGGCGAAGTCGATGGGATTGACCAGGAGCGGCGGAAAACCGCCGTTGCGAGTGGCCTCCGCGATCACCGCACGCGCGAACGGGAACAGCAGCCGCGGCGTCTCCACGAACACCAGCAGCGGCACCAGCTCGGCCGGCGCATCCTTCACCGTCACCACCGCCGCATAGGAGAGCTCGACCACGAAGACGGGGTCCTCTTTATGGCGCGCGTTCGCGCCCATGGTGAGCACTACCTCGTACACATCGGGACCCAGGCTGCGCGCTTTCACGTCGGCGGTGAGATTGACCTCCGGGGTTTCCCGCTGGCTCATCAGCGTCTGCGGCGCCCGCGGGCTCTCGAAGGACAAGTCCTTGAGGTACTGGGTATTGACGATGAGCTGATATCCCGGGGCGTCGGCCGGGGGGGCCGCGCCACCGCTCGCGCCGTTGGTGGAACCGATCTGTGCCATGCGGGCCAATCTCCTTGGTCGGCGAGGCTCGTAGCACGGAAGCCCAAGGCGGGACAACCGCGCGTGCGGGCTTCGCGAATGCTTAAGGACTTTATGCCAGCGTCGGGGGTCTTGCTCCGAGGGCACGATGTCCTTTGTCGATTGTCTTGTCGATCCCCTGCACCGGCAGATGTACGCCTATTGGCAGGAAAAGCGTGGGCGCAGCCGCATGCCCAGCCGCGCCGACATCGATCCTACGGAGATACCGCGTCTCCTACCCAACCTGCTGATCTCCGAGCATGTCGCCCAAGACGGTATCGACCGCTGGCGCTATCGGCTCGCCGGGACTGCCGTCGCCGCCGCCTTCGGCTGCAATCCCACCGGGCACTATGTCGACGAGCTCACGAAGGGCGACTATCGCGATTTCATCGAGCGCATCCATCGTACGGTCCGCGACCAGCAGCGCGCCCTCTTCTGTGCCAGCGAATACATGGGCGCCCGCGAGTTGCGCATGTCTGCAAAACGCCTGCTGCTGCCGCTCACCACGGACGGCCGACAGGTCGACCAGATCCTCACCCTGCTGGTGTTTCGCTTGGGCACGGGCCTCGCCGCGGTGATCGAGCTCGACCACACCGAAGGCACCACCCGGCATGCCGGTCCCGTCCTCGCCGACGCGTGACAAAAGCTCACCGCCTTAACGCGGAGATCGCGAGGGTGAGGATGCCGGGAATTCCGAACGACTTCCTCGGCGAGCTCTTCGAGCCCTCTGCGAGCTCAGCGTTAGGGCGTTGTTTTCTTCCCGGCGACCGGCACCGCCGGCGATGGACTCAACAAGATTTCGGCCTCGGCCTCGGGCCGGTGCGGGTCGATGCGCAGCACCGCGCCGTTCTGCACGGTAAGACCGGTCAAGCCGCGGATGAATCCCCAGTGGCTCACGACCGCCACGCGGGCCCAATCCGGCTGGGTCCTCATCTGCGCGCGGAACGCGGCGCAGCGCGCGCTCAGCCGATCCTCGCTTTCCTCGAGCGCGGGCCACCATTCCTCCGCGAGATGATCGAGCGCCAAATGCGGCCACCGCGTCATCAGGTCGCGGCGCGGCGTGCCGACGTCGCAGGCGAAGGCCGCGCGCTCGCCGACCAGCGGCTCGACGGCGACCGCGATCGCGAGCCGGCGCGCCACGATCTCCGCCGTCTCGAGGGCGCGGCTATAAGGACTCGCGATCAACCGCTCGATGCCATGACCCGCCAGCGCCTCTGCTGCCGCCTCCGCTTGCCGCCGGCCTTCCGGTGTCAGCCGCGGGTCGCGAATGCCGGGATCCACCCGCGTCACGCTGAAGACGACGTTGAACTCCGATTGCCCGTGGCGCACCAGGATCATGCAGGCATCAAGAGCAGAGCCGCGGGCGCACGGCAAGACCTTGCCCTTTGGGGGTAAAGGTCTTATCTACCGAGAAGGGACTCAAGGGCACCTCACTATGGGCGGCGATTTTCACGTCGGTTCGATCATCTTCTTCGCCATCGTGGCGCTGTTCCTGGTGTTCCGGCTGCGCGGCGTCTTGGGGCGTCGCACGGGCCAGGAGCGCTACCGCGATCCCTTTGCCCGGCGCTCGGCCCCGCCGCCCGCGAGCGCCCCCGCGCCAAGTCCGCCGCCCGAGGGCCGCGGGCCCGCGATCGAGGGCACTCCGACGACAGTCTCGGAGCCTGCGCAGGTGCCACTCTCCGCCGGTCTCGCGCGGCTCAAGGCAGCCGATCGCGGCTTCGACGAGCAGAGCTTCCTTAGGGGCGCGCGCGTCGCCTTCGAGACGATCGTGAACGCCTTCGCCGCGGGCGACACCGCCGCGCTGAAGCCGCTGCTGAGCGCCGACGTCTACCGCTCGTTTGCCGAGGCGATCCAGCAGCGCCAAACCGCGAAAGAGACGCACGAGACGAACCTGGTGACCGTCAAGGAATGCGAGCTCATGGAGGCCGGGCTCGAGGGCACGGTGGCGGTTGTCACCGTGAAATTCGTCTCCGACCAGGTGAACGTCACGCGCGCCGCCGACGGCACGGTGATCGACGGCGATCCCGACCGCGTGGTCGAGAAGACGGATTTCTGGACCTTCAGCCGCGATACGCGCTCGCGCGATCCGAACTGGCAGCTGGTCGCCACCCGCAGCCCCTGAGACAGCTTCGGCGATGCCGCGGCTCTGGCCCGCGCTCGCGCTGATCGCGGCGCTTGCTGCCTGCGCGCCCACCAAGCCGCCGGCACCGCCACCCGACCGGCTCGTGCTGACACCCGCAAGCTTCGCCGACCTCCAGGGCTGGACAAGCGACGGCGTCGGCGCGGCGCTCGCGGCTTTCAAGAGATCCTGCACGCGGCGGCTGGGGTTCGCCGACAGCGCGGCGGTCGGTCCGCAGGGATTGGCGGGCACGGTGGCGGATTGGCGCCCGCCCTGCGCCGCCGCCGCGACCGTCGACGAGCGCGACGACACGGTGGCGCGCGGCTTCTTCGAGATGTGGTTCCGGCCCTATCGCTGCGCCAACAACGGCACGACCGACGGCCTGTTCACCGGGTATTACGAGCCCGAGCTCACGGGCGCGCGCAGGCGCGGGCCCGGCTTCGAGACGCCACTGATGAAACGGCCCCTCGACCTGGTTGCCGTGGAGCTCGGCGATTTCCGCGCGGACTGGCGCGGCGAGCGGATCGCGGGCCGCGTGGTCGACGGCCGGCTCAAGCCCTACGAGACGCGCGCGCAGATCGAGGCCGGCGCACTCGATCGGCTGAATCTTGGTTTCCTCTGGGTCGGTGATCCCGTGGCGGCGTTTTTCCTGCAGGTGCAGGGATCGGGCCGGATCGATCTGCCCGACGGCAGCCAGGTGCGCGTGGGCTTCGACGGCCAGAACGGCTGGCCCTATGTGGCGATCGGGCGGGTGATGATCGAGCGCGGCTTGATCGACCGCGAGAACGCGACCATGCCGGGGATCCGAGCCTGGCTCGCGGCGCATCCTGCGGAGGCCAAGGACATCCTCGACGCCAATCCCTCCTATGTGTTCTTCCGCGAGATCGCGGGCGATGGCCCGGTCGGCAGCGAGGGCGTGGTGCTGACGCCCGGCCGCAGCCTCGCCGTCGATACGAAATTCCTGCCGTTGGGTACGCCGTTCTGGCTCGATGCCGCCGAGAACGCGGAACACACCGAGCGCCTGCTCATCGCGCAAGACACCGGCGGCGCCATCCGCGGCCCCGTCCGCGGCGACGTCTTCTGGGGCCACGGTTCCGATGCCGAACGCCGCGCCGGCACCATGCGGGCGCACGGCGGCTATTTCCTGCTGCTGCCGAAGACGGTGGCGGTGCCGGCGGGCTGATCCGCTCAGCGCTTCAGATAGGCCGCGAGGAACGTCCGCACGGCGATGCCGACGACGTGGTCGATGCGGGATTGGTCGGGGGCATCGGCGAGGCCGAACAGGATCGGCTTCAGCAAAGTCGCCGAGCAGGATTCCAGGAACTGCGCCGCGGCGACCTCGGTGTCCTCCATCTCGAGCACGCCCGCGCTGACCTGCGCCTCAAGATAGCGCGCGACGCGCGCGATGCCGGTCGCGGGGCCGGTCTCGTAGAACTGCTGGCCGGCTGCGGGCATCCGCTCGGAGATGCTGATGATGGTGCGGAGCGGCGAGACCCGCTCGGGCCGGCAGAGAAATCCGACGAAGCTCTTGCCGAGCCGGGTCAACACCGATTTCACGTCGTGGTCCTCGGCGTCGAGCGTGAAGACCTGCTCGGCCTGGACCTGGCACTGCTCGTGGACGATCGCCTGGAAGAGGGCTTCCTTGCTGTCGAAGTAAACGTAGAGCGTGCCCTTGGAGACGCCGGCCTGGCGCGCGATCTCGCCCATGCTGGCGGCGTCGAAGCCCTGGGCCATGAAGACGGCACGGGCGCCGTCGATGATCTGGCGCCGCTTGTCGCTGTCGATCGCGATGGCTGCTGTGGAGACGCCGCTGCTCATCGTGACCTGCTTTCCACGCAACCCATAATCTATGACCGAACGGTTCGGTCGCTGTTGACATAGGGGGTTTTCCGCTCTATGTCAAGGATGACCGAACCGTTCGGTCATTAAGTGGGTATGTGCATGGCACACGATTTCAATCGGTTAGGCGAAAGTACGGCCGCTGGAGGAATTGGCGACCGTGGCCATCCTCGGTTCGAGGACGGCTTGGAGGGTGGTGCCGGCGGACTGGGCATCGAGCGCCGGGAGGCGACCCCGCGCGAAACCGAGCCGCGAAGTCTCGCGCCGCTGCCATCCGGGGCGCCGCAGTCCGGGTCCCCTGTTTCAGCTTCGGGTGCGCCGAAGCGGCGCAACCTGCGCGCCATCATCCTTGTGGTCGTGCTTGTGGCCGCGGCGGTGCTTGGCGGCTGGTACGGGTATCGCTGGTGGACGGTGGGTCGCTTCATTGTGTGGACCGACGACGCCTATGTGGGCGCCAAAACCGCGACGCT
>DASZHJ010000036.1:0-1859 GCA_035938015.1 Allostellaceae bacterium
ATCGCCGCCGCCATGCCGTGCTCGCGCACGCCGTAGTGGATGAAGCGGCCGGAATAGTCGGCGGCGGAGAGTACCGTCATGCCCTTGGGCTTGGTGTTGTTGGAGCCGGTGAGGTCGGCGGAGCCGCCGATCATCTCCGGCGTCGCCGCGGTCAGCGCTTCGAGCGCAGTCTCCGATGCGGCGCGGGTCGCGACCTCTTTCGGCGTTGCGGCGAGCTTCTCCTTCACTGAACGCACGGCGGCGGCGAGCTTATCGCTCGGCAACTCGCCGCGGATGCGGCGCTCGAGTTCGGCCCGGCGGGCCGACGGCGCGGCCTTGAGCCGATCGTCCCAAGCCTGGTGCGCGGCCTTGCCCGCAAGCCCTGCGTCGCGCCACATCTCACGCACTTCCGCGGGAATGGTGAAGGCGCCCTCCGACCAACCGAGTCTTTCCCGCGCGCCCCGGATCTCATCGGCGCCGAGCGGAGAGCCGTGGGACTTCTCCGTCCCTGCCTTGCTCGGCGCGCCGAAGCCGATGATGGTGCGGCAGGCGATGAGCGAGGGCCGGTCGCTCGCCTGCGCCTTCTCAAGCGCATTGGCGATCGCCTCGGGATCGTGTCCGTCGACGCGCGTCGCTGCCCAGCCGGCGGACTCGAAGCGCTTGACCTGATCGACGGAATCCGCAAGCGACAGCGGGCCGTCGATCGAGATGCTGTTGTCGTCGAACAACACGATCAGCTTGTTGAGCCTGAGATGCCCGGCGAGCGCGATCGCCTCCTGGCTCACGCCCTCCATCAGATCGCCGTCGGAGGCGAGCGCGTAGGTGCGATGGTCCACGAGCTCGGGGCCGAATTGAGCGGCAAGATGCCGCTCGGCGATCGCCATGCCGACCGCATTTGCAAGTCCCTGGCCGAGCGGGCCGGTCGTGGTCTCGACGCCCGGCGTGAGGAAGCTTTCCGGATGGCCGGGCGTGATCGAGCCCAACTGGCGAAAGCGCTTGATCTCCTCGATCGTCATCTTTTCGTAGCCGAGCAGATAAAGCAGCGCGTAGATGAGCATCGAGCCGTGACCGGCTGACAGCACGAAGCGATCGCGGTCGGGCCAGGAGGGATCCGCCGCGTCGAATTTGAGGAAGCGCGTGAACAACACGGTCGCGACGTCGGCTGCGCCCATGGGCAGGCCGGGATGGCCGGACTTCGCCTGTTCGACCGCGTCCATGGCGAGCGCGCGGATGGCATTCGCCATGCGGTCGTGGCGCGCGCGCATCGCGGGAGCGCGCTCGTCACGGCGCACCGGCGTGGTTTGCGCGGCAGAGGTGGTGGCTGCGGCAAGGAGCGACTTGGGACTGGTCATCGCGGGGCCAAGCGGGTTGCTCGGGCGAGGCTCTAGCATGCGGGCGAGGGGAGTCAAAGAACGCTGGCGTGTGGCGGGCTCGCCATTCACAGGGGCAGCGACGAGTTCGGGTCAAACGTTGACGACGAGCCCACGCGCAACGTAGGATTCTTTTTGTAACTGTTTGCCGACGCAAAAGATTTTTGCGCCACACGGCTGTCGAATCCAGCCTGTATCGACCGCGTCCCGGGGGTTGCCGAGAATGACCGAGCCCAGCGCCATCGACGCGGCCAGCAAACGTCTTGCGCTCGCACTCGATGCGCTTGCGGCCGCGGTCGAGCGGCGACACGAGGCCGACCGCGGCGAGCAGACGCTGGATGCCCAGCTGCACGCGCTCGGCACCGACCGCTCGCGTCTCGCCTCGGAGCTCGATGCGGCGGTGGCGCGCTCCCGCACGCTGGAAATCACCAATCGCGAGGTCGCCCAGCGGCTCGATGCCGCCATCGACACCATCCGGTCCGTGCTCGCGGCAAACGAGCGCTGAGGGCA
>DASZHJ010000037.1:0-6686 GCA_035938015.1 Allostellaceae bacterium
TGGCATCGGCGCTTGGAGCCTTGCTGTGGCTGTGGGCGAGTGCCGATCTCGCTCTGGCCGGCAGCCATCTTGCGCGCTGCCCCACCGCCAGCCCTCCCGGCGATCGCCTGACGGTGACGGCAACCGAGCCCACGGAGCCCGGTTGCGTGAGCCGCGCCTTGCCGATCGAAGCCGAGGCAGTGCTGGCTGTCCTGCCGGCGCCGCGCCGCGCCGCCGGCGCGCCGGAGCCGCAGACGGTGACCATCGCGGGATCCGCGGGCAAGGCGGGCTTCGAGGCCCGCGAGGTGACCGTGGCTCCCGCCTCGTTCGCCACGCCCGCGCCCTACCTCGTACCCGGCGCCGATCTGCGAGCCGTCTCGAGCGTGGGAGCGCTGGGGCCGCTCGGGCGCGCCACCCTGGACACCAGTGGCGATGACACGGTGCTCGACTGCACGCCGGGACCGGAGCCTGCAGGCCTCGCCTTCTCGACCGCTCGCATACCGCCCATCCCGGGCATGGCAGTTCGCGTCGTTCACACATCCGATCACGCCTTTCGCGTGGTCGTCGCCACGCCCGGGGCGGCCGCCGGGAGCGCGCCCAGGCTGTTGGCGAAACTGCGGGAAGCCGACAGCGCCAGCGAATCTTACGTGCCGTTGCCGCCCGATCTGCCGGCCGATACGGCGCTCGACATCGACGTGCTGTGCCCGGTCTCGGGCGGGCATCTCGCCCTCACCGAAATCGTCCTCGAGGCCAAGACAAAAGTGCCGCCCGACCGAGCCGCCTGGCTCTCCGACGCCGGCCGATGGCGGGACAATGTGGCGGACGTGTTCTCCCGCGCGCAACGCTGGGGCCTGACCAAGCTCTACGTGCGCGTGCCGCTCAACGAGAGCGGGCTTGCCGATCCGCAGGCGCTCGCCGGTTTTGTCGCCGATGCGAGCGGCCGCGGGATCGACGTCTGGGCTCTGCTCACGGACACTGCAGGGTCCAACGACAGCGAGCGCACCCCGCTCGCCGCTGCCGGCACCGCGCTCGCCGACTACAACGCGGGCGTCTCCGCCGAGGCCCAGCTCAAGGGCCTGGAAGTGGAATACGCGCCTGACCGCTTGTGGCGCTATGCGGCAGATCCCGGCGCGGAGGCTCAGGCATTTCTCGACCGCTTGCAGCCGCTGAAGCCGGTGCTGGGGATGCCGCTCTCCGCCGCGGTCCCGGCGTGGTTCCCGACGGATCCCTCGATCGCCGATCGTTGGGCGAGCGAGCTCGACGCCATGACGGTGATCACCGACAAGACCGACCCCACCGATGTCCGTCGCTCCGTCGCGCGCTTCCTCGCCTGGGGAACGCGACGCGGCCGGCCGGTGGAAGTGGCGCTCGAAGCCGTGCCGCTCGACGACAGCGAGCGTGGCCGCTTCGTGCGCGCCGAGGCCGGCGAGTTGTGGTTGATCTCGCTTGCCGGCAGGGACGTGCTGGTGCTGCTGAAAGAAACCGCGAGCGATTTGCCGGGGCTGGCATTTCAGCAAGAGGAAGTCGTGCCCGTGCCCGCGGCGAGCCGCAGCTTTGCGGGTCAAGGCGCGGAGTTGCACGAGACGCTGGGCCCGCTCTGCCGCGCGCTCGGCGCGTGGCCGTCCTTTGCGGGCTTCGCGTTCCACGGCTTGCTCGGCGGCCAGCGCTGAGCGGGCGCGCGGGGCACGCGCGATGCCCCGCAATCGAGGAAATGACGCTTGACTTTGAATCCTGCATCCAGCCTGATTGCCGACGCAATCGACGTTTTGGCGCGAGCTTGCCAGCGTCGCCCGCTTGCGGGCCTCCGCTTCAAGTCCCCCCGAAATCCAGGTTGTTCGAGACCGGACGATTGATTGCGTCCGGTCTCGCGCGTACTTCCGCTTACTGCCAAGGAGGCTGATATGGCTACCGGTACCGTCAAGTGGTTCAACCCCGTCAAAGGCTTTGGCTTCATTCAGCCGGCCGACGGCGGGCGTGACGTCTTCGTTCACATCAGCGCCGTCGAGCGTGCCGGAATGGGCACTCTCACGGAGGGCCAGCGCGTGAGCTACGAGGTCACGATCGAGCGCGGCAAGCAAGCCGCGACGAACCTCAAGGCGGGCTAGTCGCAAGACCGACTAGACAAAACAAGCGCGGAGCCGGCAACGGCTCCGCGCTTTCTTTTTTACTCGCGGCGTAGCGGCCTCAGCTCTATTTTCCGGATTTTGCCTGATGCTCGGACTCCGCTAGCGCGACCAGGATCTCCGCGCCGCGATTGGCCGCCGGCAGTCCGCGGAACAGGAACACCAGATTGATCACGGCTTGCAGCTCCTCGAAGGAGGCGCCGGCGCGGCGTGCGGCCGTGGCGTGGATGCGCGCGGCATCGCTCAGATCCATCAGCAGCGCCGCGAACAAGATCAGCTGCGACGTCTTCACGTCGAAGCATTTGGGATACATCGCATGCGCGCGGATCTCCTCCTGCATATCCAGGATCTTCGGATCGATGGCGCCGGTGATCGCGAAGCGCGACTGAATCCGGGGCGGCACGTAGCCCAGGAGATCCCGATAGATCCGGCTGCGCTCCTCGATGGTCTGCTTGGGATCGCGGTAGTCGCCGACGACGCTGCGGATTGCCTGATCATCGAAGGGGGCTTTGCTCATATGCGGCTGTCTCGCTTTTTTGGAATGAATTTAGGACGCCGCTAACGAACGGGATTGCGCTCGCGCCGTCAAGTCGGGGCGTTCAGGAGAAATGCGACGCGCTCGCGCCGGCTCAGAGCGGATCCCAGTTGAAGACGTCGGCCGAGCGATCGAGCGGATAGAAGGACGGCCGGAACGCCGGCAGCATGGTCTCGGCGAGCGCCTCGGGCGTCCAGCCGCCGTCGCGGTGGGCCGAGCGAATGGGCCGGGGCTGGCTGATCAAGAACACCTCGTTCTTGCGCACGGCGAAGATCTGGCCAGTCACGTCCTTGGCGAGATCGCTCGCCAGGAAAACCGCAAGCGGCGCGATCTTGTCGGCTGTCATGGTCTTCACGCGCTCGACGCGCGCCTTCTCCTCCGGCGTCTCGGTTGGGATCGTGCCGATGAGCCGACTCCACGCGAAGGGCGAGATGCAGTTCGAGCGCACGTTGAAGCGCGCCATGTCGAGCGCGATCGACTTGGAGAGCCCGACGATCCCCATCTTGGCCGCGGCATAGTTCGCCTGGCCAAAATTGCCGATCAGGCCCGAGGTCGAGGTGAAGTGCACGAAGGCGCCGCTCTGCTGCTCGCGGAAATGCAGCGCGGCCGCCTTGGAGACGTAAAAGCTCCCCATCAGATGGACCTGGATCACCGATTCGAAGTCGGCGACGCTCATCCGGTGGAAGATGCGGTCGCGCAGGATGCCCGCGTTGTTGATCACGACGTCGATGCGCCCGAAAGCTTCGAGCGCCGTCTTGACGATGCTGTCGGCACCGGCGGCGTCGCTCACGCTCGCGGCGCTGGCGACCGCGGCTCCGCCGGCAGCAGCGATTTCGTTCGCGACCTCGCGCGCGGGTCCAGCGTCGGCGCCTTCGCCATCGGCGCCGCCGCCGAGGTCGTTGACCACGACCTTGCCGCCCGAGCGCGCCGCCAGCAGCGCGATCTCGCGGCCGATCCCGCGCCCCGAGCCGGTGACGATGACGACCTTGCCGTCGAGACAGCCCTTCTGAACCTGCACCGCCATCTGAGCCTCCCGCTGATTGCCGCGCCGACTCTGGCACGGCGATTTCGCGGGGGTCAACGCGGCCCGATTACGACATCGCGGTGCGGCCAAAGCACCTCATGTTCTCGATGGTCCCCGCGCAGGCACGGGCGGCCTCGGCACCCTTCACCACGAAATGGTCCAGGAAGAAGTCCCGGTGCTCCTGGTGCTCGTGGAAGCGCTGCGGCGTCAGCACCGCGGAGATGACGGGCACGTCGGTGTCGAGCTGCACCCGCATCAGCGCGGCGATGACGGCGTCGGCGACGAACTCATGGCGATAGATGCCGCCGTCGACGACGAAGCCGGCCGCCACGATCGCCGCATAGCGGCCGCTCTTCGCCAGCAGCTTTGCCTGCAATGGGATCTCGAAGGCGCCGGGCACCTCGAAAAAATCAATGCAGTCCTTTGCTACGCCGAGCCTCGCCATCTCCGGCACGAAGCCGTCGCGGCAGCGGTCGACGATGTCCTTGTGCCAGCAAGATTGCACGAAGGCGATACGGTCGCCGCCGCTTGCCTGGCTCTCATGGGAGTGAAGGGTCTCTCGATAGCTCTGATTCATGGTAGCTCCTTTAGGTCAGGACCAGAATCAGGGCGCACGGGCTCAAGAGCCGGCCGGACGCGAAACGCGCCAGCCGAGATCTTCCCGCTCTCTTTCATCCGGACTGTGACCGTCGGCGTCGGAATTGCACCGAACTCTGCTGACCCCGCCGGAAGCTCCGGCGGGCGCTCGCGGGCTCAGGCGATCGCTCGCCATCACCGCCGGTGGGGACTTCCACCCCGCCCCGAGAACGTTCGCCGCCGGGACGGCTTGTCCCGGCGACCTTGCTTCTATAGATCGTCGCGGCATGCTTGGCAAAGCCGATCTGAGCGCCGCTCGGATTTGGGACGGAGGCCGCCGATGGATCTGCAGCTCAAGGGACGCACCGCGCTGGTCACCGGCGCCAGCATGGGGATCGGCCGCGCCATTGCCCGCATGCTCGCGCGCGAGGGCGTCAAGGTCGCGGCGGTCGCGCGGCGCAAGCCGCTGCTGGAGGAGCTCGCGGCCGAGATCGCTCGTGCGCAAGACCCGGCGCCCGCGCTCATCGTGCAGGACGTGATGGCGCCCGATGCGGCCGAGTGGATCCGCGATCAGGCCGTGGCGGCACTCGGCAGCATCGAGATCCTCGTCAACTGCGCCGGCGGCAGCCGGCCGTTGCCCGTCGATGCCGGCGAGGAGCGCTGGGACGAGGCGATGACGCTCAACTTCACGCGCGTGCGCCAGCTCACCCACGCGATCCTGCCCGGCATGACGGAGCGGAAGTGGGGCCGCATCGTCCATATCACCGGCAAGTCCGAGCCCGAGCACATCAATGCGGCCTTCGCCGCCAAAGCCGCCATCCACGCCTGGGCCAAGGGGCTCTCGCGCGACGTGGGCCGGCTCGGCATCACCGTCAATTCCATCGCGCCAGGCCGCATCATGAGCGAGCAGATCCGGCGCAACTATCCGCCCGACGAGCGCGAGCGCTTCTCGCGAACGGAAATCCCGGTCGGCCGCTACGGCGAGCCCGAGGAGCTCGCGGTGATGGCGGTCTTCCTGTGCTCGCCGCTCGCCAACTACATCACCGGCACGGTGATCCCCGTCGACGGCGGCCTGCGACGATATCAGTTCTGAAACTAACCCTCTCCGCCCGCGCTTCGCGGGGGGAGAGGCTGCGACCCTGAGCTTGTCGAAGGGGAGCGGGTGAGGTGGGTGTCGATGGCGGGCAAGATCCTGCCGCGGAAGCACACCTCACCCTCCCAGCGCTGAAGCGCTAGGTCCCTCCCTCTCCCCGCTTCGCGCGGAGAGGACCGGCAATGCCGTCGCGTGGTGAACAGGAACACGCTCTAATACGACCGGGGCATCCCCAGCACGTGCTCGCCCAAATAGGCGAGGATGAGGTTGGTGGAGATCGGCGCGATCTGCATGAGGCGGGTCTCGCGCCATTTGCGCTCGACGTCGTACTCCCTCGCGAAGGCGAAACCGCCGTGGGTCTGCATCGCGGCCTCGCCCGCGTGCCAGGAGGCCTCCGAGGCCAGGAGCTTTGCCATGTTCGCCTCCGCGCCGCAGGGCTTGCCGGCCTGGAACAGCGCCGCGGCCTTGCGCACCATCAGGTCCGCGGCCTCGGTCTCGGCATAGGCGCGCGCGATCGGAAACTGCACGCCCTGGTTCTGGCCAATCGGCCGGTCGAACACCACGCGGGTGCTGGCGTACTGCGAGGCCGTCTTGATGAACCAGCGGGCATCGCCGACGCCTTCCGAGGCGATCAGCACGCGCTCGGCGTTCATGCCGTCGAGGATGTAACGGAAACCCTTGCCCTCCTCGCCGATCAGGTTTTCGGCGGGCACCTCGAGATCGTCGAAGAACACCTCGGTGTTGTTGTGGTTGATCATCGCCTTCAGCGGCTTGATCTCGAGGCCCTTGCCCAGCGACGCGCGGATATCCACCAGGAACACCGAAAGGCCGTCGCTCCGCCGCTTCACCTGCTCGACCGGCGTCGTGCGCGCGAGCAGCAACATCAAATCCGAATGCAGCGCGCGCGAGGTCCACACTTTCTGGCCGCGCACGACGTAACGGTCGTTGCCCCGCTTCTCCGCCCGGGTCTTGAGCTGGGTGGTGTCGGTGCCGGTCGTGGGCTCGGTCACGCCGAAGGCCTGGAGCCGCAGCCGTCCGGCCGCGATCTCCGGCAGATACTTCCGCTTCTGCTCGCCGCTGCCGTGCCGCAGCAGCGTTCCCATGATGTACATCTGCGCGTGGCACGCGCTCGCGTTGCAGCCCGACGCGTGGATCTCCTCCAGCACCACCGAGGCCGCGCGGAGCGGCAGGCCGGAGCCGCCGTACTCCTCCGGGATGAGCGCGCCCAGGAAGCCAGCCTTGGTCAACGCCTGCACGAAATCGGTGGGATAGGCCTCGCGCGCCTCGAGATCGCGCCAGTAGGCGCCCGGGAAGCCCTCGCAGATCTTCCGAACGGCCTGGCGGATCTCCGGGAAA
>DASZHJ010000038.1:0-14249 GCA_035938015.1 Allostellaceae bacterium
CCCGCGCGGCTGCGCAGGGGAATGACGGCGGGATAGGGCAGCGGCAGCGTGTGCGCGGGATAGGACAAGATCTTCCTGAACATCTCGGTGGGCACGTCGCCGAAGGTGACGACGTAAAACCGCGCGTCGGGCTCGCGTGGCAGCCGGTGCGCGACGTAGCGGAACAGCGTCGCGCGAGCGTCGACTTGCGGATTCGGTATGGTGGCTATCAAGCGATCCGGTTCGCGCTGGACCGTCATACCCGTGCCGACGGACTCCACGACCATGGCCGGACGGCGGTCCGGAGACAGGTCTTTGCGCCATTCCAGCAGCGCCATCAGTTGCGGCGGACGGATCGAGCTCACATAAACCACATCCGACGCATCGGTCGGCGGAAGCTCGCGAAGATCGTCGAGGGTCCTCCGCGCGATGTCATCGAAGCCGATAAGCCAGCCGGCGAAAGGATCGGGATCGATTTGGGCGTAGGTGTGATAGCGGAAGCGTGGGACGACGCCGAGCTCGGCCTGCAAAGCGGGCGCCACGGTGCGGCGTCCGAACACCAAAGTCTCGATGCCCCGGGCGCGAAGCTCGCCCACGATATACCGGCAGTAGTTGGCGTGATGACCGATGTCGTTGCGAAGCGCGGGATCGAGGTAGAGGAAGCGCATTCGTCGGATCGATTCACTCGCGCGCGGCGGCCGGGCGCGACCGGCCGGTGACGTAGTCCGCAAACTGTCTGACCACGTAGTGCTCGCCGTCGAGCGGCCGCAACAGGGGCTCGGTGCGCTCGCCCCAGTAATCGGCGAGATTGGCAGCCGCGAAATCCAGACCCAAAGGAACGCACATTCGGGTCCCGCTGCCAACGCGCGGATTCACGTCGGTGATCCGCCACTGGCCGGTCGCGTCCCGCATGGCCTGGACCAGGAACGCACCAAATAGCGGCAGGGTCCGCGCGAGGCGCTCCGCGATGCTCGCCAGCGCCCGATCCTCGTGGACGCGCACCTTGGTCGCGACCGTCGCGCGCTTCTCGAGGTATTCCCGACAGACGCAGCGAAACGCCCGGCCGTCGCGACCGAGGAACACGTCGATGCCGATCTCGGGCTCGCGGAGCGCCTCTTGGATCAACCAGCGAGTCGAATCGACATCGGCGAGATCGCTGGGCTTATGGACGCGCCGGAAGTTGTCGCCGCCACTGCCTTCGCGCGGCTTCAGGATTGCCGCGCGACCCATCCTTCCGAGGGCGGCTGGCGTCGCGGGAGCGGTTTCCGGCGAGGGCAGATCGTGTTGCGCGAGCCATTGGTGCATGGCCCATTTGTCGTTGCATCGGCGAACGACATCATAGGGTGGCGCAATGAGCTCGAGACCGGACGGCAAGCTGCCGTCGGCGGCCAGACGCGCGGCAACCTCGATCTCGTCGTCATGGACTGGCAGATAGGCGCTCCCAGGGTAACCCGCGGCGATATCGCGCAGCGCCGCCGGAAACTCCGCCGCACGGGCGAGCGGCACTTGAACGAATGCATCGGCAAGCACACTCGAGGCAACGAGCTCGCGGCGGCTCGGATCGATGGCAACGATGAAGATCCCCTTGCCGTAGCGATCACGCGCCGATTGGATCGTGCCGAAAGAGTTTGCGCTCCCAGCCGCACCCACGATCAGCCGACGAGATTGGCGGATCATGGCCTCTGTTGTCCCAGCTCCATGTCGCTCACGGGTCGCTCGCGCCGCCAAGGACGGTAGAATTCGGAACTACGAAAGTGACGGAACCGCGCCCAGAGTGTCAAATCCTGACGCAGTACCGGCTCGCAGCGGCTTGCGGCATGGAATTATGAGATGCTCGAGTTGCTCTCGCAGATGCCGGCTGATTGGGATATCGCCGGGCTGGCTCGACTTATGGTTAAAGCGGGTTCATGATCCCGCTTAGAACCGAGCGGCCTCCACAAGGTCGGTAGCCTCGGCAAGCGAACCCCGCTGATGCCCATGCGGGGATGACCTGGAGGCGAGGTCAGGACTAACGGGGCGGCTTCCCGAACGGCCGCCCCAGTTTTCCCGTGCCGGCTGGCCGAAGGCGCCACAGCGTAGCAGCCCGTCTCAAAATCGGCTTTGTCCGCCAGTCTTCCGTCGGGCGCGAACCCGTCGCCGGAGAGGCCCGAACGGTGGCATAATCCCAGGGATCTGGGGGCTGTCGGGGAAAATCGGGGGAGTCATGACCAACACGACGGGGGTGATGCCGGCGCCGTCTGCTCGGGCGTTTCGGCTGAAATACCTGGTGTTTGCGGCGATCGCGGCGATGGCGGCTTACGTGCTCTACCACAACGAGCGCTTTCTGCTCGACGCGGCGCACCCGGCTTGGAACCACTACGACCCCTTCAAGTGGTGGCTGCTGCCCCATGGCATCGCCGGCGCCTGCGCGCTGGTGCTGGCCCCGATGCAGTTCGCGCAGGGCTTGCGCCGGCGCCATACGACCTTGCATCGCACGATGGGCACGATCTACGTCATCAGCGCCTTCATCCTCGCGCCCGTCGGGCTCTATATCCAATATCTCGACGAGGCCCAGGGTGCCGCGCGGTCCTTCACCATCGAGACCGTGATCCAGTCGTCGTCGCTGATGATCACCACGGGGATCGGTTGCTACTTCGCGCTCAAGCGGCAATTCACCTATCACCGGCAAGGGATGATCCGCAGCTATGCGGTCGCCCTGACGTTTCTCGAGATCCGGCTCATCCTCGGGGTTTTCGGCTTGGACCGGCCGTTGGACTGGCACGTGCTCGAGACGGTGGTCTGGAGCTGCGTCGCCTCGTCGGTCCTGATCGGCGACATCGCAAACCAGATCTATGAGGGTCGTTTGGCGCGGATCCGGGCCCCGAACAAGGCCGGCGATATCCCCCGGCGCATCGCCACCGCCGACGCCTGAGACAAATCGTAGAGAGATAGAGTGAGGTCAGGCCAGGCCCAATCGCTCGCGAGCATCTGCGTCTCGGCACACGAGGTCGATGGGCTCGAGGGATTACAGCCGTAAGCAAAGGGACGTTCCGGCCAGCCAATGCCAGCAGCAGCGGGGGAGACGGGACGGAACCAAGGGAGGAAGTCATGACCGAGTTGGAATATTGGACACGGCAGATCGTACAGGGCCGCATCTCGCGGCGGGAATTCTTGGGCCGTGCCGCGGCGCTCGGCGTCTCGACGGCACTGGCAACGACGTTGCTAAGCCAAGCCGGCCTCGCGGCAACGCCGAAACGGGGCGGCAGCGCCAAGTTCGGCCTCGCGCACGGCTCGACGACCGACAGCGGCGACCCCGCGGCCTATCCCGACACGGCGACGCAAATCCCGTTCTGGGGCACGATGTCGAACAGCCTGACGGTGGTCGACGCGAAGGGCAACGTCGGCCCCGATCTCGCCGAAAGCTACGAGTCTGCTGACAAGGCCGCGACATGGGTGTTCAAGCTTCGCAAGGGCGCGACTTTTCACGACGGCAAGGATGTCACGGCCGAGGACGTGATCGCCTCGTTCCGCCATCATATGGGCGCCGAGACGAAGTCGGCGGTGAAGTCGGTGCTGGCCCCGATCAAAGACATCAAGGCGGATGACAAGAACACCGTCATCTTCACGCTGCAGGGCGGCAATGCCGACTTTCCCTATCTTGCGAGCGACTACCATATTCCGATCATGCCCGCGAAAGACGGCAAGGCGGACTGGCAGTCGAATGTGCGCACCGGGCCCTTCATCCTCGAATCCTGGCAGCCAGGGGTGAGTGCGAAATTCAAACGCAATCCCAACTACTACCGAGAAGGACCGTATCTCGACGCGGTGGAATTCCTCTCCATCACCGACGTGACCGCACGCATGAACGCGCTCGTCACCGGCGCGGTCGATTGGATCGCCCGGCCCGATCTCAAGACGCTGGGCATGCTCCAGCGAAACCTCGACCTCGAGATCAGCGAAGTCACGGCTTATGCCCACTACGTGTTCTCGATGGACGTGACCAAACCGCCATTCGACAACGTCGACGTCCGCTCGGCGCTCAAATGGGCGGTCGACCGCGAGGAGATCCTCAAGAAGGTGTTCCTCGGCCACGGCATCGCGGGCAACGACAACCCGATCTCGCCCAAGGTCAAGTTCGCCTCCGACCCGACGCCGAAATACGTTTATGACCTCGAGAAGGCGAAGTTCCATCTCAAGAAGGCGGGCCTCTCGAGCCTCAAAGTCGACCTCTCCGTGGCCGATGCCGCCTTCAACGGCGCGGTGGACGCCGCGGTGCTCTACCAGGGCAGCGCCAAGGCCGCCGGCATCGATATCAATGTCGTGCGAGAGCCCAACGACGGCTATTTCGACAATATCTGGATGAAGAAACCGTGGGCCGCCGACTATTGGGGCGGCCGACCGACATGCGACTGGCTGTTCACCACGATCTACGCCAAGGGCGCGGCGTGGAACGAAACAAAATGGGCGAATCCCCGGTTCGACGAGCTGCTGGTCCAGGCGCGCAGCGAAACCGACGAGCAGAAGCGGGCCGCCATGTACGCCGAGATGCAGCAGCTCATCCACGACGATTGTGGGCAGATCGTCTTGTGCTTCTATAACATCGTGACCGCCTATTACAAAAAGCTGGCTCATAACGAGATTGCGGCGAACTGGGACGCGGACGGGCTGCGGATCGCCGAGCGCTGGTGGCTCGCGTGAGCGGGCGTCGACTGTCGGGAGGTAGCGGATGAGGTACGTCACGGAGCTGCGCGAGCAGGGCTACGCGGTCATCCGCCGCTTTCTCGACGAGTCGGAGGTGGTGGCGCTCCGCCGCGAGGTCGACAAGGTCTATGCGGAGGGCATGAAGCATCACACAAGCTATCGCGACCACAACCTCCTCTTTGACGTGTTGAACGATCCCGCGGTCAAACAACGCGTCGTCCTCCAGGCTCATTGGTTCTCTTGGATCAACGCCAAGCTCGAGGCGTTCCGACGCAGCGAGAAGTTTTTCGCGCTCCTGGCGCCGCTGCTGGGGCCCGACATGAAGCAGATCACCAACCAGATCCACTGGAAGCACCCCGGCGGCAAATACACCTTCTACCGTTACCACCAGGACTTTCGCTTCCGCAAAAGGCCCGATCTCATGAGCAACCTCGATCGCTCTTATGTGACGACGGGGCTCGCGGTAAACCGCCAGGGTGCCCACAATGGCGGGCTCAAGGTTTTGGCCAACAGCCACAAGCGCGGCTACCTCGGCCTCGCCGAGGACGCTCCCTACATCATGGTCGGCAGCCTCGACCAGGACGAAGAGCTACGCCGCGCCGGGCTCGACCCGGCCGCCGCGGTGCAGCTCGAAATGGAGCCGGGAGACCTGGCGATCTGGACGCTGTTCACGGTCCATGGCTCGGCGCCGAACACCTCGCGCGACGAGCGGATCCTGATGCTGAACAGCTACGTGCGTGCCGAGGACACGCCGCAGCGCGGCGAATGGGCGTTCCGTGACGGTCGGTCCATCCCGCTCGGCGAGCAACCCGAAATCTGCCGCTACGAGCAGCTGCACGAGAAACCTGGCCCCTTCTACATCGATGAGGATTGGACGGGCGAGCAGAAGGCGGCAGCAGCAGCCGGCTAGGGTCCGGTCTCAATTGAGCCACCAGGTTATCGCGGCGGCCATGAGTGTCGTCGCGCGCCTCGCCTCGCCTTAATCCATGAGCGGCCGTCATCTCAAAGCGCATCCCTGAGTGCCTTCGGCTCGCCCGTGCCTTGCGGGTCCCCCCGTGGACGAGCGTGGTTAATCAAACATTAACCCTTTGAACGCCTCATACTGTGACGTTCATCACCACGGCTTGCCTGGCGGCGGTCTAAACCCATCTCAAGGTCCTGACATTCATCGAGTGCTGGAGATGCAACCTAAGACGGTCCATGTGTGCGACGTGCCCATCGGGCAGGCCTCGACGTGGGCGGAAGTACACGCTCTGCTGCGGGCCAAAGGAATCTGGTTCCTCGGGAAGCCGGTGGCGGCGGAGGGTCCCACGGCGTTCTTTCTCGAAGGCACTGCAAGGGATCGCGGTCAGGAACGAGGCCGGTTCGATATCGGCGCCGCGTGATCGAAGGGGAACTCGGGTCGAGGACGCGTGAGCAGCCTGCCTATTTGTCGCGGTCTTGCTCAGGTCGTGCCGGCAACGGTTCCGGCGGCTTTCTTGGGCTTGCCGTTTCTCCTGCGGCCGCCGGTCACGAAGGAGTCGGCTTCGGCGTGATGTCGCAGCGCCGCGCGGATCGCCGGAATGGCTCTCTCCGCCGCTTCCTCACCGGCCAGGATGCTGTCGGCGGCGCGAAAGAACTCGAATAGCCCGATGTCGCCGAGCTTTGGCGAGATCATGATATCCGGGGGATCGCCGACCAGGCGAGAGCGCGCGATCCGATCCTGGACGAGGGTGAGCGCGCGCGCAACCACGGTAAAGACACTGGGCTCGTCCCGACGGCGCTGGAAGAAGTAGCGGACAAATCCGGTCTTCTCGAGCGTCAAGTCCGGCACCTCGGCGCCGTCATCCTCGATATCGTCGAGCGCGTCGTCCTCCAGCGGCGTCTCGCCGAAGGGATCGGCGTTGAGGTTGACCGCGATCGTGACATGGGCGCCCAGCGCGCGACAGACCGACACGGGAATGGGGTTGACCAGCGCGCCGTCGATCAGCCAGTGGCCGTCGTGACGCACGGGCGGGAAAAGACCCGGGATCGCGTAGGAGGCCCGAATGGCATCGACCAGCGGACCGCGACGGACCCAGACCTCTTGACCGGTCGAGAGGTCGGCGGCCACCGCAATGAACGGCCGGTCGAGCTCCTCGATCGTCAGGCGGTGCAGGTCGGGATGCAGGATTTGGGTGATCCGGCGGCCGGCGATCACGCCGCCCGCGCCCATGTGGAAATCGAACAGCCGCATCATCCGGCTCTTGTTGAGGCCGCGAGCCCAGGCCTCGAGCTCGTCCAGGCGGCCCGCGAGATAGGTGGCGCCGATCAGCGCCCCGATCGATGTGCCACAGACCACGTCCGGTTTCAGGCCTGCGGCCTCGAGCCGGCGCAGGACACCGACGTGGGCCCAGCCACGGCCGACGCCGCTTCCCAGAGCAACGCCGATCAGCTGCCTCGTAGGGGCAATGTTCATTCCGTCAACCTTGCGCAAAGATACTCGTGAAGACCGAAGATATCCCTAATCTCGAGCCCAGCTTGTTGAATCAACTTTCGAGTGGCGGGTCAATTTATTTGGCTCATGACGCGAAACGAACAGAGCCAGGCTGTGATGCCCATCACATAGAGACCATTCAATGCCGGCTAGCCTTGTACGACAGCACTCACGCCTCGGTGCGCGACATGACCCTGCGCCGCAAGACGGTCCATGTGAACGACGTGCCGATCGGCGAAGCGTCAACCTGGGAGGACGTGCGCGCCTTGTTGAGGGCCAAAGGGATCTGGTTTCTCGGCAATCCCGGGGCTGCCGAGGGTCCTACGGGGTTCTTTCTGCAAGGCACCACCTCGATCCCTGATCAGCGGCGAGGCCGGTTTGGCCACGGACGTTGAGCGAAACCGCACTTTTTCGCCCAAGACGTTGGATTTGCCCCGATTCCGCCGACACCCGGCTTGTCCTGGGTCGCCGGAAATGAAATGGTGAGTCCGTCAAACCACCCGCCCGAGCCGCACCTTCGGGCCTAGCCCCAGAACAAAACAGGAGAATGCGAATGGCGAGGAAGCTTTCATTGGTGATGGCGGCGACCGTCGTGACGGTGGGCGCGCTCGCTTTGGGAACCCCGGCCCCGGCGCAGCAAGCCGGCGTGGCCGTGGGAGTCCTGACCTGCAATGTCAGCAGCGGCTGGGGCTTCGTCTTCGGGTCCTCGCGCGACCTCAGATGCACCTATTCGCCCACGCCCACCGTGGCGGAGCACTACTCGGGCAAGATTCAAAAGTTCGGGGTCGATATCGGATATGTCTCCAGTGCCGTGATCGTCTGGGGCGTGATCGCTCCGACATCGGATTTGGCGCCGGGCGCGCTCGCGGGCACCTACATCGGCGCAACCGGAAGCGCATCGATCGGCGTCGGCGTCGGCGCCAACGTGCTGGTTGGCGGGTTTAACAAGTCGGTCACGCTCCAACCGGTCAGCCTCGAGGGCAATCAAGGCCTCAATGTTGCCGGAGGCATCGGGGCCATCCGCCTAAGATTTGAGCATTGAGGGATCACGGCCTCACACGCTGCGGTTGACGGTGGGGCGAATGGAGTTATGATACCGCTACTAGACATGAGTCAGTATCCTTGAGGGCCGCCTGCGAAAACCGGTGGCCCTCGCTCTTTGCGCTCCTTCGTCGTCGCCGTGATCGCGCCCAAAAAAGCAAACGGGGTCAGCTTGTCCAAGCCAGCGAAAGCTATACCGCAGCGTGGTTTTTTGACCGGCCGCTTAGGGAGTGCCGTCACCAGCCTGCGCCGTCGAGGCTATACGCCGGTTTATGCGCAGCGGTCGTCCGAGTTGAGTACCGATGAGACCGGCTTGTGGGTTGTCGGTCGAAAGGTGCTGACGGTCGATGAGGTGATCGCACTGGCCGACAGAAACTAGCGACGAACCTCCCACGCGGCCGACGCGCTCCGATCTACACGCGCCCGAATATCTCGACCGCGAGCGCGTAGCTCTGCTTGCCGCTGGAGCCGCCGGGGCAGGCGGAGATGGCGACCAGGAGGTTCATCTCCGCGAGCAAGTCGACGTAGTCTCCCTTCCGCGCGTCCGAGGGAAGATAGAAGGGCTTGCCGTCTCGATTGAGGCCGGTGGTCATGAAGATGTTGAAGGGATCGTGCACGTCGCCCGCCTCGAGGCCGAAGGGCGCGATCGCCGCCACCAGATTGTCGTTGCAATTGGCGCCGGCGCGCTTGTGCACGAGCTCGTAGAGTCGAGCGTCGCAGCGGCAGAACAGAAGATCGTGCGAGCGTGCGCCGTCGGCGAGATCGCCGTGCGGGACGGTGTCGGCGATCAGCGTCATCATGGGTCGCGTCCACGGCGGAATGCTCCAGAGCTGATCGCCGACGCCGAGATGCCCGCCGTGCACCACGCGCGTCCGCGCCTGCCAGAACTTTTCCCGGGGATCGTCGGCATTGAAGGCGATGAGGTCGGCGACCTGTGGGCCCTCGTGACAGGCCACGCGCAGGATATCGCCCTGACCCACGCGAAAGGCGCGGCCGGTGCGCGCGGGAATCTCGGTGGCGCCGAGGCGCGGCCGGGACGCGATCCCTTTCGACAAGCTCTCGCACCGGACCAACGCCGCCTCTCGCGAGCCCGCGGGGTAGCCGGACGTCCCGGCGATCGACGGCGGAGCGGGCGGGGCGTCTGGGGTCATGGGGAACTCCTTTTCGCGGCAGCGGCCGGCCGCTAAAGTTAGCGCCCCGATTGTCTGCCCGCCAGCGGAGACGCGTCGATATGCATCCGGTGACCCTGCCCGCTGAGATCGTCGAGCGCGTCGTTGCGCGGCGCGGCCGGCTGCATCCCTTCGAGAGCCTCTCGCCTCGGCGGACCGCGCTGGTGGTCATCGACATGCAGAACGCGTTCTGCGCGCCGGGTGCCGCGATCGAGGTGCCGGTCGCGCGGAGCATCGCTCGCACCATCAATCGGCTCGCCGCCGCCATCCGCTCGAGCGGGGGGCTCGTCGTCTGGGTGCAGATGACCATCAAGGACGCGGCGGACTGGCCGGTGTTCCTCTCGGCGCTGGTCGACCAGGAAAATTCCGCGCGGATCCTGGCGGAGCTGCGGCCGGGGAGCGAGGGCCACAAGCTCTGGCCCGAGTGCGAGGCCAAACCGTCCGACCTCGTCGTGCCCAAGAACCGCTTCAGCGCCTTCCTGCCGAGCGCGTGCGGGCTTACCGGTATGCTGAAATCCAAGGGCATCGAGTCCGTGCTGATCGGCGGCACCCTGACGAATGTGTGCAGCGAGGCCTCGGCGCGCGACGCCGCCATGCAGGATTTCAAGACGACCATCGTTTCGGACGCCAATGCGGCGCGCTCCGATGCCGAGCATTTGGCGACCCTGGTCACGTTCATCCAGTCCTTCGGCGACGTGCGGACCACGGACGAGGTGATCGCGCTCTTGCGCGCGTAGGGGCCCCGATGGATACCGTGCTCAACCTCGCCGACCTGCCCCGGGAGATCGCCGGCCCCGCCGCGTGGTACGGACCCGCCATGGCGGCGCGCTCCGATTGGCTGGAGATCTTGTCGCCTGACGAATGCGCGGAGATCGCGGCAGCAATCGAACGCGTGGCCAGCGCAAAGCTCGACATCGCCAAAATCCGTAAAGAGGATTTTCCGCTGCCGACGCTCGCGGCACGCCTTGCGCGCATTCGTGGCGATGTGCAGGAGCGTCGGGGCTTCGCACTCATCCGCGGGCTCGCGGTCGAGCCCGGAGACATCCGCCGGGCCGCCATCGCGTTCTTCGGCATCGGCAGCCATTTCGGCGCGGCGCGAGCGCAGAACGCGCAAGGGCACGTGCTCGGTCACGTTCTCGATCTCGGCCGCTCGAGCGCCGACCCGAACGCGCGCATCTATCAGACCAGCGAGCGCCAGACCTTCCACACGGATTCCTGCGATATCGTGGCGCTGCTGTGCCTCAAGACGGCGAAGGCCGGCGGCCTTTCGGCCCTGGTCAGCGCCGTCACGATCTACAACGAGATCAGCCGCCGGCGTGCCGACCTATTGCCGGCCCTCTTCGCGCCGATCGAGACCGACCGTCGCGGCGAGGTTCCCGCGGGAGCCAGGCCCTATTTCCGCATTCCCGTGTTCAGCTGGCACGCGGGCCTGCTCTCGGTGATCTATCAGCGCCAATACATCGAGAGCGCGCGGCGCTTTCCCGACGTGGCGCCGCTCACGCCGCAACAGATCGAGGCCCTCGACCTCTTCGATGCGCTCGCCAACGATCCCGCGCTCCACATGCACATGGAGTTCCGCCCCGGCGACATTCAGCTCGTGCACAATCACACGCTGCTGCACGATCGCACCTCGTTCGAGGACTGGCCCGAGCCCGCGCGCAAGCGGCACCTCTTGCGCCTCTGGCTCGCGCCCCCCGACGCACGGCCGCTGCCCGCGGTCTTCGCCGAGCGCTACGGCTCGGTCGCGCCCGGCGAGCGCGGCGGCGTCAGCGTTCCGGGCCTGCGGCTCAACGCGCCGCTCGAGGCTTAAAGGCAAACCACCAAGACGCCAAGGCGCCAAGGATTCCGTCAGCGGATCAGGCGACGAATGCCGTCCTTCACGCGAACAGTATTGAAATTGATCAACAATCCCAGGCGCTTCTGAGACAGCTTGAGGTAGGTGAGAAGCTGTGCCTCGTGAATGGGGAGGAGTTTTTCTGCTGCTTTGATTTCGACGATGACGAGATTATTCACGAGCATGTCGATGCGAAATCCCCCATCGATCGATATCCCACGATAAATCACGGGCAAAGCGATCTGTCGTGCGACAAGTAGGTTTCGACACCGCAGCTCATGCTCGAGGCACTGCTCGTAGACGGATTCCAGGAGCCCAGGACCCAGCGTCGAATGCACCGCAAAAGCCGAATCGACGATTTGGCCCGCGGCGAAGTCGTGCTCAGGAGAGGGCTCGATCATCTTGATGCCTTGGCGTCTTGGTGGTTCAAATCTAGCCCGAGCACGGGCTCGTCAATCTCACTTCGCCAGTGACACCGCGCGTCCGCTGCCCGCGGGACGCTCGAGCGGGCGATGGGCGGTGGCGATCCGCTGGACGCGCGCGAGGACTTCGGGCGCCGCGGGCGCGGCGCGGCTGGCCTCGGTATCGACGTGCAGCTGCAGCTGCTCGGCCGTGGCGAGCAGCGTGTCGTCGTCGGAGCGATAAAGCGCATGGAACAAATGGATGCGCTTCTCGTCGGCGCCGAGGATCTGCGTCGTCACGTGCAGCGGCGTCCCGCCCTCGACCTCGCGCAGATGCCGCAGATGCGTCTCCACGGTGTAGTAATTGTGGCCGGCCCGGTGGTAATCGAGGTCGACGCCGATCACGCGCAAGAGCGCCTCGGTGGCGTCGCCGAACACCTGGAGATAGCGGCTCTCGGTCATGTGGTCGTTGTAGTCGAGCCAGCCGGGCTCGACCCGACTCTCGTAGAGGCGCAGCGGCTTCGAGAGGTCGCCCTCGATGTCGAAGCTCGAGCGGTGTCCTGCGGCCCAGAGCGTCTTCTCGAAGCGGTCGAGCACCGCGCCCGCCGCGTAGTTCCGCGTGCGCAAACCCTGCAGGACCGCGACCAGGCAATCGTCGCGCAGCCGCTCGAGCTCGCGGATCCCCGCGGAGCCTGCCTGGGCGTCCGATTGCGCCACGATCTTGTCGAGCAAGGCGTCGTCGAGCTCCGGCACGTCCATCAGCTTGGTCCACGGCCATTTGAGCGCGGGGCCGAACTGCGCCATGAAATGCCGCATGCCCGGCTCGCCGCCGGCGATCCGATAGATCAGCAGCGTGCCCATGAAGGCCCAGCGCAAGCCCGGGCCGAAGCGCACGGCATCGTCGATCTCGGCCGCGGTCGCGACATCGTCATGGATGAGCCACAGCGCCTCGCGCCAGAGCGCCTCCATGAGCCGGTCCGCGACGAAGCCGTCCACCTCCTTGCGGAGCAGGAGCGGGTGCATGCCGAGCGAGCGATAGAACGCCGCCGCGCGCTCTTTCGTGCTCTCAGTGGTGCGCGCGCCGCCGCAGACCTCGACCAGCGGCATCAGGTAGACGGGGTTGAAGGGGTGGCCGACCACCAGCCGCTCGGGATGCGCCAGGCCCGACTGCAGGCGCGAGGGCAGCAACCCCGAGGTCGAGGATGCGATCACCACATCGGGCGGCGCGATCTTGTCTGCGCGCGCGAGCAGTGAAATCTTCAGGGCCTCCTGCTCCGGCAGGCTCTCCTGGATGAAATCGGCGCCGTCGGCGGCGGCCTCGATCGTCTTGACCACCCGGATACTGCCCGCGGCGGGCAGCGGCGCGAGGGTCAGGCGGCTCCAGGCGCGCCGCGCGTTCGTCATGACCTCGCCGAGTTTGCGCTCGGCCTCGGGATCGAGGTCGCAGACGGTGACGTCGTGTCCGTTGAGCGCGCAACGGGCGGCCCAGCCCGCGCCGATGACGCCGCCGCCCAGCAGGCCGACGGTCTTGATATCCGCGCGCATCAGTGCCGCTTCTGGAGCTTCAGCAGGGTGCGCGTCTCCGCGGGTGCGAGGACCCGCACGTTCATCGCCTCGAGGATGGTCCGGGCCCGCTCCACCAGCGTGCCGTTCGTGGCGAGCACGCCCTTGGAGAGATAGATGTTGTCCTCCAGACCGACCCGCACGTTGCCGCCGGCGACCGCGGCCATGCCGACGTAAGGGAGCTGCATGCGGCTGATCGAGAAGGCCGAGAAGATCGTGCCGGGCGGCAACGCGTTCACCATGGCCATCAAGGTCGCGGGATCGTCCGGGGCGCCATAGGGAATGCCCATGCAAAGCTGGATCATCAGGGGATCGTCGATGAGTCCCTCGCGCTGCATCTCCTTTACCAGCACCAGGTGTCCGGTGTCGAACACCTCGAGCTCCGGCCGGATGCCCAGCGCCTTCACGCGCCGCGCCATCGCGCGCAGCATGTCGGGCGTGTTCACCATGACGTAGTCGCCGCCGGCGGCGAAATTCATCGAGCCGCAGTCGAGCGTGCAGATCTCCGGCAGGATCTGCTCGACGTGCGCGAGCCGTGCTTGTGCGCCCACCATGTCCGTGCCGCCGGCGTCGAGCGGCAGCGGCGCCTCGGTACCGCCGAGCACGAGGTCGCCGCCCATGCCCGCGGTCAGGTTGACGATCACGTCGGTGCCGGAGGAGCGGATGCGCTCGACCACCTCGGCATAGAGCTTGGGATCGCGCGCGCCCTTGCCGGTGGCGGGGTCGCGGACATGGATGTGCACGATCGCCGCGCCCGCTTGCGCCGCCTCGATCGCGGAGGCCGCAATTTGCTTGGGCGTGATCGGAACCTTGTCCGATTTGCCGGTCGTGTCGCCGGCGCCGGTGACGGCGCAGGTGATGAAGACATCCCATCTCATGGCGAGTCCCTCCGCGCGCGGTTCGGCGCACCCTCGTCCAGTCCCGGCTGGCGCCGATATCCGGGATGATCTCGAACGGCCTCGGGCAGGCGATCATGCCGCGGCGGGCGGCCGAAGGCGCGCCGATAGCACGTGCTGAAATGCGCGGCGCTCCGGAAGCCGCAGGCCATCGCCACCTCGGTCACCGACATGGTCGTGAGGTGCAGCAGTTCGCGCGCCCGATTGACGCGCAGCGACAGGTAGAACGCC
>DASZHJ010000039.1:0-6218 GCA_035938015.1 Allostellaceae bacterium
CCACAAGGCGACATCGACCAAACACGAGCTGCTAGTGCCCACGTAGGCGCCTTCCCTTAGCGGCAAGGCCATCAATGGCGTCGTGATTTGAGAAGATTACCAGCCGATCAGCGATCGCGCAGCTTGGGATCCAGAGCATCGCGGAGGGCGTCGCCGAACAGACTGAAGCCGAAAACGGTGAGCGCGATCGCAAGACCCGGAAAGACCGCGATCCATGGCGCCGTCGAGGCGTATTCCTCGGCGCCGCCCTGCAACATCAGGCCCCAGGCCGCCGTCGGCTCCTGCACGCCGAGCCCAAGATAGGACAGCGACGCCTCTGCCAGGATCGCCTGGCCGACGAAAGCGGTCAGCATGATCAGGAACGGCGCCAGCACGTTCGGCACCATGTGGCGAAGTATAATACGCGTGTGGCCGAAGCCGCAGGCGCGCGCAGCATCGATATAAGGGACCTCACGGATCGCAAGCGCGCTCGAGCGCACGACCCGCGCGCAACGGGGGATAAGTGGAATTGTGATCGCCACGATCACGTTGTAGACGCCGCTGCCGAAGATGGCGATGACGGCGAGCGCCATTATGATCAGCGGGAAGGCCATCACAACGTCCATAACGCGCTGCAGGACGAGGTCGAGGCGGCCGCCGAAATAAGCGCTTGCCACGCCGAGCACGAGACCGGCGCCCCCTCCGACGATCGCGCACGAGAATCCCACGATCAAGGCGGTGCGCGCGCCGAACACGATGCGGGAGAACAGGTCGCGGCCAAACTGATCGGTGCCCATGAGGTGTGCCCAGCTCGGCGGTTCCGTCATGGCCGCGAAATCGTTCGACGTCGGATTGTAGGGGGCGATCCACTCGGCCGAGAGGCCGGCGACCGCCATCACCAGTACCAGCACCAGGCCGACCGTACCGAGCGGCTGGCGGCGGCAGAAGTCGATGATGGCGGCGCGCCACGAGCGCGAGCTCTGCGCCACGTCATCGTCGGCGGTCGGAGCATAGGGGGGCGCGAGATCGACCATGGCGCGTCTCCCGTCAGCCGAAGCGGATGCGCGGGTCGAGCCACGCGTACAGCAGGTCGACCGCGAGATTGGCGAACACGAAGACCGCGACCGTGAGCATGACGAGGGCCTGGGTCAGGGTATAGTCCTGGTTCTGGACGGCCAGCACGAACAGGCGGCCGACGCCGTTGAGGTTGAACACCTGTTCGGTCACCACAAGCCCGCCGATCAGGAAGGCGAACTCGATGCCTATCAAGGTGACGACCGGCAAGAGCGCGTTCTTGAGCGCGTGCCGGTTGATGATCAGCCGTTCGGCCAGGCCTTTCGCGCGGGCGGTCCGGATATAGTCCTCGCGCAGAACCTCGAGCATCGCCGAGCGCGTCATGCGCATGGTGACGGCGGAGTAGCGGTAGCCTACGGTGAGCGCGGGCAGGATCACCATCGACAGGTTGCGCAGCGGGTCCTGCCAGAACGGCACATAGTCGATCGGCGGCATCCACGCGGCGCCGAACAGCGCATGCGAGACGTCGAGAACGACCAGGATGGAGACGATCCCGAGCCAGAACGACGGGGTTGCGATTCCCGCGATGGCGACCGTGCGCACCACATGGTCGATCCAGCTGTTCTGCCACAATGCCGAGATGGTGCCGAGCGGGATCGCGATCAGGATGGCGACCACGGTCGCCATCACGGCGATCTCCAACGAGATCGGCAGGCGCGCCGCGATCTCCTCGGCGACCGGCTTGCCCGACCACATCGAGATCCCGAAGTCGAGGCGAAAGAAGCCCCAGGCGAAGTCCAGGAACTGGAGCACCAGTGGACGATCGAGCCCGAGCTCGGCGTGACAGGCCGCGAGGGCGCGCGGATCGACACTCGCGCCACCGGAGCCGAGACGAACCATGCAGATATCGCCCGGAATCAGACGCATCAGGACGAACACGAGCGCCGCCGCCCCGACCAGCGTCGGGACCACGAGCAGCACCCGGTTCACGATATATCGGTACATCCTGTGCGTCCGATCCTGGTCGCGCCGGCGTGCCCGTCAGCGAATGCGAACGGGCCTATTGATCGAGCCATACATTGGCCAAGTCCTGATTGACGTAGTGGCTCGGGCCGACCTTCCATCCCTTCACATAGGAGCGCAGCGGCACGATCCGGTTCCAGTAGGTTATCACCAGCTCGTGCGCCTGCGTATCGAGCACGTGCTTCTCGAACTCGCGCATCAGCGCGCGCTGCTTCGCGCCGTCGGTCTCGTGCAGCATCTTCTGGTACAGATCGATCTCCGGTTGATCGTCGTAGTTCCCGTAGTTCTCGCTGAACACCGCGCGCGGCAAGTATTTCTGGACGTCGAGAAGCGGGTTCACCACGCTGTTGCAGCTGGCCTCGACGACGACGTCGAAGCTGCCGCTTCGCATCGCCTCGTACCACGGCCCGGTGGGCACCACGCGCTGGGTCACGTGCAGTCCGATCTTGCTCCACTCGTCGATCAACCAAGTGCCGACGAACTTGTAGGGCTGGTCGATGTTGCGATTCAGGAGCTCGAATGCCAGCCCCTCGGCTCCTGCCTCCTTCAGGAGACGCCTCGCTTCGGCGCGCGATTTCTCGATGTCGGGCCAGTATCCGGCCAGCGTCTCGAGCTCGGCCCTGGTCGCGGCCAGCGGCGAGCCCGGGAACACGACGCCGCCGACCGTCTTCACGTTGGCGATCTTGGCGAGCGCGGGCGCTCCGTGCCACTGGTCGACCGCCAGCGCGAGCGCCCGCCGGACCCGGACGTCGTCGAACGGCTTCTTCTTGTGATTGGGCGTGATCACATTGCCGCAGTTCCAGTCGCTGCTCTGCATGACGATCTTGTCGCCCAGCTCATGCTGGAGCTGATCGCGCGCAGAGGGCGGCAGGCCGCGGAACTCTCCGGCCGCGCGGTCGCCCCGGATGGCATCGACGCGGACCGCCTGCTTGGGCGCATAGATGGCGGTGAAGCCGTCGAGATAGGGCTGCCCAGCGTGATAGTAGTCGGGATTGCGCACCCCTTTGATCGACTGGCCGATCTCGTAGCCGGCCGGCTTGAACGGGCCGGAGCCCATGATGTTCTTCTCGTACCAGCGCGGGTCCTTGTCGAGGATGACCTTCTGGTAGATCCAGGTGAAAGGATCGGCGAGCGCCGGCAGGAACGCGCCGGTGGCGAATTTCAGGCGGAACACCACGGTGGTCGGGTCGGGCGCCTCCACCTTGTCGACCATGATGTAATGGCTCTCGCGTGCGCTCGAGACACCTTCCGGCGGGTGGATGATTGCCCGCCAGCTCGCCGCCACGTCGTTGGCGGTGAGCGGCGTGCCGTCGTGGAACTTCACGCCCTCGCGGATCTTGAACGTATAGGTCTTGCCGTCATCGGTCGGCGTCGGCATCCCGGTGCACAGATCGCAGACGAAGTCGGTGGTCGAGGACGGATCCTTGGGATCGACGCGGATCAGCACGCTGTAGAACGGTGCCGCCGAATGCACGGTCGCGAAGGTGGTCTCGCGGTGGCCGTCGAAGCTCGGCGGCGCATCCGCCGGGATCATGTACGTGAGCGTCCCGCCGCGCTTCGGGGTGTCGGCCGCCGCCGCAGGGCCGGCTATGGCGGCGACACAGAGCGCCGTGCCGAGACTGGCTGCTGCCAATCCTGATGTCCTGATCATTGCCTCCCTCCGTTGTTGTTGGTCCGGATCATTTTCCGACGCCGCGTGCCGCGGCCGTGGAAACGCCCAGCTCGACGCAATCTAACGCACCTCGCTGCAGGCCACCCAGTGGCCGGCTCGCACCTCGCGCAGCTCCGGACGGACCCGCCTGCAGCTTTCGACGGCGATCGGGCAGCGCGGATGAAACGCGCAGCCCGGCGGCGGGTTGATCGGGCTCGGCACCTCCCCCTTCACGGGTCGGAACCTGCGGCCGGCTTCCACGCTCGGGTCCGGCGCCGGCACCGAGTCGAGGAGCGCCCGCGTGTAGGGATGGAGCGCGTTGTCGAACAGCTCGTCGCAATCCGCCAGCTCGACGATGCGGCCGAGATACATCACGGCGACGCGCTGACAGAGATGCCGCACCACCGAGAGGTCGTGGGCGATGAACAGGTAGGTGAGGCCGAAGCGCCGGCGCAGATCCTCGAGCAGGTTGACAATCTGCGCCTGGATCGACACGTCGAGGGCGGACACGGCCTCGTCGCAGATGATGAATTCGGGATTGAGCGAGAGCGCGCGCGCGATTCCGACCCGCTGGCGCTGGCCGCCCGACATCTCGTGCGGATAGCGATCGGCAAAGTTCGGATTGAGGCCGCAGATCGCGAGCAGCTCGCGCATCCGCGCCGCGCGGCGCGCCGCATCGGGCTCGATGGCGTGCACCTTCATCGGCTCGGCGATGATGTCGCCGACCTTCATGCGCGGATTGAGCGAGCTGTATGGATCCTGGAAGATGACCTGGATGCGGCGCCGCAGCGCCAGGAGCTGCTTGTGCTTGAGCCTGGTGAGGTCGACGCCGTCATAGACGATCTCGCCCGCGGTCGGCCGCTCGAGCAGCAGGATGCACCGGCCGGTCGTCGTCTTGCCGCAACCACTTTCGCCGACCAACCCCAGCGTCTCCCCGCGGCGAAGCGTGAAGTCGACGCCGTCGACGGCCCTCACCTCGCCGACCATGCGGCGCGCGAGGATGCCCTCGGTGACCGGGAAGTGTTTCCGCAGCCCCTTCACCTCAAGGAGCGTCGGAGCGTGGGTTGCGGGCGCCGTCATGCCACCGCTCCCGCCGCGGCGACGATCTCCTCGCCGCGCAGGCAGGCCGCGAGGTGGCCGGCCGGCCCTGCCGGCTCGAGCGGCGGCCGCACCTTGGCACAGGCGTCGACCGCGAAGCGGCAACGCGGGCGGAACGCGCAGCCTTGGTCGAGGCGAGTGAGGTCGGGGGGCTGGCCGCTCACCGGGTCGAGGCGCGCCTGGCGCGGGCGATCGAGCCGAGGCACCGACCGCAGCAATGCCATCGTGTAAGGATGGCGCGGGTCGTGGTAGATCGCCGCTGCCGGGCCGCTCTCGACGATGCGCCCCGCATACATGACGTTGACCCGCTTGGCGTAGCGCGCCACCACGCCGAGATTGTGCGTGATGATGATGAGCGCCACGTTGAGCCGGCGCGTCAGCCCGTTCATCAGCTCCAGGATCTGCGCTTGGATGGTCACGTCGAGCGCGGTCGTCGGCTCGTCCGCGATAATGAGCTTGGGATCACAGGCGATCGCGATCGCAATCATGACGCGCTGGCGCATGCCACCCGAGAGCTGGTGCGGATACTGCTTGAGGCGGCGGGCCGGATCGGCGATGCCGACCAGGCCGAGGAGCTCGATGGCGCGCTTGTGCGCCGAAGCGGGATCGGCGCGGCGGTGCTGCTCAAGCGTTTCGGTGATCTGCCGGCCGATGGTAAGAACGGGATTCAATGATGTCATCGGCTCCTGGAAGATCATGCCGATGTCGGCGCCCCGCACTTCACGCATTTGCGCGTCCGAGAGCTGCATAAGGTCGCGGCCGGCGAACAGAATCTCGCCGCGCGTGATCCGCCCGGGCGGATGCGGGATCAGGCGCAGAATCGACAACGCCCCGACGGACTTGCCCGATCCGCTCTCGCCGACGATCGCGACCGTCTCGCCCTGCTCGACGGTATAAGATATCCCGTCAACAGCGCGCACGACTCCCGCGCCGGTCCGGAACTCGGTATGCAAGTCCGTGATCTGTAGGAGCGGCGCCAAAACACCCTCCCGACGTTCCTCTGGAAGCTATTCTTTTTTATCAGGTTTTCGACATTGGTATCGGCCATCGAATGGTCAAAGCGACTCAACTCCGGCGGTGATTTGTCGCAGTAAGGTCTCTCTGAAAATCGGCTCTGTTGCTGGAAAAACGGCACGTGGCACGAGCGTCACCGCCACCATATGCAACTCCAGGCCCGTCGCGAGACATCACAGGCGCCACTTCCGTCGCGGGTCACAAGCGGTAAGGTTCAAAGCGAGCAAATGTTTTCCGGTTTACGCTCAAAAGCAGACCGCTCCCGCTATTGGTTTCTCATCGAAGCGGAGACCGTCCAAAATCTATGCGGCCATCAGCACGCGGATGTCGTGGTCCTCGTCCAGCTTGGCGATTTGGCGCTGGAGCATGCTGGCTCGTTCGGCTCCAATGACTGGATCGGCGAGGCTATGAAACTTGGCCACGAGGCGCCCGCCCTGGC
>DASZHJ010000040.1:0-2024 GCA_035938015.1 Allostellaceae bacterium
ACGTCACGCCGCGCCGGCCGGCAACGCGGCACGACGTCCTCGCGAAACTCTCGAGCGAGGCTATGCTCGGGCGAGACGGCCGCGCAGCGCTGCCGACCAGCGCAGCCGCGCTTGCCGCACATTCTCGATCGCCATCAGCGCCGCCGGGGTGACGATCAACGTGAGCACGGTGGCAAAGCCGAGGCCGAAGACGATCGCGGTGGAGAGATTGATCCACCATTGCGTCGCCGGCGCGCCGACCGTGATCTCGCGCGAGAGGAACTCGACGTTCACCCCGAAGGCAATCGGCAGCACGCCGAGAATGGCGGTCGTGGCGGTGAGCACCACCGGCCGCGCGCGCTCGCGGCAGGTCTCGATGATGGCCTCGTAGGCGGCGACGCCTTCGCGGCGCAGGCGGTCATAGGTGTCGATCAGCACGATGTTGTTGTTCACGATCACGCCCGCATTCGCGATCACCCCGATCCCGGCCATGACCACCCCGAACGGCTGGCCCATGATGAGGAGCCCGAGCATCACCCCGAAGGTCGAGAGCAGCACGGCGGTGAGCACGAGGCCCACCGAGGTGAGCTTGTTGAACTGCGCCAGCAGGATCGCGAAGATGAGAAAGATCGCGGTTCCGAACGCCTTGAGCAGAAAGGCCGAGGCCTTGGAGCGCTCCTCGTCCTCGCCCTTGAGGCGGAAGGTCACGCCCGGCCCGAGATCCGCCGCGGCGAGCTCGCGCGTGATGTCCTGCTGCACCTTCGCGGACGGCACGCCCTCGGCGACGTTGGCGGAGACCGTGGTGACCCGGTTGCTGTTGACACGGTTGATGTAGCCCACGCGCGGCGCCGGCACGCGCTGCACGAAATTGCCGATGGGCACATGCCCCATCGGCGTCTGCAGGCGCAGATCGTCGATCTGATCGAGGCTGCGCCGCTCCGGCGGGAACCGCACCAGGATGTCGACCGACTTGTCGCTGTCCACCGGCCGGTATTCCGTGGCCTTGAGTCCATTGGTGACGAGCTGGATGGCGCTGCCGACCGCGCCGACGCTGGCGTTGTATTTGGCCGCCTCGGATTTGTTGAACTCGATGCGCCAGTCGATGCCGGGGAGCGGCTGGCCGTCGTCGAGATCGCGAATGTCGCTGTTGCCGGCGAGGATCGCCGCGACTTTCTGCGCTGCTGCCGGCAGCACGGCCGGATCGACCGCACCGAGCTGCACCTGGATGGGCTTGCCGGTGGGCGGGCCCGCGCGCGGCGCCGTCACCTCGATGAGAATGCCGGGGATGTCCGCCGTTTTCGCGCGAATGGCATCCATGATCTGGTGCGCAGGCGGCCGGCTGCGCCAATGCGCGAACTCGAACTGGATCACCCCGATGGTATCTTCGGTGAGCTCGCTCATACCGCGCGGCTGCTCGCCGATGCGGGCGTAGACGGTCTTGAGCCCATCGAACTCGAGCACGCGGCGCTCGACCTCGCCGATGAGACGGTTCTTCTCCTCGAGCGCAAGGTTGCCGCGCGCATGCACGATAACCTGGCCGTAATCGGGCTCCACGCTGGGGAAGAACTCGACCCCACGTCCGAACTTGCCGTAGGCGACCTGCACCACGACAAGAAGCACCGCGGCGAGCGCCAAGGTCGTTCCCGGATGACGCAGCGCAAGGCGAACCGTGCGCATGTAGGGCCCGCGGTCTGACACGTGCTCGTCCCCGGCGCCTGATGCACCAGCCGGATGGCGCGCGGCCTTGCCCAGGAGCGCGCCCAGGGTCGGCGTGAAGAACAGCGCCACCGCGAGCGAGGCCGAGAGCGTCGCGATCAGCGTGATCGGCAGATATTTCATGAATTGCCCGACGACGCCCGGCCAGAACAGGAGTGGCGAGAACGCCGCAATGCGGGTGGCGGTTGCTGCGATCACCGGGCCCGCCATGCGCTTGGCTGCGAGCGCATAAGCCTCCCGTGGCGCCATGCCTTCCGCCATGCGGCGCTCCGCGAATTCCGAGACGATGATGGCGTCGTCGACCAGCATGCCCACCGCGAGGATGAGCG
>DASZHJ010000041.1:0-7673 GCA_035938015.1 Allostellaceae bacterium
GTTCGGCGCCGTTGGCGGGCCCAAATGGGATGCGTTGCCGTTCCAATCGAAGCCCGAGCGCGGTCTCCTGCGGCTGCGCAAGGAGATGGACCTGTTCGCGAACCTGCGGCCCGCGATGGTCTTCGATCCGTTGATCGGCGCGTCCACGCTCAAGCCCGAGATCGTCAAGGGCCTCGATATCGTGATCGTGCGGGAGCTTACGGGCGGCGTGTATTTCGGCGAGCCGCGGGGCATCACCACTTTGCCGGACGGCACGCGTCGCGGCCTCGATACCCAGGTCTATACGACGCCGGAGATCATCCGCGTGGCGCGCGTCGCCTTCGAGCTCGCGCGCAAGCGGCGGAACCAGGTGACCTCGGTCGACAAGGCCAACGTCATGCACACCGGCGTGCTCTGGCGCGACGAAGTCACGAAGCTGCACGCCGCCGAGTACAAGGACGTCGAGCTCGGCCACATGTACGCCGACAACTGCGCCATGCAGCTCGTGCGCAATCCCAAGCAGTTCGACGTCATCGTCACCGACAATCTCTTCGGCGATCTCCTGTCGGACTGCGCGGCGATGCTGACGGGCTCGTTGGGCATGCTGCCCTCGGCCTCGCTGGGCGCCGCCGACAGCAGCGGCCGCCGCAAGGCGCTCTACGAGCCCGTTCACGGCAGCGCGCCCGACATCGCCGGCAAGGACGCCGCCAATCCGCTCGCTTGCCTGCTCTCCTTCGCGATGATGCTGCGCTACTCCTTCGACATGAAGGATGAGGCGGAGCTGGTGGAGCGCGCGGTGCAGCGGGCGCTGGAAAGCGGCGCGCGCACCGGCGACATCCTGCAGCCCGGCACGACGCGGGTTTCCACCACGGTGATGGGCGATGCGGTACTGAGAGAGCTCGAGAAGCTCGCCTGACGCTTGAGCGAAGCTCAGCGCCGCACGATCACAGCGTCGAGCGCCAGCGCGCCCCGGCCCTCGGGCAGCACCGCGAAGGGATTGATGTCGAGGCTCGCGATGTCGTCGACGTGAGCCGCGCCGAAGCGCGAGAGCCGCACGATCGCATCGGCGAGCGCCTCGATGTCCGAGGGCGGCGCGCCCCTCAGACCCTCCAGGATCCGCCGACCCCTGAGTTGGTCGATCATGCCGCGGGCCTCGTCGAGGCCGATTGGCGCCGCGCGGAGCACCAGATCGCCCAGCGCCTCCACGAGCGTGCCGCCAAGGCCCAGCGCGACCATCGGTCCGAACGCGACATCGTTCTGAGTGCCGAGGATGGCCTCCACCGCGTTCTCGATCATGGGCGCCACCAGGCAGCCCCGTAGCGTCGCCACCTGCCGCGCCGCCTGGACCCGCGCGGTGATCTCGACGAAGGCAGCGCGAACGGCTTCGGCGGATCCCAGCCGCAAAGCCACCGCGCCGAGCTCGGTCTTGTGGAGGAGCTCCGGCGCCACGGCCTTGAGCACGACGGGGTAGCCGAGCTCCGCGGCCGCGCGCACGGCATCCGCGACGGTCGATGCGAGCCGGTGCGCCACCACCGGGATGCCCGCACGCGAGAGCACCGCCAGCGCGACGGGTTCGTCGATGGGCCCGGGCGGCAGAGACTCCGCCGCCGGCAGCTCCGACGCCTTCGGGCGGGGCGCCGCGAAAGCGCGGCGAAACCCCGCAAGCGCCGCCACCGCCCGCACGGCGTGCACGGGCTCCTCCAGGCAGAGGCATCCGATCTCGGCGAGCTGCCGGCGGAAGTCCGGCGTGTGCAGGCAGGTGAGACAGAGGAGGACCTTGGGAAAACGCTCGCGAAGCGTGGCGCAGGTTTCGAGCAGCTGCGGCGCGCGGGTCGGCGAGCGGCCGGCGGCACCCACCGAGAGAATCACGCTGCCATAGGCACCCGCTTTCATCACGATCTCGAGCGCCTGATCCGTGAGCGTGGGGTCGTTGACGGCGTGGCCCGTGATATCGACGGGATTGCGCGCCGCCGCAAAGGAAACCAGGGCACGGATTTTTGCTTGGGCGGTTTCCGGCATGGCCGAGACCTCGAGGCCCGCGCGGACGGCGGTGTCCGCCATCAGAACGCCGATGCCGCCGGAGACCGTGACCAGGCCCACGCGGTCGTTCCGGGGCAACCGCCCGATCGCGCAGGCCGCGGCGACGTCGAAGAACTCCTCCAGGCTATGCGCGCGGTAGGCACCCATCTGCCGCAGTACCGCGTCGAACACGGCATCCGAGCCCGCGAGCGAGGCCGTGTGCGAAGCGACCGCCGCGGCCCCTTCCGCGGTGCTGCCGGGCTTGAGGCAGATCACCGGCTTCTTGCGCTGGCGCGCGAGGTCCAGCGCCGCCATCAGCTTGCGGCCGTCTCGGCAGCCCTCGAGATAGAGCTGGATCACGGATGTCTCGGGATCCTCGGCGAAATAGCCGAGGCAATCGGCGACATCGATGTCCGCCTCGTTACCGGTGCTGGCGCTCGCGCTGTAGGCGAGCCCGCGGTCCGCGGCCATGGCGAAGCAAAGCCCGCTGAGCGCGCCGCTCTGGCTGACGAGCCCGATCCCGCCGGCGGCACCGATGCCGTCGCGGTAGGCGGGATGGAAGCTCGCGACCAGCCCCGTGCCGAAGTTGACCACGCCCATGCAATTGGGCCCGAGCACGCGCATGCCGCTCGTCCGTGCGAGGTTCGCGATTTCCGCTTGCAGGGCGCGGCCGGGTTCACCCACCTCCGCGAAACCGGCGCTGAACACGATCGCCGCGCGCACGGCCTTCGCTCGGCAGTCACGAAGCGCCGGCAGCACCCCGGGTGCCGGCACCGAGACGATCGCGAGATCGATCGCGCCGGGAATGTCCATGACGCTGCGGTAGGTCCGCAGACCCTGAACCTCCTCGCCGCTCGGATTGACGGGATGCAGAACTCCCGAGAAGCCGCTCGCTTTCATGAAGGCGATCGGAAGGCCGCCGATCTTGGCGGCGTCGCGGGAGGCGCCGATGACCGCGACCGATGCCGGCCGGAAGATCGGCGTCAGCGAGCCCAGGTCGATCGGCCCTGCGCCGCGCTCCCGGCCCAAGGCTCAGCTCGGGCGGAGGCCGTGACCCGCGAGATCCCGGAGCGCGGCGACCCGGTCGAGCTCCGGCCGCAACCGGCCGGTGAGGAACAAGCCCAGCATGTAGAAGTCGCCGACCAGGGACCAATGCGGATTGACCAGCGTCGCGGGTCGGTTGCCCTCGAACATGAGATGCGAGGGGACGGCGATGCCGTAGCCCGCGACCACGCCCAGCAGCATCAGCCACCAGGGGCCGTGGAGGGCGCCGAGCAGGAACAGCACAGCGCCCGTGACCGTGCCCAAGTAGTGCATGGCGCGCGTGCGCGGGTCCATGTGAGCGCGCAAGTAATAAGGCCAGAAATGCGCGAACCCGCGGGGTGCCTGGGTGATCTCGGCCATGGCGACGTCGCCTCCCGTTGTTCTCCGGCCGGTGAGCGAGGGCTCCGCGGCGGTACGCTCGACGGCGCCCTTGTCATTCGCGGCGCCGCGGCGTAAGTGAAGCCGGATCAAGGCGACATACGCCTTTCCCCGGAGACTGTCTTATGGACTTTAAGGTAGCGGTGGTGGGCGCCACCGGCAATGTCGGCCGTGAGATGCTGAACATCCTGGCCGAGCACGGGTTTCCCGCGTCCGACGTGACCGCGGTCGCCTCCGAGCGCTCGGCCGGCGGCGAGGTCTCCTACGGCGAGGACGACGTCCTCAAGGTCGAGGATCTCGACCGCTACGATTTCAGAGGCATCGATATCGCGTTGTTCTCGCCGGGCGCCAAGGTCTCGGCGGTGCACGCGCCGCGCGCCGCCAAGGTGGGCGCCGTCGTCATCGACAATACCTCGCAGTTCCGCATGGAGCCGGACGTGCCGTTGGTGGTGCCCGAGGTCAATCCGGGCGCGATCGCGCAGTACGAGAAGCGCGGCATCATCGCCAATCCCAATTGCTCCACGATCCAGATGGTGATGGCGCTGAAGCCGCTGCACGACCTCGCGCGCGTGAAGCGGGTGGTGGTGGCGACATATCAGTCGGTCTCCGGCGCCGGGCGCGAGGCCATGGACGAGCTCTTCCATCAGACGCGCTCCGTCTACGTGAACGACCCCATGACCAAGGAGATCTTCACCAAGCAGATCGCGTTCAACTGCATTCCCCACATCGACGTCTTCCGGGAGGACGGGTCGACGAAGGAGGAATGGAAGATGGCGGTCGAGACCCGCAAGATCCTCGATCCCGATATCGCCGTCCATGCGACCTGCGTGCGCGTGCCGGTGTTTATCGGCCACGCCGAGGCGATCAACGTAGAGTTCGAGAGCCCGATCTCGGTCGAGCAGGCGCGCGCCGCGCTCAAGGCCGCGCCGGGCATCAGCGTGATCGACCACCGCGTCGACGCGGGCTACGTGACGCCGCAGGAATCCGCCGGCGAGGACGCCGTCTTCGTGAGCCGCATCCGGCGCGATCCCACGGTGACCAACGGGCTCGGTCTCTGGGTGGTCGCCGACAATCTGCGCAAGGGCGCCGCTCTCAACGCGGTGCAGATCGCCGAGATCCTGATGCGCGACTATCTCGAGGACCGCTCGGGCGGGAACGATGTCAAACAACGCAGCCGTACCGGCTGACGCGCCGGCGCCAGCGGCCGCGCCGGCGATCCCAGCGCCCGACCCAGCAATACCCGAGAACGCGAGGCAAGCATTTCTCGCCGCCGCCCAGCGCCATCAGGCCGGCGACAACGACGGCGCGCTGAAGCTCTACATGCGCGCGCTCGAGCTCTACCCGCAATTCGCCGACGCCTACAACAACATCGGCGTGATCCTGCGCGCGCAGGATAAGCTGCCGGCGGCCGCCGCCAGCTTTCGCCGCGCGCTCAGCATCCGCGAGCCGAACTCCGCGGTCTACTCGAACCTCGGCAACGTGCTCTGGCAGATGCTGCGCTTCGAGGAGGCGGCGGGGGCGTTCAAGCGCGCGCTCGAGCTCGAGCCGACGCGGCCGGAGACGCTGCACAATCTCGGCCTCTTGCTGCACAGCATGGGCGACTATCCCCGCGCCGTGGAGTGCTTCGACAAGTCGCTGGCGTCCAAGGACGGCAATGTCGACGTGCTCTGGGACCGCTCGCTCACCCGTCTGGTGATGGGCGATTTCGACCGCGGCTGGCCGGAGTACGAGATCCGCTGGCGGCTCAAGCACAATCCGCCCCGGCGCTTTCCGTTCCCGCTCTGGGAAGGCCAGGAGAACCGCACCATCTCGCTGCTCGTGCACCACGAGCAGGGCCTGGGCGACAGCATCCAGTTTTGCCGCTACCTGCCGATGGTGGCGCCGCGGGTCGGACGCCTGGTGTTCGAATGCCAGGCGGAGTTGGCGCGGCTGATGACGTGCCTGCCCGGCATCGCCGAGGTGATCCCGAGCGGCCGGCAGACGCCCGCCTGCGACTACCACGTGCCGCTCATCAACCTGCCGCGCTTCTTCGGCACGAACCTCGACAACATGCCGGCGGAGATCCCCTATCTGCAGGCGCCGCAGGGAGTGACGGCACCCACGGTGCACCGCCCGGCCGGCACCAAGCTCGCGATCGGGATCGTCTGGGCCGGCAAGCCCAGCCACAACAACGACAAGAACCGCTCGACCGCGCTCGAGAGGTTCCTCTGCCTCGCGGATCTGCCGGGTGTGGCGCTCTATAGCCTGCAGAAGGGCCTGCGCACCGCGGACATCCAGACCTTGGGCGCGCAGGCGCTGGTGACCGACATCGGCTCCAAGCTCACGGATTTCGCGGAGACCACGGCGCTGCTGCCGCAGCTCGACCTGATCGTCGCCGTCGACACGGCGGTGGTGCATCTCGCGGGCGCGCTCGGCATCCCGACCTTCGTGCTGCTGCCCTATACGCCGGACTGGCGCTGGCTGCGCGGCCGGGACGACACGCCCTGGTACCCGACGCTGCGCCTCTTTCGCCAGCCCAAGCCCCGCGAATGGGACAGCGTCTTCGACCGCGTGCGCTCGGCGGTGCAGGCGCTGCTCTAGGCGCGTCCGGGTTCGGGCCGGCCACATTCAGGCTGCGCCCCGGCCGCGACTCATGTAAAAGCCTATTACATGGCTTGGTCGGATCGCGGGCGCGGGCGCCGGGGCTATCACCACGGCAACCTCAAGGAGGCGCTGATCAACGCGGCGCTGGAGCTGATCGCGGCCAAGGGACCGCTCGGCTTCACCTTCGCCGAGGCCGCGCGCTCGGCGGGTGTGAGCCAGGCCGCACCCTATCGCCATTTCCGCGACCGCGACGAGCTCATGGTGGACGTGGCAATCCGCGGCTTCGAGCGCTTCGAGGCGGCGCTCGCCAAGGCCTGGAACGACGGCGCACCCAACCCGCTCGCCGCCTTCGAGAACCTCGGCAAGGCCTACCTGGTCTTCGCGCGCGCGGAGCCCGCCTACTACGCCGCGATGTTCGAGGCCGCGCTTCCCTTGGACTCCAATCCCGAGTTGCAAGAGGCGGGCGAGCGCGCCTTCGCGGTGCTGCGCACGGCGTCCGAGGCGGTCTGCGCGCGGCTGCCGAAAGACCGCCGCCCGCCCGCGCTGATGATGGCGCTCCACATCTGGGCGCTCTCCCACGGCGTCGCCTCGCTGTTCGGCCGCGGCGACGCCGCGCGTCGCAAGCTGCCGATGTCGCCCGAGGACCTGCTGGAGGCGGCCGTGCTCACCTACCTGCAAGGCCTCGGCCTCGGAGAGCGACCGGACGGCGCGGACGGACCATGGGGTCGCAAGCCGCCTGCGTAGCGCTCGGTTTGACGCTTGGCCTTGGTTTGGCTTTTCCACGGGGTCTGCTCTCGTTGCTTTCCTTGGACAAATCGGCTCTGCTTTGCCAACTCACGATTCTTGCGCATCTGCCCCCGGCGGCGGCAACTGGCGGCCCTCTCGCACCTCTTGCGCGCGCTCGTCGCGCCGCGAGCGTTGCGTCTGCAGCCGCTCCAGAAGGGCGATGGCACGGTTGAGCTGGCGGTCGATCGAGACCTCGTAGCGCGTGAGCGTGTCCATCTCATGGATGAACCGGTCGAACATGATGCTGGTGTCGATCTGATACAGAGGGTGCGGTCCATCGACGACGACGCGCGCGCGGCGCATCTTGGCCTCGCCGTTGAGCATGGCGGCTTCCGCCCGGCTCGCACGCCTGAGCCGCCAGGCCAGCATCGCGATCCGCTCGACCAGCGCGCACTCCGCCGTGCCCTCCGGCGCGAAATCCTGGGCGAGGCCGGCGTAAAACCTCTCGAAGTCCGCCTTGACCTAGTCGAACAACACCACGCGCCGCGCAGTCATCCCGTGCCTGACCGCGTTCCGCCACATCATCGACTTGCCGCGCGCCGTCTTCGGCCCCGTGCTCTTCAGCGCATTCAACCGGTTCGCCCTGATCTTCGCCTCGCTCGTCATCGCTCTTGCTCCGTTGTCGCGCAGGCGTGCGCGTTCGTCGAGCGACAGCTGAGCATCCCGCTGTTCAGTTTGGCTGAACAAAAAGCGGGATGGACGATGTCTTGCCGAGTCAGAGGCGGCGGTGGAACGGCGCGGCGCTGGGTGCCCTTAGGTTAGCGCGGCGTTGAGCGGAAGGAGGACCGGCACCATCGTTCGCAGTTCGTCTGTGCATGGGACCACTCCCGGCACACATTTCCCGTCACGAACTAGCCCCGCTCCGGCAGGCTCTTTCTTTGACG
>DASZHJ010000042.1:0-2838 GCA_035938015.1 Allostellaceae bacterium
GCATCGCGCTTGGGTTACCCACGGCGCGATAGAGGTTTAGCACGACCATAGCGATCTCATGACCTCGCACTCGGTATCGGCTTTGCAGTGGCACGAGGCGGACACGAGGAATACCCGCGGCCATCCACCGACCGACATCGAACGGGATCCGCGCCTCCGTCGCGCGCATCCATCACGAGTGCCGGCACCGTCACTTTTCCGAGACGATCCGTTAGGTCGATATCGGCGACCGCCGCGACGAAGCGGGCGGGGTTCTCGGGCGACGCGGATGCGCGTTGCAACGTAAGCGCTGTTGTGAGGCCCTCGTAGCGGCAGGGGATGTAGTGGGATAGGACGTCCTTAAGGGCGCACTCAAGGACGTGCCGTGATGGCGGGCGAGATTCTTTCAGGACCGGAACGGCGGCGGCGTTGGAGCTCGGAAGAGAAAGCCGGCATCGTCGCGGAAGTGATGCTGCCTGGCGCGACGGTTACAGAGATTGCGCGGCGGCATGGGATAAGCCGAGGCTTACTCTACACGTGGCGGCGTGAAGCTGGACATAGGAGCGCAAGCGACGGCGTTGCTTCATCGCTTCCGGACCTCGTGCCGGTGGTGATTGCCGGTGCGAATGAGGCGCCCAAGCGATCGCCGATGGTACCCGAGCAGTCGGGTACGGAAGCAAAGCCAACCGGAAGGATCGAGATCGTTTTGCCTGGTGCCGTCCATGTGACGGTGCGCGGAAGGGTGGAAGAGCGCATGCTGCGGGCGGTTTTGGGCGCGCTGAGGTCCGTGTGATCGCCATACCGGGCGGGGCTCGGGTACTGATTGCGACGCGGCCGGTGGACTTCCGGAAGGGCATGGATGGGCTGGCGGCGGTGGTGAAGGAGCATCTGCGCGCCGATCCCTATTCCGGAGCGATCTTCGTATTCCGCGCCAAGCGCGCCGATCGGGTGAAGCTGATCCTCTGGGATGGGACCGGGCTTTGCCTGTTCGCCAAGCGGCTGGAACAGGGAACGTTCCGCTGGCCGAAGATCGAGGATGGTGTCATGCGCCTGACGCCCTCGCAGCTCTCGGTCTTGATCGAGGGGCTCGACTGGACTCGGGTCAGAGCAGTCGAGGTTCGAACTCCACAAGCGACGCAATAAGCCTGCGACACGTTGACTCGGGCGTGTGGGAAGGTTTTGCGCTCCAGCGCGCGTGCGGTACATCGAGAGACGTGACTCTCGAACCCGACAACCTTCCGACGGATCCAGAAGCGCTGCGTGCACTGCTCGTTACCGAGCGCGCGCAGCATGCGGCAGAGATCGCTCGGATCGAGGGTGAACGGGATCGGCTGCGGGCCATCATCGTGGCGTTGCAGCGTCATCGCTTCGGCCGACGGTCGGAGCAGCTCGATCCCGACCAGCTGGCGCTCGGTTTGGAGGATCTCGAGCAGAGTGTCGCCGCAGCCGAGGCATGGGAAGAACAGGCGACACCACGCGGCCAAAGCCGGCTGATCCGCCGGCGCAAGAGCAACCGTGGCGCCCTGCCTGAACATCTGCCGCGGACCGAGGTGGTCATCGATGTCGAGGATCGGCGCTGTCCCTGCTGCGCCGGCGCGCTCCACCCGATCGGCGAGGATGTGGCGCAGCGGCTGGACGTGATTCCGCTGCAGTTCCGCGTCCTGGTGATCCGCCGGCCTAAATATGCCTGCCGAACCTGCCCCGGCACCGTGGTGCAAGCGCCGGCTCCGCCGCGGTTGATCGAGGGCGGCCTGCCGACAGAGGCGCTGGTCGCCCATGTGATCGTAGCCAAGTACGCCGATCACACCCCGCTTTACCGCCAGGCGCAAATCTATGCCCGTCAGGGGATCGATCTCGACCGCTCGACGCTGGCGGACTGGACCGGCCGAGGCGCCTGGTGGCTACGGCCGCTGCATGCCAGGCTGCTCGACGAGCTGCGGGCCTCGCCCAAGCTGTTCGCTGACGAGACGACGGCGCCGGTGCTCGATCCCGGTCGAGGGCGCACCAAGACCGGTCAACTCTGGGCCTACGCCCGCGACGATCGGCCATGGGGCGGACCAGCGTCGCCCGTGGTCGCCTACATTTACGCACCCGATCGCAAGGCCGAGCGGCCAGTCGCCCATCTCAAGGGCTTCCGCGGAACTCTGCAGGTGGACGGCTATGCCGGCTATCGAGCACTCGCCGAAGCGGGCCAGGTGCAGCTGGCCTTCTGCTGGGCGCATGTCCGCCGCCGGTTCTACGAGATCGCTGCTGCGGGCGCTGCGCCGATCGCTACGGAGGCCCTCGCGCGCATCGCAGAGCTCTATGCCATCGAGGCCGAGATCCGCGGGCGATCACCCGACGAGCGCCGCACCGTCCGGCACGAGCGCGCCACGCCGGTTGTCGATAACTTGAAAGCCTGGTTCGAGACGAAGCTCGCCATGGTCTCCCAGAAGAGCACCATCGCCGAAGCGATCCGCTACGCCTTGACCCGTTGGGAAGGGCTTTGCCGCTTTATCGAGGATGGACGGGTCGAGATCGATTCCAACGTCGTCGAGCGCGCCATTCGTCCGCTCGCCCTAAATCGGAAGAACGCACTCTTCGCAGGCTCCGATGGAGGCGGCGAGCACTGGGCAATCCTCGCCTCGCTCATCGAGACCTGCAAACTGAACAACCTCGATCCCGAAGCCTACCTCGCCGATGTCTTCACCCGCCTCATCGCAGGCTATCCCGTCAATCGCCTCGACGAGCTGCTCCCGTGGAACTGGGCCAAGGCTCGACAAAGTCAAAGGGCCGCGTAACAGCGCTTACGATCAAGCCAATCGAGGTCAGGGCATTGTTAATGGGACCGAACCTTTGGAACAGGATGATCCAGGCGAA
>DASZHJ010000043.1:0-7680 GCA_035938015.1 Allostellaceae bacterium
GTGAAGATCACCGAGGTCGCGGCGATGAGGCGGAGCGCGTCGAAATTGTTCTTTCGGTCCATGGCCGGATTATGCGGGCAACGGTGCCGGACGGGTGACGGCGCCGAGCGCCGCCGGCTTCAGGCGGAGCGCCCGCTTCTCGACCAGGTGCCAGGAGAGAAACGCAACCACGGCCGTCGCGGGATAGGCGATCAGGAACAGCTCCCACCAGCGGGCATCGGGCCACAGGTAAAGCACGGTCTGCTCCACCGGCCAGCCATAGATATAAAGCCCGTAGGAAAGGTCGCCGAATCGCGCGGCGGGGATCGCGGGCAGCGCCGGAGTGAGCGCCAGATAGATCACGAGATAGCCGCCGCAGAGCGGGAACAGCAGGATGAAGGCGTGGAGCGGGACGCTCACGATCAGGCCGGCGAGCGCCAGGAGCGCGATGCGTCCATCGAGCACGCCGCGCGGCGCGAGCGTCTGCAGCAGCATGCCCATCACGAAGAACCCGAGCAGCCAGAGCACACTGCCGGTGAAATCCCAGTCGTGCCAATTCGAGGCATCCACCGCGATCCCGAGCAGGCCCACCACGAGCAGCGCCACCAGGACCGGCGCGCGCAACAGCCGGCTCGCACCGAGCGCGGCCACCATCACGTACATCGCGATTTCCACGGGCAGGCTCCAGAGCGGACCATCGAGGATGTGCCCGAGCTCGCGCCCTGTGAACCAGACGCCCGGCAGGCTGTTGTGGTCGGTGTGCAGCAGCAGATTGGCGCCCAAAAAGTCGTAGGTCCCGTAGCTCGAGAGGTAGTCGCGAAGCGGCAGGCTGCTGATGACCGGCCCCAAGCCGAAGGCGAGCACGAGGATGCACGCGGCAAGGCCAGGGTAGATCCGCAGCGCACGCTTGAGCGCGAAGCGCGGCAGCGAGGGCGCCTGCCCCCAACTTTGGGTCACGAGATAGCCGCTGATCACGAAGAACACGAAGACGCCAACAACGCCGAGGATCGTCTGGCCGCCAGTCAGCACCATGAGCGGCTCGCTGTCCTGCCGGCCCGTCGCGAGCAAAAACGCATGCGAGAAGATCACGGCGGTAGCCGCGAGCAGTCTCAGCGCATCGAAGTTGTTACGGCGATCCACCGACGACGCCCTTTCCGGCCCCGCACCCTAAGACAGAACGGGCGAGGACGACGCTCATTTCCGGGCTTCGAACCTCAGGCCGCTTCGGAGCGGCCTTGGAGAAACTCGCCGGCCCATCGGCGCACCCACTCCACTGCGACTTCCTCGGGAACAGTTCCGGCGCTGGCATCATGCAGGAGGATCTCGCCCAGGCGCTTGGCGCCCAGCGAAGCCAGGAGCCGGTCGAACCGCTTGCCGCCGAAGCAGAAGGTCTGGGCGTAAGTGTGGTCCCCGAGCGCGATAACGCCGTATTCGACGCGGGCGAGATCGGGCCGCGCCGTCTCCAACGCCGCAAAGAAATCGCGGGCGTTGTCGGGCACGTCGCCCTGGCCATAGGTCGAGGTGCAGACGAGGAACCGCCCCGGCCGCTCGAAGGCCGCAGGCGTGAGCTTGTCCATGGCCAGCACCTCCGCTGCCAGGCCCTCGGCCGCGAGCGTGTCCTTGACCTCGTCGGCCACCAACTCGGCGGTGCCGGTCATGGTCCCGACCAGAATCGTAATCGGTTCAGTCATTTAGATCATCGCACCTGCGGACTCGACGGCACCGTTAAAGTCACTATAATGCATGTTATGATAGTCGCAAGCATGATAATACATACGCCGATCGGGAGAGCCTGTGGCGACTGAGCTGGCGAGCTCGACCGAGCGCGAGCCCAAGAACGGCGAGGCCGACTATTTGCGCCTGCTTGGCGAGCGGATCCGGGCGGCGCGCGCGCGGCGCGGCATGACGCGCAAGATCCTGGCGCGCGACTCCGGCGTCTCCGAGCGCTATCTGGCCCAGCTCGAGACCGGCCATGGCAACAGCTCCATCATCCTGCTGCGCCAGGTGGCGCAGGCGATGAGCCTGCCGCTCGCCGAGCTCGTACGCGAGGATCCGGACCATCCCGTGGAGTTCTCGCTGCTGGTGCAGTCGCTGGCGCGGCTGGACACCAAGCAGCTGGCACAGGCGCGCAAGCTGATGACGGAGTCGTTCGGCGCCTCCATGGAGCGCGGGCGCCGGCAGCGCATCGCGCTCATTGGCCTGCGCGGCGCGGGCAAGTCGACCTTGGGCGCAAAGCTCGCGGCAACGCTGCGAATTCCCTTTGTCGAGCTCGATCGCGAGATCGAGCGGCTGGCCGGCATGAGCCTCGCCTCGCTGTTCGATCTCTACGGCCAGAGCGCCTACCGGCGCTACGAGCGCCGTGCCTTGGAGAGTGTGATCGACTCGTACGACCGCGCGGTGATCGCAACCGGCGGCAGCCTGGTCTCGGAGCCCGCGACCTTCGATCTTCTGCTCTCGGCCTGCTTCACCGTGTGGCTCACCGCGCGACCGGAGGAGCATATGAGCCGCGTCATGGCGCAAGGCGATCTCCGACCCATGGCGGAGAATACCGAGGCGATGGACGACCTCCGCCGGATCCTCGAGGGCCGCGCCGCGCTCTACAGCAAGGCCGATGTCGCCGTGGAGACCGCGGGCAAATCCGTCGATCAAAGCCTCGTTCTGCTCAAGGCCGCCGTCGCGGCCGATCCGTCCTCGTAAGGCGTCCGACATGATCACGTTCGACACCGATCCCTCGCGCTACCGGCATTGGAAGCTGAGCTTCGATGGCCACGCGGCGACCTTGGCACTCGACGTGCAGGAGGACGCCGGCATCCAACCCGGCTACAAGCTCAAGCTCAACTCCTACGACCTCGGCGTCGATATCGAGCTCAACGACGCGCTGAACCGCATCCGGTTCGAGCATCCGGAGGTGAAGGTCGTCGTCTTCACCAGCGCGCGCGAGCGCATGTTCTGCGCGGGCGCCAACATCTACATGCTGGGAACCTCCAGCCACGCCTGGAAGGTCAATTTCTGCAAATTCACCAATGAGACGCGCAACAGCATCGAGGATTCGAGCCGGCACTCCGGCTTGAAATTCATCGCCGCGCTCAACGGCACCGCCGCGGGCGGCGGCTACGAGCTGGCGCTGGCCTGCGACGAGATCGGCCTGATCGACGACCGCTCCTCGACCGTTAGCCTGCCGGAGGTGCCGCTCCTGGGCGTGCTGCCAGGCACGGGCGGGCTCACGCGGCTGGTCGACAAGCGCAAGGTCCGGCGCGACCTCGCCGACCTCTTCTGCACCACGGCAGAAGGCGTGCGCGCCGAGCGCGCCAAGGCCTGGAACCTCGTGGATTGGACCGCGCCGCCGCAGCGCTTTTCCGAAGTGCTTGCCGAGCGGATCGCGGCGCGAGCGCAGCAAAGCGAGCGCTCCCCCGAGGCGAGCCCCGTGCCGCTCCCGCCGATCGAGCGGACGATCGACGCCCGGGGTTATCACTATCCCTTCGTCGATGTGGCCTTCGACCGGCCGAGACGCCTCGCCACCCTCACCGTCGCAGCGCCCCGAGACGACGCGCCGCGCGACGTCGATCAGGCGATCGCCGCCGGCGCGCGCTGGTGGCCGCTCGCGATGGCGCGTGAGCTCGACGATGCCGTCTTGATGCTGCGCGCGAACGAGCTCGAGCTCGGCACGATCCTGCTGAAGACCCGTGGCTCGGATGCGGCGGTACTCGCCTGCGATCGGCTGATGGTCGACGGTGGCGGGCACTGGTTCGTGCGCGAGACCAGGGCGTTCCTCCGCCGCACGCTGGCCCGGCTCGATGTCACCGCGCGCAGCCTGTTCGCCATCATCGACCGCGGCTCCTGCTTCGCGGGCACCCTCCTGGAGCTGGCGCTCGCGGCCGACCGCTCCTACATGCTGGCGCTACCCGCGGGCGAGAACGACGCGCCGCGCATCACGCTTTCAACCGCGAACATGGGCCTTTACGACATGGAGAACGGGCTGACGCGGCTTGCCTCCCGGTTCTGCGGAGACGACGGGGCGGTTGGCGAGGTCTTCAAGCGGGCACTCGACCAATCCTTGGACGCGAACAAAGCGCTCGCGGCCGGGCTCGTCACGGCGGCACCCGACGAGCTCGATTGGGAGGACGAGATCCGCCTTGCCATCGAGGAGCGCGCGAGCCTGTCGCCGGACGCGCTCACGGGGCTGGAAGCGAACCTCCGCTTTGTCGGTCCGGAGACAGCGCAGACAAAAATCTTCGCGCGGCTTTCGGCTTGGCAGAACTGGATCTTCAGCCGGCCCAACGCGGTCGGCGACAAGGGCGCGCTCAAGCTGTTCGGCACCGGCACCAAGCCGCAGTTCAATCGGGAAAGGGTCTGAGAATGGCCATCGACTACCTCGAGCGCATCCCGAACAACGTCGATCTCGGCGAGAACCGCACGCTGCAGCGCGCGCTGGAGCAGTGGCAGCCGAAGTTCCTGGACTGGTGGCGCGAGATGGGGCCCTCGGATGTCCAAGCCGCCGATGTCTATCTCCGCACGGCAACCTCGGTCGATGCCAAGGGCTGGGCGAGCTACGGCGCGGTCAAGATGCCGGACTATCGCTGGGGTATTTTCCTGGCGGACGCCACGCCCGACCGCGCGATCGGCTTTGGCGACGAGTTCGGCAAGCCGGCCTGGCAGCAGGTGCCGGGCGAGCACCGCTCGACCTTGCGCCGGCTGATCGTGACCCAAGGCGACACCGAGCCCGCCTCGGTGGAGCAGCAGCGTCTGCTCGGGCACACCTGTCCCTCGCTCTACGACCTGCGCAATCTGTTCCAGGTGAATGTCGAGGAGGGCCGGCACCTCTGGGCGATGGTCTATCTGCTGCACGCCTATTTCGGCCGCGACGGGCGCGAGGAGGCGGAGGGCCTGCTGCAGCGCCATTCCGGCGACATCGACAAGCCGCGCATCCTCGGCACCTTCAACGAGCCGATCACGGACTGGCTCTGCTTCTTCATGTTCACCTACTTCACCGACCGCGACGGCAAGTTTCAGCTGAAGTCGCTGGCCGAGAGCGGCTTCGATCCGCTCGCGCGCACCTGCCAGTTCATGCTGACGGAGGAAGCCCACCACATGTTCGTGGGCGATACCGGCATCGCGCGGATCGTGAAGCGCACCCTCGAGGTGATGAGGGAGTTGGGTACCGACGATCCTGAGACCGTGCGCAAGGCGGGCGCCATCGACCTGCCGACCCTGCAGCGTTACTTGAATTTCTGGTTCAGCTCGTCGCTCGATCTCTTCGGCTCGGAGTCCTCCTCGAACGCCGCAAGTTACTTTGCGAGCGGCCTCAAGGGCCGGCCCGACGAGGGCCAATACGAGGATCACATCGCCCGCGATGTAACCGCCACGCTCGAGGTGCCCGACGGCAAGGGCGGGAGCACGACCGAGACCTTGCCGCTGCGCAACGCCATGAACGAGACCGTGCGAGGCGCCTATGTCCGGGATTGCGAGATCGGAGTGAAGCGCTGGAACCGGCTCATCCAGAAAGCCGGGGTCGGGCGCGAGCTCACCCTGCCGAGCACGCGTTTCCGTCGCTCGATCGGCGCCTGGGCAGGCGTGCCCGTGACGCCCGATGGAGCGATCGTGAGCCGCGCGGAGTGGGAAAGCGGCGCGCGCCACTGGCTGCCGAGCGAGAGCGACCGCGGTTTCGTGCGGAGCTTGATGCAGCAGGTCGTCGAGCCCGGCAAGATGGCGGCCTGGATCGCGCCGCCCGACCGCGGCATCAACAACCTCGCGGTCGATTACGAATACGTTCACCTGCAATGAGAGTCGTGATCATCGGCACCGGGCCCGCGGGTTTTCGCGCCGCCGAGGTGCTCCGACAACAGGCGCCCGACGCCGAGATCACGCTCATCGGCGACGAGCCGCACGTGCCCTACCAACGGCCGCCGCTCTCCAAGGCTTTTCTCACGGACCGGCTCGCGCCTTCGGCGCTGCTGCTGCAACCCTCGAGCTTCTACGGGGAGCAGCGCATCTCGCTCAAGCTCGGCCAGCCGGCGGCCCGCATCGACCGCGCCACAAAGCACGTGGCACTCGCCGACGGCACGCGCCTCTCCTACGACAAGCTGCTGATCGCCACGGGGTGCCGCGCTCGGCACCTGCCCGCCTTTGATGGCTTGCCCATTCATTACCTTCGAAGCCTCGACGATGCCGAGAGCATTCGTGCCGAGCTCAAGCCGGGATGCTCGGTGGTGCTGATCGGCGGCGGATTCATCGGCCTCGAGATCGCGGCCTCGGCGGCCAAGCTCGGCGCCGAGGTCACCGTATTGGAGCTGGCGCCACGACTCATGGGCCGCGCGATGCCGCCGATCATCAGCGATTTCGCGCGCGCATTGCACGAGCGGCATGGCGTCCGCCTCGAGCTCGGGATCAAGATCGAGGTGATCGAGGCGTTTGGCGGGCAGTTGATCGTGCGAACGGAGCAAGGCCAACATGCCTGCGATCTTCTGGTCGCCGGTGTCGGCGCCGTGCCGAACAGCGACCTCGCGGTGACGGCGGGCCTGGTGGTCGAGGACGGCATCCGCGTCGACGCGCAGGGCCGGACCAGCGACCCCGACATCTATGCAGCCGGCGACGTGACGCGGCACGATAATCCCATCCTCGGCCGGGCGATTCGGGTCGAGTCCTGGCAAGTGGCGCTCAATCAGGCCGCCGCGGTCGCGCGCGCCGTGCTGGGCGCGCCCGAGCCCTATGCCGAGCTGCCGTGGATGTGGACCGATCAATACGACTGCAACATCCAGGCGCTGGGATTGCCTTCGCCCGAGGCGGAGCTGATCGTGCGTGGCGACGCGCCTAGCGGGAAATTCACGGTGCTCGAGCTCGGACCGAGCGGCCGGATTGCCGCCGCCATCACCGTCAACAACGGCCGCGACATGTCGGCACTCCGGCGCCTGGCTTCGGCCAAGACCACTTGGCCACGCGAGGCTCTGGCGGACGCTTCGCGGCCCCTTGCCGAGCTTGCCAAGGCCGCGCAGCGCGCGGGTTAGAGCCGCTCGATCTCCTCGGGGTGCGTGATGTCCATGATGGCGCGCTCGCGGTCCCGCCGGATGTAGCCGCGCACGCGAACGGCGGACCCGACGAGCGCCAGTGGATCGACCCGATCGGCGCGGAAGAGGCGCAGCGCCTCGCTGTTGAGGCGGAGCGTGAAGGCGGTGTGCCAATCGGCGCCGAAGTTCAGGAACACCGCGTTCTCTCGGCGCGCGCCATCGACGATCTTGCCCTCGACGAGCTCGAACTCGCCGGTGAAGCGGGCTGCTTCCTCGGGTGACCGGATCGCAAAGAAGGGATCCGCCCAGAGCCCGCGCTGATCGGCTCTCGCCTCGCGCTCGAGCGCGAGCATCTCCGCAGCCGCCGCGCGATTGTCGGGAAAGGTGTAGACGCGGGCGAGGCCGCGCCGGAGCAACTCGCCCTGGACCCAGAGCCCGTCGTCCCGCGCGAGCTGGGCGAGCACGCGCCCGTAACGGTCCTGCCGCGTTCCGCCGAAGCTGAGCGTCATCGTCCGACCCTCGACGAGAGCGCTGAGGGCGGCTTGCGCCTCGCGAGCGAACGGCCACTCCGCGAAGTTGGGGCGCCCTTTCGGCAGCTTTGGCGCTTGGATCCCGACTATCCGCACGGTCCGGCCGTCGCCGAGCGTGAGGCTGTCGCCATCGATCACGCTCGCCACCGCGCCGCTGCCGCCAGCCTCGA
>DASZHJ010000044.1:0-2304 GCA_035938015.1 Allostellaceae bacterium
CAACCACGACGAACCGCCATATTCGCCCGGACTAGGTGCTCTCTTCGAGGTCGTCGCGCGCCTTCGTGCGCCGGGAGGGTGCCCCTGGGACCGCGAGCAGACGCACGAATCGCTCCGACCTTACCTACTCGAGGAGACATACGAGGTCCTCGAGGCGATCGACTCGGGCGACGACGACAAGATGAAGGAAGAGCTCGGAGATCTGTTGCTCCAGGTGGCGATGCACGCCGAGATCGCGGCCGAGGACGGTCGCTTCAACGCCGGCGAGGTCTCCGAGGGCGCCGCCGCCAAGATGGTGGCGCGGCATCCCCATGTCTTTGGCGACACCGCCGTGGCCAACGCCGATGAAGTACTTCGTAACTGGGAGCACGCGAAGGTCGGAGAAGCGCGGCGCGCGGGACGCGAGGACGAGTCTGTGGTAGATCGCGTTCCGGCCACGCTGCCCGCGCTGGCATGGGCGCTCGGTCTTCAGAAGCGGGCCGCCCGAGTCGGCTTCGAGTTCGCTTCTTCGATGGAGGCTGCGGAAGCAATCGCGGAGGAGGCCCGGGAGCTTGCGGAGGCTGACGATCCGGAAGCTGCGTTCCTGGAGGTGGGAGACCTTCTGTTTGCGATCGTGTCTCTTGCGCGGCGCATGAAGGTCAATCCCGAGGATGCCCTGCGAGTGGCCGGCCAGCGGTTCCGGCGGCGCTTCGCCGAGATGGAGGCGTCGGTGGCGAAGGAAGGACTTACATTGCGGGACCTGGATGCCGGCGACCTGGCCCGGCGCTGGGAGAAAACCGGCTAACAGAATCTGGGGTCCGCTTTGCTATAGTCGGCATCCTTCCCGCGCAACGTTCCAGCTCACGACGCAGCAATGAGATACAGCACAACGCTTTCGCCCGCCGGGACTTCGCGTTCACTAACGCTCGGAGTTCGCCGCCTCGCCATCCTACTGCTGCTCGCAGCAGGCGCGATATGGGCCGGTTATGCGTACGTGCAAGAGGCGTACCTCGGCCACAAGCTCACCCAGCAGGTCTCCGACCTGCACCGCCAAAACTCCGTAATCGCCACGCAAAACCAGGGCTATCACAAGGACATCAAGGCTCTCACCAGCGGTGCGGCAAACGAAGAGGAGGCGCGCCTCAACGGCTACTCGCGCCCGCAGGAGCGGCTGTATCTCGTGACCGCCACACCCAGTCCGGCCCCGCCCTCACCATCTCCCTCGCCGCGCGGCTCGCCGTGACCTGGAGCTTCGACCGGGAAGCCGTCAAACCGCGGGTATAATCGAAATCGCGGAGTGGAGCAGCGGCAGCTCGTCGGGCTCATAACCCGAAGGTCGTCGGTTCGAATCCGACCTCCGCAACTTTGATCATCAACTGGAGCCGGGTCCCGCCGGCTCCTTGCGTTTTGGAGGCATCCTGAACAAGAGAAAGCGGGTCGCGCTGGGCAAGCGTCGGCTCAAGAAGCGGAAGCTCAAGGCGCGGGCGGCGGCGGCGCGGTAGGATTCCAACGCGTTGAGCGGCGCGGCCCGCGCGCGCCCGTCTCGCGTGCGCCTCGCGCCCGGCTATCAGGTGCCGTAGCTCAGGTGGTAGAGCGCGCGACTCATAATCGCGTTGTCGCTGGTTCGAGTCCAGCCGGCACCACCATGCCGAAATCCGACCTCCCGGACGCTCTGGTGCTCGAGCTGCGCCGCACGTCACTCATCGACGCGGGCGAGCGCGTTCTCGTAGCGGTGTCGGGCGGGCCTGACTCCACCGCGCTGCTGCTCGCCATGACCGAAGCGGGCCATGACGTGGTGGCCGCGCACTATGACCATGCGCTGCAGCCCGGATCGGGCCTGGCCGCCGAGCACGTGGCCCGGTGGTGCGAATCGCTCGGCGTCCGGCTGTGGTCAGAGCGGCGGGTCGTTCCGATGCCCAGAGGCTCCGCACAGGCGGCAGCACGCGAGCTCAGGTATGAGTTCCTGCTACGCGCGCGGGGGGAGGCCGGCGCGACCAAGATCGCCCTAGGACACACGGCGGACGACCTCGTGGAAGGCGCCGTAATGCACCTGCTCCGCGGCTGCGGGATCGCCGGCATGCGGGGCATGCCCGCGCGGCGCGGCCCGTTCGTACGACCGATGTTGGACGTCTGGCGCAGCGACGTGGCCGCCTTCTTGCGGAGTCGGGGCGTCGCCGCCATCGAGGACCCGGCCAACTCCAACCGCGCGTATTGGCGAGTCCGGGTCAGGCGCGACCTGCTGGTGGATCTCGAGAGGGATCGCCCCGGAATCAAGAGCCGGCTCTACAGAGCCGCGGTCCGCGCCGCCGAGCTGCAGCAGGCGAT
>DASZHJ010000045.1:0-3021 GCA_035938015.1 Allostellaceae bacterium
GCCTTTTAGGTGCCGCCGGGAGGGGGCCACCTAACAGCGGGACTTTCCTGCTTTATCGCCTGGAGCTGTCATCATGCGATATCGTGTTATCGCTCTGTTTTCGGCTGTGTTTTCGGTCGTCGCCGTCTTCTGCATTGCAGCAATGGCGGAAGAAGCCAAGAGCGACGTCAAAGGGATTTTCCTTCTGACCGATTACCCCGCGGTCACCCTACGGCCCGGGAGCACGTCCTCGATCAATCTCAAACTGCAGAACTACGGCGTTCCGCCCGAGCGGCTTACGCTCTCCGTCGACGGGGTTCCGTCGGGATGGACGGCGAACTTGATCGGCGGCGGGCAGCCGGTGGCGGCGGCGCTCGCGGCGACCAATGCCAACGTGCCGCTCGAGCTGCGTCTCGACGTGCCCAAGGAGGCTCCCGTCGGCACCACCAACCTGACGGTGAGCGCGCGCGGCGCGACCAGCAACGCAACGCTTCCCATCGAGGTGAAGCTCGCGACCGATCTGCCTGCCAAGCTCACGCTCAATCCGCAGCTTCCCGAGCTGCGCGGCACGTCCAAGTCGAGCTTCGAGTTCCAGCTCGCCATCAAGAACGACAGCCCCAAGAAAGTGGTGGCGAGTTTGTCGGCGCAGGCGCCGCAGAACTTTGACGCCACCTTTACCGAGCAATACGGCAGCCAGGAGCTCAACGCGCTTCCGCTCGATCCCGGTCAGTCGAAGGACGTGAAGCTGAAGGTGCGGCCCCCGAACACGATCGCGGCCGGCAAATACAAGGTGACGGCGAAAGTGTCGGCCGACGACGCCACCGCCGCGTCCGAACTCGTGCTCGACATCACCGGCCAGCCGAAGATCGACATTGCCGGCCGCGAGGGGGTGCTCAGCGCCAAGGCTTCCGCCGGCCAGGAGACATCGATCCCGGTAATCCTCACCAATTCCGGCACCGCGCCGGCGGAGCAGATCGAGCTGTCGGGAACGGTTCCCACGGGCTGGAAAGTCAATTTCGAGCCGAAGACCGTCGACCGCATCGCCCCCAACGAAAACAAGGAAGTGCAGGCGATGGTCACGCCCGCCGCCAAGGCCGTCGCCGGCGATTACGTCACCACGGTGCGGGCCGCCGCGCGCGGTGAATCGGCGTCGCAGTCGTTCCGCGTCGCGGTCACGACCTCCACCATTTGGGGCATTGTGGGGATCGCGCTCATCGGCGGGGCGCTGCTGGTCATGATCGGCGCCGTCGTGTGGTTCGGACGGCGATGAACACCACCGTCATCGAGGCAAAAAACCTCACCAAGCGCTACGACGGAGTGGCTGTCGTCGACGGCATTTCGTTTTCCGTGGCGCGCGGGGAGATTTTCGGACTGCTCGGTCCGAACGGCGCCGGCAAGACCACCACCATCCTGATGCTGCTCGGCCTGAGCGACATCTCGGACGGGCAGGCGCGGGTGCTCGGCCACGATCCCGCCCGCGAGCCGCTGGCGGTCAAGCGTCAGGTCGGTTACCTGCCCGACCAGATCGGCTTCTACGACGGGCTCAGCGCCGCCGAGAACCTGCGCTACACCGCGCGGCTGATGGGGTTGGAGCGCGCCGAGCGCGAGCAGCGGATCAGGGCTTCGCTCGGCCACGTCGGGCTCGCCGACGTCGCCGACAACCGCGTCAGCACCTTCTCACGCGGCATGCGCCAGCGACTCGGCATCGCCGAAATCCTGATGAAGGAGGCGCAGATCGCGATCCTCGACGAACCGACGTCGGGTCTCGACCCGCAGGCCACCGTCGAGTTGCTCGAGATCATCCGCGACCTCAAAAAGCAGGGTGTGAGCGTGCTGTTGTCCTCGCACCTGCTCGAACGGGTGCAAAGCGTTTGCGATCGCGTGGCGCTGTTCAATCAAGGCAAGATCGCGCTCATCGGCACGGTGTCGGAACTCGGCCGCGAGGTGCTGGGCGGCGGCTTCCGCGTCGAGGTGGAAGCCGAAGGGCAGGGCCTTGCCGAACGCATCGCGGCGATCCCGGGGGTGCAACAGGTCGAACCGGCGGGCGCCAATCGCCTCCGATTGCTGGCCACCGGCGACGTGCGGCCGGAAGCCGCGGCCGCGGTGGTGGCAGCCGGCGGGCGCCTGCTGCGTCTGTCGGTCGAGGAGCCGAGCCTCGAGGCGATTTACTCCCGCTATTTCCAGAGCCACGAGGGAGAGCTGCATGCGACGTGAAGGTTCGGCCTTGCACGGCTTCGGGGTCGTGACGCTGAAAGAGATCGCAGATCACTTCACCAGCATCCTCGTGGTGGTGCTCGTCGTTCTGGTGGTGGCAACCGCGATCGCCGTGGTCCGCGGCGCCGTCGATCAAATCAAGGAGATCACGGCCGAAGATCCGTTCCTCTTCCTGCGCTTGTTCACCCGCGGTGCACCCATACCGCTGGTGGCGCTGCTGTCCTTCCTGGTGCCGCTGTTCGCGATCGGGCTTGGCTTCGACTCGGTGAATGGCGAGCACAACCGCCGCACCCTCTCGCGCATCCTCGCGCAGCCGATCTATCGCGACGCCCTGCTGTTCGGAAAATTCGCCGCCGGGCTGTTCACGCTATCGGTCAGCCTGATCGTGTTGTGGCTGCTGGTGATCGGCCTCGGGTTGCTCGGGCTCGGGGTTCCCCCGAACGCCGAAGAGATGGCGCGCGCGCTGGTCTTGCTCGTGGTCACCATGGTCTATGCCGGCTTCTGGTTCGCGCTCGCGTTGCTGTGCTCGGTCGTGTTCCGCTCGGCGGCGACGGCTGCGCTGGTCGCGCTCGGGTTGTGGTTGTTTCTGACCATTCTCTGGCCGCTGTTCTCGCCGGCGTTGGCCGACGCGGTCACCACCGCGGGGGATGTCTTGGGCGTGCTCGACACGCGGCAGGCGTTCGCCCGGATTTCTCCGACCGTGTTGTTCAACGAGATCGTTGCGGTCGTGCTCGATCCGTCCGTGCGCTCGACGCAGCAATCCATGCTCGCGGCACTGGGCCTCGCCCTGATCGAGCGCGGCGCCATCCCGGATGCGCCGATACCGCT
>DASZHJ010000046.1:0-17140 GCA_035938015.1 Allostellaceae bacterium
TCCGTCCTCGATGTGGTCATGTCTCCTCGAGTCCACGACTTTCGCGTGCGGAGAGATCGGCCAGGCGGTCGACCTCGCCTCTCAACCCTCGATTAGACTGGATCGAGACTTATGGAGGCGTTAATCGGGGCCTAGGTGGAAATGCGTATGTGGTGGACCCTCTCCCCCGCAAACGCGGGCGAAGAGGGCCCACCCCATCGCCTGTTGAAAAATTGGGTCTAGGCGCGACAAGCCCCTCTCCGCGCGCAGCGGGGAGAGGGAGGGGCCCGGCGCCTCAGCGCCGGGAGGGTGAGGTGTGCTTCAGCAAGCGCCGCCGAGTCCGGCATCGACACCCACCTCACCCGCTCCCCTTCGACAAGCTCAGGGTCGCACCCTCTCCCCCCGCAAGCGCGGGCGAAGAGGGTCCACGTCGTCGCCTGTTGCCAACGCGACTAGACGGGCGCCGCTTCCGCCGGTCGCCCCCTTCGGGCAGATCGATAAACGCGCGTTAGGGATTTCGGGCATACTGTGGCGACCCATGCCCGATCCGACCCCCCGAGACACCAGCGCCGATGCCGTCGGCGAGCTCCGCGCCGAGCGCGATCGCTTCGCGGCCTTCGCCTTGGCCGCCTCCGATCTGCTGATCGAGGTGAACGGCGAGGAGCGCATCGTCTATGTGGTGGGGGCGGCCCGCGCCTTGACCGGCCGCGACGCGCGGCAGCTGATGGGGAGCCCCTTTCGCGAGCTCTTCGCCGAGCCGCAGCGCGACTTCGCGCGCACGCTGCTGCGCCGGGTGCGACGCGACCAGCGCATGACGCCGGTCAAGATCGACCTCGACCGCGGCGGCGGCTCCACCCTGAGCGTCGTGCTCAACGGCTGTTGCCTGCCGGAAAAGCCCAACGCGCTGTATTTCACCGCGAGCCGCGCCGCGGCTCCGGGCGCCGCGGACGCCGCCCAGCGGGACGCGGCGACCGGCCTGCTCGCCGGCCCCGCCTTTCAAGCGGCGGCGGCGGCCGCCCTCAACGACCCCGCGCGCGGCGATCTCACGCTGACGCTGCTGGACATCGCCGGGATCGACGAGCTGCGCAGCAGGGGCGGGGAGGGCGCGGTCACGCGGCTCCTCGGCGAGATCGGCGATTTTCTCGCGGCGCACGCGGTCGACGGCGCCAGCGCCGGACGGCTAGCGCCCGACCGGTTCGCCCTCGTGCGGGATGCCGCCAAGTCCGCCGATCTCGAGCGCGGGATCGAACGGCTCTCGCCGGCGGATGGCGGCACCGGGCCGGGCCTGCGCGTGAAGCAACAGGCCGTGCCGCTCGCCGCCGGCGGTTTGACGCCGGCGGATGCCGAGCGGGCGCTCGCCTACACCCTCGGGCGCTTCGCCGAGGGCGACGCCGGGCCGATCCGCTCGCTCGCCGACGGGTTCCGCGAGCTCGTGGTCGAGACCGTCGCCCGGATCTCGCGCACGCGCAGCTCACTGAGCCAGGAGCTCACCATCGTGTTCCAGCCGGTGGTCGGCCTGGAGGATCGCCGGCTGCATCACTACGAGGTGCTGTCGCGGTTCAAGGGCGCGCAGTCGCCGGCGGCGCTGGTGCAATTCGCCGAGTGCGTCGGCATGATCGAGGAGCTGGATCTCACGGTTTGCCAGAGCGCGCTCGCGGCCCTGGATTCCTGGCAAGAGAGCTCGGAGTTGACGCTCGCGGTGAACCTCTCGGGCCGCTCGCTCGGCAGCGACGCGTTCATCGGCGCGCTGCAGGCCCTTTTGAAGCCCCGCTCGGACCAGAGCCGGCTGCTGTTCGAGATCACGGAGACCACGGAGATCGCCGACCTGCCGCGCGCCCAGCGCATCATCCAGGAGTTTCGCCGCGCCGGGCACAAGGTTGGCCTCGACGACTTCGGCGCCGGCGCCGCCTCGTTTCCCTATCTGCAGGCGCTCACCATCGATTTCGTCAAGATCGACGGCGCCTATGTCGGGCGCATGCTCGATACGCCGCGCGACCACGCGATCCTCAAGGCCATGGTGGGCCTCTGCGGCGACCTGAGCATCGCCACCATCGCCGAGATGATCGAGACGGAAGCCCAGGCCGAGCGGCTGACCCGGCTCGGCGTGCGCTATGGCCAAGGCTATCTGTTCGGCCGCCCCGCGCCGACGCCGGCGGTCGCCGACACTGCCGTCCGCAAAGTCCCGCCCAAGAGCACCGTCTTCGCGCGGCGCAAGGGTCCCGTGCAAACCTGGGGTTAGGTCCGCTTTTTGCCTCGGCTCTCGGCCCGGAAGGGGTGCGCGGGATGTCCAGCCGTTAACGAGCCGTTAAACCCCGATACGTAGTTTCCCTTATGCGCAGCGGCGAGAGATGCGTGCCGGCTGCATCGGTGGAGCGGCCTCATGCCTCCTGTTGCGACCCAGAGCGAGCCAGCGGCTTCGGAACATCGCGGTCCCGAAACCGACGGTTCCGTGCTGCTCATCGACGACGATCCCGCGGTGCTGGAATCGCTCAGCCTGCTGCTCGAGGCCTGGGGCTTTCGCGTGCTCACGGCGCGCGATGGCGCGCACGGGCTCGAGGTGTTTCGCGCGCAATCGCCGGCGGTGGTCGTCACCGACATCATGATGCCCGAGCAGGACGGCATCGGCACCATGCTGCAGATGCGGCGAGAGCGGCCGAACGTGAAGATCATCGCGATCTCCGGCGGCGGCAAGGTGGACAGCTCCGACTACCTGGCGGTCGCCGAGCAGCTGGGCGCCGACGCGGCGCTCCAAAAGGGATTGGACAACGCGACGCTCCTCGATACGCTCACGGCACTGCTGCGACGGGAACGGTGATCCCCGGCTGAGCACCCCCCCGTCCGTCGATGGGACGAGCACCATGGCGAAGCTGGTGATTGCCGAGGACAACCCCTTCGTTGCCGCCTTTCTGCGCGAGGTCGTCCGCGAGAGCGGCTACGAGCTCTGCGGCGTCGCGGCCTCGGCGGCGGAGCTCTTGGAGCTCGCCGAGCGGCACAAGCCGGATCTCGCCGTCATCGATGTGCGGCTTGCGGACGGCAGCAGCGGCATCAAGGCCGCCGTGGCGCTCGCGAGCCTGATCGATGTCGGCATTCTCTTTGCGACCGCCAGCCCCGAGCGCGTGATCGAGCCGCCGGCGCCGGTGGGTGCCGCGTGCTTGAGGAAGCCGTTCACGGGCCCCGAGCTGATCGAGGCGCTGCGGATCGTCGAGCAGATCGTCGCCACCGGCCAACCCCCGGCCGAAATTTCCCCCAAGCTCCGCCTGCTCGACCGCGCGCACGCACCGCCTCAATCGGCGACCTGAGCCATAAGCGGCGCTCACTCGACACAGGCACTTCCGGGAAGTGCCATTTCAGGACATGCATGTTTCCTGCACTGGCGGCACCTCCGGAGCGGTCAACATCGCTCGATCGACGAGGCCGTGAACCGAGGCAGTCCCCTATAGGCGTGAGACGATGTCGTCACGGAATCGCTTCATCGCATCGAGCATTTCTTCCGCCGTGGCGCCGGTGAAGCTGAAATCGACATGCGTGACACCGAGATCGCCGAGATCGCGGAGGTCGCCAGCTATCTCGGTTGGTTTGCCCGAAAACAGCCGCCGCTCGCCATCGGCCGTCTTCATCGGCAACTCCTCGCCATACCTTGCGACACGGTAGGCAAGCCCGATGCTCGCTGGATCGCGGCCGGCATCGCCGGCGACCTTGCGCAACCGGGCGAGACCCGCGCGGTAGCGGGCCAGGCTGTCGAGCGGATGCGTCGGGTTGGTGCCGATCGGATACCACGCGTTTCCAAGCCGGACGGCGCGGCGCAACGCAGGTCCGCTCTCGCCGCCGACCCAGATTGGCGGGTGCGGCTTCTGCACCGGTTTTGGCGCGAAGACGATGTCGGCGAACTTGACATGCTCGCCCTCGACGTGCGGCGCGTCCTCGGTCCATAGGACCCGGAACGCCCGCAGGTATTCATCCGTCACCGCGCCGCGAGCGGCGAAGGGAGGCGCGCCCAGCGCCCCGAACTCCTCCTTGAGCCAGCCCGCGCCGGCGCCCACGATCAAGCGGCCGCGAGAAAGGACGTCGATGGTGGACAGCATCTTCGCGCACAGCAGCGCTGGCCTGTGCGGCACCACCATGACCGAGGTGACCAGCCGCAGACGCGAGGTCTTGGCCGCGATGAAGGCGACCTCGGTCAACTGCTCGTGGCGCGCAGCCCATGCTGCCCCAGGGAATTCGCCGGTTTCCGAATAGGGATAGCGCGCATTGCTGGTCGACGGAATGACGACGTGGTCGCTGAAGGTCGCATAGTCGAACCCCATCGCCTCGGCCTCGACGCAAATTCTGGTGAGCGTCTCGGGCTCTGAAAGGGGTCCTGCCATTGGCGCGTTGAAGCCGATTTTCATGGGTCCTCCAATTGGTTTGCGTCTCGCCGATGGAATAATCTAGCGGCGAGCCGCTTCCGCAAGACACGGGGGGGTGACCATGGCAGAAAGCCACAAACATCACAAAGACACTGCAGGGGCGCCGCGATCGACCTTCGCTGAAGAGATAGCGAATTACCAACTGCATTCTCGTCTCACGGATCATGTGCTCGCCTACGACACTCAGCTTGCCACGCTCGCGAATCCCTTCATGATTGCCACCGGTGCGATCTGGCTCGTCCTCGCGCCCAACACATTCAATCTTCCAGGCTAGCCGTGCTGGACGTGGGCGGGGATGCCTCTCTTCGGAGTGTGTGGCAGCTACATCATCGCTCAGGAATGATGGCTGCTTGCCGCGCTAATGCAGACTCCGGACGGCCGGACCTTGGGAGATCGTGGGTGCACTCTTGACTAGGGAGTGAACTCATAAACGCGCCCAGCGGCGGCGTGCGAGAGTCCGCTTTAGAGCCGCAAGCGGCCCTCACGCGCCGCAGGAGGTACTTCCGCGAAGTGCCCAAACCCGGACGTGGCAATCCCTATTCGATCACGTCATCGGCCTGTGCCAACAAAGATTGGGAAAAGGTGAGGCCGAGCGTCTTCGCGGTCGTCTGATTGATCACCAATTCATACTTGGTGGGTGCCTGCACCGGAAGGTCGGCTGGTTTCTCGCCCTTGAGGATGCGATCGACATAGCTTGCCGCCCGTCGGTACTGATCGAGCTGATCAGGGCCGTACGACATCAGACCGCCACCGATGACGTTGAAGCGGTTGGAGTAGACGGCAGGCAGCTTGTACTGGGCCGCCAGTGCGATGATTAGAGTGCGATGAACCGTGGTCGACGCGCTCCCCGTTACGATCAGACCGCCATTCGGCGAGCGCGCAAAGGCCGCGACCGCGCGCTCAATCTCGCCGGGATCGTGAACATTGATTGGGGTCACCTGCACCCCGATCGACGGCGCTACGGCCTGAATGGCGTCGAATTGGGCGGTCCCCGCCGGATTGGCCGAATCCCTGAGGACAGCCGCTCGCGTCACCCCCGGCGCGACCTGCTTGAGCAGTTCGAGCCATTTCCCGCTCAAACTGTACTCGAAGAGCATGAAGCCGGTGATATTCCCGCCCGGTCGACCCAGGTTATCCACGAACCCGGCGCCTACTGGATCGGAGACAAGCGTGAAAACGATCGGCACGGGGCGGGCGGTCTGCCGGAAGGCCGCGACGCTCAGTGTGCCGGAAGCAAGGACCACGTCTGGTGCGAGCGCGATTAATTCCGCTGCGTATTTGCGAAACTGGTCGGTATCGCCCGCGCCCCAGCGATATTCAATCCTCACATTGCCGCCAATCGTCCAACCCAAATCCGCCAGACCTTGGGCGAACGCCGCGACGCGGGCCGGCGCTTCCGGAGCGTCTGCGGACAGATTCATCAGGACACCGACGCGCCGTACGGGCTCAGGCTGCTGCGCGCGAGCGACCCACGGCCAAGCGATTGCCGCGCTACCGAAAACAAAAATGAACTCGCGCCGCCTCACCCGACCCTCCTCGAGGAGTCAAGTCCACGCTACGTGCAGGTCAAAACATAACACACTGCCCGATGGCGAGTACGGAGTTCCCGAACTCCCGTGCACCTGAGGCCGCTACAAGCCGATCAGCAGGCCGATGTCTGCAGTGGGTCAAGCTGCGACGAATAGAAGCCTTCGCGCGATCGCCGCTTCACCGCTGACACCGGAAGAGTGGACGGCGCTTACCGCCTTTATGAGTTCATGACCTAGATTTCTCGCAACGTCCGTCGGGAGAATTGGGCGGTCCGGTCAAGGCGCCATATCGAACAGCAGCACTTCGGCATCATTGACTGCTTCGAGCTTCAGCACGCCGGGCGCGGTAACGGCGGCGCCATCGCCGGCCTTGAGCCTCTCGCCGTTGAGATTGATGCTGCCCCGGGCGACCTGGATCCAGGCGCCGCGGCCGGCCGGCAACTCATGCCTCACCGCCTCGCCGGCCGAGAGCAAAGTTGCGTAGAGATCGACGTCGCGGTGGATCGCCACCGAGCCGCTGCGGCCGTTGCGCGAGCCGATCAGGCGCAGCTTGCCGCGCTTGTCTTCCGTGCCGAATGTCTTCTGCTCGTAACCCGGGGTGATGCCCTTGCGCTCGGGCAGAATCCAGATCTGCAGGAAATGGACGCGGTCGGATTTCGAGTGATTGAATTCGCTGTGACGGATACCCGTGCCGGCAGACATGCGCTGCACGTCGCCCGGGCGAATGACCGAGCCGGTGCCGATGCTGTCCTTGTGCTCGAGCGCGCCCTCCAGGACGTAGGAGATGATCTCCATGTCGCTGTGCCCGTGCTCGCCGAAACCCATGCCGGGCTCGACACGGTCCTCGTTGATCACGCGCAGCGGACCGAAGCCCATGTGGCTCGGATCATAGTAGTGCGCGAACGAAAAGCTGTGGAAGCTGTCGAGCCAGCCGTGGCTCTCATGGCCGCGGGCCTCGGCAGGGCGAATGGTGATTGTCATGGCATGCTCCATCAGAGGCGAGCGCCGCAGCGCTCGCCTGGTTGGATGATCACTTAGCGGGCAGCGAGAGCGTCGAGCGAGTAACGGCCGCCGCCACGAATGACGTAAGAGAGCGCGACGATGCCCCACATCAGCGGGTACTCGTAGCCGCCGTCGGTCCAGAAGAAGCCGTTCGGCAAATGCACCTGCACGATCGCAACGAACATCAGACCGAACGCCAGCGCCGCGACCGCGCGGGTGAACAGACCCATGGCGAGCAGCAGGCCACCGAGGAATTCGATGACGCCAGCGACCAGCGCGAGCGAAGCAGGCAGGCCGAGCTTGGTCGCAAAGAACTGCCCGGTCGCCTCTAAGCCGTAGCCGCCGAACCAGCCGAATAGCTTCTGCGCGCCGTGTGGGACCAGCAACAGCCCGGCGGCGATACGGACCAGCGGGTCTGCGAGGGGCGAAAGAGCGTTGGTGACAGCCTCGTAGGCGGAAACGAGCGGGTTGGCGGGTGTAATCGTGGTGACGGACATAGCAGCCTCCTCATATCTGATCGGCGGGGCGGTCATCGCCCTGTCCAGTCCAGAGGTAGCTAGATCTGCTCCTTGCAACAATTACCCAAATCGGGATAAGACTGTTGCTATCGGAGCAACAATCATGGATCGCTTGGCCGCCCTCGAGACCTTCGCCAAAGTCGCGGAGACCAAGTCATTTTCCGAAGCGGCGCGGCGCCTGCGCGCGTCGAAATCGGTGGTCAGCCGGCAGATCGCAGCGCTCGAAGCCGAGCTTGGCGTGCGGTTGTTCCAGCGCACTACTCGCTCGATGACGTTGACTGAAGCGGGTCGCGGTTATTTCCAGCGCGCCTCGCGTATCCTCGCCGATCTCGAAGAGGCCAATCTCTCGGTCAGCCAGTTGCAGGCGACACCGCGCGGCCTGTTACGGGTGAATGCACCGATGAGCTTCGGCCTCTTGCACCTTGCGCCGGCGCTGCCCGATTTCCTCCAGCGCTATCCGGATGTCGAGGTCGACATGACTTTGAACGACCGCTTTGTTGATCTCGTCGATGAAGGTTTCGACCTGGCCGTGCGCGTCAGCAGGCTTGAGGACTCGAGCCTCGTCGCGCGCAAGCTCGCAGCCGTCCGGCGTGTGGTCTGCGCCAGCCCCGATTATCTGAAGGCGCGCGGCGTGCCTGCGACGCCCGACGATCTCAAGGACCACGACTGCCTCTGCTACAGCAATCTCACGATGACGCACGAATGGCGCTTCGTGACCGAGAAGGGCCGGCCCTGGCCGGTCGAGGTCAAAGGCCGCTTGAACGTCAACAATGGCGATGCGCTGAAGATCGCGGCCCTGCGTGGGCTGGGTCTCATCAACCTGCCGACCTTCATCGTCGGCACCGAGCTGCAGGCCGGCACGCTAGTCGGCGTGCTCGACAAATTCATCGTGCAGGACGCAACATTAAGCGCCATCTTCCCGCATTCGCGCCACCTGTCTCCGAAGGTGCGCGCTTTCGTCGATTTTCTCGCCGAGCGTTTCGGCCCGCGGCCCTATTGGGATCTAGTGGAGTAGAACCTCGCGTCTGATCATCTCCAGCTCCGCAAGGTAGTCGCGCCCACTTACACGTTGGTCTGCTTTTCCCCGATAGGCAGAGCTTCAACCGCCAAGGCGACACGTCGCGACCGTGGCATTTGCGGACCGCGGTGTTCGCAAGCTACGCCTCGCTTCAATGCCGGATGCTCACCGCCCACGGCGGCCACGAGAACCCGCCACCAGGGTACGGGGAGAAATGGACTCCGAGCGCAAGGGCGGTGGATCAGTCGAGGTAGTCGCTCTCCTTGCGGTCGAGCATCCGCTTCAGCGCGGCGAAGTGGTGCTCGGAGCCGGGCTTCCCGCCATAGACATTTCCGGTCTTGTACTGCGTCAGCGTCTTATCGACCACCGCGTCGGAGACCCGCTTCAGCCGCTTGCCGGTCCACATGGCGTAGAGCTGCACCTGGCAGGCGCGCTCGAGGTAATAGAGCCGGTCGTAGGCCTTGGCGACGGTCTCGCCGCAGACGAGCACGCCGTGATTGGCCATGAACAGGATCGACTTGTCGCCGAGCACGCCCGCGAGGCGCTCGCCTTCGGCGGGATCGTAGGCGAGGCCCGTATAGTCCCTATCGTAGGCGACCTCGTTGAGGAACCCGATCTCGGTCTGGCCGATGGGCAGGATCTCCGGCTCCTCCAGGCGCGTGAGCGCGCTCGCATGCGGCATGTGCGTGTGGAAAACGCAGGCCAGCCGGGGCTTGAGCCGATGGATCGGCGCGTGGATGCAGAAGGCCGAGCGCTCGATCTCGCCGCTGCCCGCGATCAGCGTGCCGTCGTAGCCGACGGTCATGAACGAGCTCGCCGAGACCTCCGACCAATGCATCCCGAAGGGGATCTGGAAGTAACGGTCGTTCGTGCCCGGAACCGCGAGCGTGAGGTGGTTGAAGATCCCCTCGCTGAATCCCTGATGCACCGCCAGGCGATGCGCCGCTGCGAGGTCGATGCGCGCCTGCCGCTCGGCGGATTCCGGCACTGTCATTCGCTTCGGCGAGATCACATTCATGGCAAGCATCCCTCGATTGGCCTGGAAAACCAGGCATGCACTTTACCCGTCATCCCGCAGGATATCCACCTGATCCGACAAGGGCCACCCGAGCGTTGCAGTCTGGCGTTGATCGGGCCAAGAGCGGAACTTCGTCTGGCCTGGCTGCACCGGGGGAACGCATGGTGCCGCAGCCCCTCTTGCTGATAGTCTGCACAGCCCAGAGGAGCCGGTGGGAGGGCATGTCCCGGCACCCTCTGCAACGAACTCAGGGGAGATCGAGATCATGGCGCCGAAATCCTCCACGGGATCAATGGCTCCCAAACCATCCCGTGAGCGTCAAACCCGCACCGCGCGATCGGATGCGCCATCGCTTACGCGCCGCACTCTGTTCGGGCTCAGCGCCGGACTCGCGGCATCGGCCGCGCTGGGGTTGCCCGCGGCCGCGGCGGCGACACGGGGTGGCAAGATGATCTTTGGGCGCTACCAGGATGCGATCTATCTCGACCCCGCGATGACCCAGATCAACCAGGAAATCTGGCTCCTCTCGAATCTCTTCGACAACCTCGTGCAGCTCGGCCCCGACGGCAAAACGGTACAGCCCGGCCTTGCAACGAAATGGGATTTCTCGGCTGACGCGAAGACCGTGACCTTCACGCTGCGCGAGGGGGTCAAGTTCGCCGACGGCTCACCGCTCACAGCCGAGGACATCAAGTTCACCCTCGACCGCACGCGCGACCCCAAGATCGGCCTCTGGGGCAGCTTTCTCGCCGCCGTCGACACCGTCGCGGCCCCTGACCCCGGTCGTGTCGTGTTGACGCTAAAGACCCCGATGCCGGCCCTGCTTCCGGTCTTGGCGATGTTCGCCTGCTGCACGCTGCCGAAGAACCTGATCATGGCGGAGCCCGGCGCCACGGTCGAAGACAAGGTCAAGAGCTTCATGGCGCATCCGATCGGCTCGGGCCCGTTCATGCTCGCGGAGTGGCAGCGCAATCAGCTGATGCGCCTCAAGCGCAACCCGTATTATTGGAAGCAGGGCGAGGACGGCAAGAGCCTGCCCTACATCGACGAGCTCGAGTTCCAGATCATCACCGACGACTCCACGCGCATCTTGAAGCTGCAGGCCGGAGAGATCCACGGCACCGAGCTCATCCCCTATCCGCGCGTCAAGGAGCTGCAGGGCGATCCCAACCTGCGCGTCGATCTCTGGCCTTCGACCAAGCGGGTCTTCTTCGTCATGAATGTGCGGCCGACCCTGAAAAACGGCGCGCCCAACCCGCTCGGCGACGTGCGCGTGCGCCGCGCGCTCAACTACGCCGTGAACAAGGAGGCGCTGATCCAGATCACGACGCAGGGGCTGGGCACGCCGATGCGCAGCTTCCTTGGTTCCTCGGTGCCGCTCTTCTACGGGCCGACGCAGCCCTATCCCTACGATGTTGCCAAGGCGAAGGCGCTGCTTCAGGAGGCGGGCGTCGCCAACGGCCTCGAGCTCACGATCCTGACGCTGGCCGGCAGCCTCGACGAATCCAGCGCCGCGGTCGCGGTGCAGCAGATGTGGGCGCAGGTCGGCGTCAAGCTGAACATCGAGCAGCTCGACGGCGCGACCCGCATCGCCCGTTGGGTGGCGAACGATTTTCAGCTCCGGTTTTTCGGCGCCACCGACGACGTCGGCGATCCGACCGAGGCGGGCTCGATCGCGGCCTACTATCCGCACAACGAATGCCGCCACAGCGGCTGGCAGGACAAACGCAGCGACGAGCTGTTCCTCCAGAGCGACCAGGAGCCCGATCCCGCCAAACGCGCGGCCGAGTACAAGGACATGCAGGAGATGTTGAACGCGGCGGCGCCCTATCTCTTCCTTTACGAGGCGCCCTATCCGACGGCGTTCCGCAAGAACGCCAAGGGCTTCATCCAGACGCCGCTCGGCACCAACGTATTCGAGCTCGCTTACCTGGAAACCTGAGGTGCGCGGGCGCGCGCCTGTCACGGTCTCGTTCCAGTCCTTCTGAGGCAACGCTGTCGGAGCTTCCCGATGCTGCGCGTATCGAAAATCAATCCTCGGTATTTCGCCGACGAGACCGGCAAGGCGGTCTATCTCTCGGGATCGCACAGCTGGATCAACTGCAAGGATTACCGCTATGACGACGGCACGCTGTTGCCCTTCGATTACGCGGAGTACCTGAAGTTCCTCGAGAGCCGCAACTTCAACTTCATCCGTCTCTGGACCTGGGATCTCGCGAGATCGCCGCAGCGCCTTGACTACTATGCCGACGTCATCTGGCATCGCTCGCCTTTCCCGTGGCCGCGGACCGGGCCCGGCGATGCGAACGATGGGCTGCCCAAATTCGACCTCGCGCGTTTCGACCAGGCGTATTTCGACCGGATCCGCGCCCGCGTGATCGCGGCGGGAAAGCACGGGGTCTATGTCTCGGTCATGCTGTTCAACGGCATCGACCACCTCACATGCCGTATCCGCGGCACCGGCTTTCCCTTCGATCTCGGCAACAACGTGAACGGGATCGTCTGCGGCGGGACGCGCTCGCAGACTTTGCTGTCGCCGGCGGTGACGGCCATCCAGGAAGCTTACGTCCGGAAGGTGATCGACACGGTCAACGACCTCGACAACGTGCTCTACGAGATCTCGAACGAAGCCGGCGACCATTCGATCGAGTGGCAATACCACATGGCCAAGTTCGTCAAGGCCTATCAGGCGACGAAGCCGAACCAGCATCCGGTCGGCATCACCTCCATAACCGACGCCGACAACGGCACCTTGTTCGCGAGTCCGGCGGATTGGGTCTCGCCGAACCGCCACGACGGATACGGCTATCCCGCCGAGCCGCCCGCGGCGGACGGCCGCAAGGTGGTGATCAACGATACCGACCATTCGTTTTTCTTCATCGGGCTGAAGGCGGCCGGGCAGGACGGGCAGCGCGAATGGGTCTGGAAGAATTTCACGCGCGGATACAACACGGCCTTCATGGACCCCTATCTCATGCCTTGGCCGAACCGCAACGTGGTCGACGGGACCAAGCTCGATCCCTATTGGGAAGTGATCCGCGCAAACTTGACCTACACGCGCAACCTGGCGGACCGGCTGAACTTGGATGCCATGGAGCCGCGTCCCGAGCTCGCATCGACCCGGTATTGCCTTGCCAACCCCGCGGCCGAGCGCGCCGCCTACGTCGTCTATCTTCCCGATAGGACGCCGGCGACGGTCGATCTCTCGGGGAGCCCAGGGGAGCTCCGGGTCGAGTGGTTCGATCCCTATCGCGGCTCGACGATGGACGGCGGGTCGGTCGCCGGCGGCGGCCTGCGGTCCTTTACGCCGAAGGTCGAGAAGGACGCCGTCCTCTATCTCTCACCGAGGTAACCCGTGACTCGCGGCGGCTGGCTTGCGGCGCGGTTGCTGCAGATCATTCCGACCCTGGTGATGATCGGGCTCATCACCTTCGTGCTCGCCCGGATGCTGCCGGGCGATGTGGTGACCGCAATGCTCGGCGACCGCGGCTCCGACGAGGCGATTGCCCGACTGACCCACCAGCTCGGGCTCGATCGGAACATCGCCGTGCAGCTGGTGGCTTATCTCGACGCCCTGCTGCACGGCCAATTCGGCACGTCGCTCGCCTTCCACGCCCCGGTGACCGGGCTCATCGCCGAGCGCTTGCCGGTGACGCTCATGCTCACGGGAATGGCGATCGTCATCGCGTTGGTCGTGGCCGTGCCGCTCGCCTTTGTCGCCGCGCTCGCCGTCGGTCGCTGGCCCGACCTCGTGATCCGGAGTGTGTTCCAGATTGGCCTCTCGTCGCCGATCTTCTATGTCGGCCTCTTGCTGCTGACCGTGCTCGCGGCGTGGCTGCGCCTCTTCCCGGTCGGTGGCTACGGCGACACGCTCGGCGACCATGTCTATCACCTGTTCCTGCCGGCCCTCACCCTGGCATTCAGCCTGGCCGCCATCCTCATGCGCAATCTGCGCGCCTCGATCCTTCAGGTGCTGAACGCCGAATTCGTGGACTTCGCCCGCGCCAAGGGACTGCCAGCGCGCCTCATTCTGGCGCGTCACGTTTTGCGCAACGCGCTGATCGCGACCACCACGTTGGTGGGGCTGCACATTGGCTCGCTGCTCGGCGGCGCGGTGATTACCGAGAACGTCTTCGCGGTGCCGGGCGTGGGCCGGCTGATGGTCGATTCCATCTTCGCGCGGGACTACCCGGTGATTCAGGCGCTGACGCTGGTGCTCGCGGTCCTGGTGTCGCTTGCCTTCCTGGTAACAGACCTCGTGCAGATGTGGCTCGATCCCCGGATCGGCGCGTGATGTCGCGGCACGTGCGCGCGCCGCTGCTGGCAGGCCTGTTGATCCTATCGGCGCTGCTGGCTTTCGCGGCGTTTCCGGCGTGGTTCGCGCCCTACGATCCGCTCGGGTTCGATTTCACCGCCTTGCTCGCGCCGCCGAGCTGGTCGCACCCCTTCGGCACCGATCAGTTCGGCCGAGACATCCTGTCGCGGACCATCGCGTCTTCGGGCATCGATCTGCAGATCGCGATCTTCGCAACCATGGGTCCGTTGCTGATCGGCGGCTCGATCGGGCTCTTCGTCGGCTACGCCGGCGGCGTCGCCGACGCGGTCTTCGGGCGGCTCTCGGATCTCGTCGTGACCTTCCCGTTCCTTGTCCTGGTGATCGCGATCGTGGCCGTGCTCGGCCCTGGCCTGCTCAACATGTATATTGCCGTCGCTTGCGTCGGCTGGGTCGCCTACGCTCGCCTCATGCGCGGCGAGGTGCTGGTGCAGAAGGCCAGCGACTATGTCGCGGCGGCCCGGGTACTCGGCTACGGCACCTTGCGCATCGTGCTGCGCCATATTCTACCCAACGCGGCTCGGCCGGTCCTGGTCTATCTCGTCTCGGACATGGCGCTGGCGATACTCTTGGGCTCGAGCTTGGGTTATCTCGGGCTCGGCGCGCAGCCGCCTACCGCCGAGTGGGGCGTGCTGATCGCGGACGGCAAGAATTTCCTCAGCCAGGCGCCGTGGATTGCCCTCTTCCCCGGGGTCGTCATCGTCCTCGCCGGGCTCGGTTTCAGCCTGACCGGAGACGGGCTGGCCGATCTCCTCGAGGTGCGCCGGTGAGCGTGCCGATCCTCGACGTGCGCGGGCTCGACGTGGTCTTTCGAACCGGGCGGGGCGAGGTGCATGCGGTCGACGGCGTCGACCTCGCGGTCGCGGGCGGAGAGGTGGTCGGCCTGGTCGGCGAGTCTGGTTCCGGCAAGAGCGTCACGCTGCGCGCCATCCTGCGGCTGCTGCACGAGAACGCTCGGATCGCGGGCCGCGTGCTATGGCGCGGCGAGGATCTGCTGACCGCACCTTCCGACCGGCTGCGCTCGGTGCGCGGCCGCGAGATCGCCATGGTGTTCCAGGAGCCGATGTCCGCGCTCAACCCGGTGCTGCCGATCGGTCTGCAGATCGACGAGGTGATGACGGCGCATGCCAGATCCGGCCGCGAGATGGGCCGCGCGGTAAGGCGGGCGCGGGCGCTGGAGTTGCTCGATCTCGTCGGCATCGCCGCGGCCGCCGAGCGTCTCGATCAGTATCCACACGAATTCTCCGGCGGCATGCGCCAGCGCGCAATGATCGCCATCGCGCTCGCGGCGCAACCGGCTTTGCTGCTCGCGGATGAGCCGACCACCGCGCTCGACGTCACCATACAGGACCAGATCCTGAAGCTCCTGCTGCGTCTGGGGCGCGAGCTGAAGATGGCGCTGTTGCTGGTCACGCACGATTTCGGCGTGGTCGCCGAGACCTGCGACCGCGTCGCCGTGATGTACGCGGGGCGTCTTTGCGAAGTGGGCGGCGTGGCCGACGTCTTCCGGCGCCCGCTTCACGCCTACACGGCGGCGCTCCTCGGCTCGATCCCCGGGGAAGGCCTCGCGCGGAGCCTGCTGACACCGATCCCGGGTCAACCGCCTCGGATCGACAGGCCGTTTCCCGGCTGCGCTTTCGCGCCGCGCTGCGCCTATGTCGAGCCCCGCTGCCACGACGAGCGGCCCCCTTTCACGACCTGGGCTCCGGGTCACGCCAGCGCCTGCCATGCCGCCGCACGCCTGCCGGAGCGAGCACAATGACGCTGCTGGAGATCGAGCATCTCTCCAAGCGCTTTGCCGGCCGGCGTACAGCGGCCGGTTTGCTGCGAGGCCGCGCCAGGCCGGTGGTTCGCGCCCTCGAGGATGTCAGCTTCGAAGTCGGCCGCGGCGAGGCGCTGGGCATCGTCGGCGAATCCGGCTGCGGCAAGTCGACGCTCGCCCGTTGCCTGGTCCGGCTGCACGAGCCCGACACCGGCGCCGTCCGCTTCGAGGGCAGCGACGTGCTGGTGCTCGGCGCCGCGGCGCGCCGCCGCTACAACCGACAGGTCCAAATGGTGTTCCAGGATCCCTACGGCTCGCTCAACCCTCGCATGACCGCAGGCCAGGGGCTGGCCGAAGCGCTCGCGGTGCATCGCATCGTGCCGTCCTCGCGCGTCGCCTCGCGCGTGCGGGAGCTCCTCGACATCGTCCATCTGCCGCCTGACGCGGCCGAGCGCTATCCGCACGAATTCTCCGGGGGCGAGCGCCAGCGCATCGGAATCGCCCGTGCGCTCGCGGTGGAGCCGACGGTGCTGATCGCCGACGAGCCCGTGTCGGCGCTCGACGTCTCGGTTCAAGCGCAGATCGTCAATCTGCTCCTCGAGCTGCAGCAGCGGCTTGGCCTTACGCTGATCTTCATCACGCATGACTTGAGGCTGGTGAAGCACCTGTGCCATCGGGTCGCCGTGATGTATCTCGGCCGCATCGTGGAGATCGGACCCACCGCCGAGCTGTTCGCGATGCCCCGCCACCCCTATACGCAGGCCTTGATCCGCGCCGCGCCGCAGACGCGACCGGGCAGGCGGACGGTCGAGGATGCCGTTCGAGGCGAGCTTCCGAGCCCTCTAGCGCCGCCGCCCGGATGCGCCTTCCATCCGCGCTGTCCGATCGCAGAGCCGCGATGCGCTCGCGAGGCGCCGGTCCTCGATCAGCGCGGCGGCACCTGGCCGGTCGCTTGCCATCTCGCTGGCTTGCGGTCGGCCGTGTAGGTCAAAGCTTCGGTGAGCCATCCCCGGATCAGGGCGAGACGATCGCGAGCTGAGGCCTGGAACGGGTCCAACCTGAGAAGGCGCCCGTGTCTGCTTGTCCCCCGATAAGCAGACCTTCACGCATCGAAGCGGCGCGTCACGGATGTGCCACGAGCGGACTTCCCGCTTGTCTGCATCAAATCCAAGCATTTCACCCAGCGGCTTGGCCAGGGACCTCCGCTCTCTCGTCTGGACCGTGGCAACCTTCGGTATCGGGTTGATCCTCTTTGCCCTGTGGTGCTAAAGGACAGCCCCTTGCCCGCAGGAAAAGCTTGTACGTGGCCGGCGCGATGGCGACGGCCGGGGCGGCGTTGGTCGCCTTCGCTTTGCATGTCTTGAACCGGGAACGCGGCGGGGCCGCCGCGCTGGACTTCTAGCCAACCACAACGACGGAGCCGACCCATGACGGTGACCACCCGACACGCCGCCTGCAGCTGCGGGCAGCTTCACCTAACGATTGAGGGTGAACCATCGCGCATCTCGATGTGCCACTGCCTGGAGTGCCAGCGCCGCACCGGCGCCGTGATCAGCAACCAGGCACGCTTCCGCC
>DASZHJ010000047.1:0-6404 GCA_035938015.1 Allostellaceae bacterium
GTGGCGCTTCCGGGCGGGGGCGCGCTCACCATCGAGCCGACCGCGGCTGCGACCCTCATCGATGTCGACAGCGGCTCGCTCGAGGACGAGCGGGCGAGCGGCGAGGACGCGCTCCTCGCCGTGAACCTTTCCGCGGCTGCCGCGGTCGCGCGGCAAATCCGGCTGCGCGGGCTCGCGGGCGCGCTGGTGGTGGATTTCATCGGGCTGCGCGGGCGCCATCACCGGGAGCGCCTGCTCGAGGGGTTCCGGGCCGCGCTCGAGGCCGAGGTGCCCGACGCGCAGCTCCTGGGCTGGACCCGGCTCGGCCATATCGAGCTCACCCGGCCGCGCCGCCGGGCGCCGCTCCACGAGATCGTGTTCGAGCGCACGGCCCACGGCGGATATATAAGGAGTGCGCTCACCGTCGCTCTGGAGGCGCTGGCCGCGGTGGCGTGCCGAGTGGCCGCCGAGCCCGCCCGCGCGCCCGAGCTCCGGGTTCACCCGGCGGTTGCGGCGATCCTGGCGGGCGAGGCGGCGCCGGCGCTCAAGGCCCTGGAGACCCGTATCGGGCGGAAGCTCGCTGTCGTCGCCGAGCCGGCTCGCGCCCGCGAGACGTTCGACATCGGCGATCGCTGACCCTACATAAGAGCCATGAGCGACGCATCGAGCCCATCGGCGCCCGCCAAGCCATGCCCACTCTGCGGCAAGCCCGCGAGCGCGCGCCACAAGCCTTTCTGCTCCCAGCGCTGCGCCACCATCGATCTCGCCCGCTGGATCACCGGCACCTATCGCGTTCCCACCGACGAGCCGCCCGAGGACGCACCCCCGCCGGGCGAGGAGGAGGGCGAGCCGGGCTGAGGCGGTTCCCGAGCGGATGGCATCAGTGCGTCCTTCGACTCGGCGCTTCGCGCCGGCTCAGGATGAGGCGACTTTTTTGCGCCTCAACCATTCCTCATCCTGAGCCGCGCCGAAGGCGCGAGTCGAAGGCCGCACAGATGCCATCGCAAGCAGGAACTGGAATTGATCCCCGGCGGCGCTTCCGCCAGAATGTTTTCAATCGATCAGCAAGACCTGGGTGGTCCGTCATGACGACGCCGCGCATCAGCTACGTCGACCCCACGACACTCGATGATCCCAAGATGCTCGCGGAGCTCGAGCGCTGCCGGCGGGAGGGAACGCCGAGGCCCGAGAGCCAGGCGATCCGGGCCCACGTGCCCGCGGCGTTCTGGTCCTTTGCCGATACCTGGCAGACGGTGTTTCGCGAGGGCGTGTGCGACCACAGCATCAAGGAGCTGTGCCGGGTTTATGTCTCGCGCTCGGTGAAGTGCGAATATTGCGGCAATCAGCGCTCGATCAAATCGGCGAAGCAAGGACTTCTCGAGGAGGATTACAAGGACCTGCTGGAATTCGAGAAATCCGTCCGCTACGACGATCGCCAGAAGGCCGCGCTCGCCTACGCCGAGGCGATCACATGGGATCTCGCGGCGGACGACGCGCTGTGGCAGCGGCTGCATCGGCATTTCACCGAGCCGGAGCTCGTCGAGCTCGGTTATTTCATCGCCATCACCATGGGCCAGCAGAGGTGGCTCCGGACCCTCGACATCGAGCATCATCAGGTGCTGGCGGGCACCGCGGCATCCATGGCCCCAGGCCTCGAGACGGCGGAGTCTCTCGCCAAGGCCAAATCCGCTCCCGACTACTGGGCGAGGAAACCGGGCACTCCCGCGCGCCGCGAGCAGGCGGCCGAGTGATCGGCGGCGGCGCACCGGACGCCAAATAGCCCAGATGGCCGAAGCGGCGGCGGTCCGCATTTCCGTGCGCGGCGCCGCCAAGCGCTATGACGCGCTCGAGGTTTTTCGCGACATCGACTTGGAGATCGGCCAGCGAGAGGTCCTGGCCCTGGTCGGGCCGTCCGGCTGCGGCAAGACCACACTGCTGCGCTGCCTCGACGGCCTGATACCCCTGAGCGGCGGGGTGATCGCGATCGACGGCGCTCCCGTGAGCGAGCCTCGCGCGGGTGTCGCCATGGTGTTCCAGCATTTCGGCCTGTTTCCGTGGAAGACCGTCTACGACAACGTCGCCTATGGCTTGCGGCTCGCGGGCGCCTCGCGCCGGGAGCTCGGCGAGAAGGTGCCGTACTTCGTCAATCTGGTGGGGCTCAGGGGATTCGAGACGGCCTATCCCTATCAGATCTCCGGCGGCATGCAGCAGCGCTGCGGGCTTGCGCGCGCGCTCGCGACCGAGCCGTCGGTCATGCTGATGGACGAGCCCTTCGCGGCGGTGGACGCGCAGACCCGCGAGATCCTGCAGTTCGAGCTGCTGCGGATCTGGGACATGCGTCCGATGACCATGGTGTTCGTCACGCACTCGATCGAGGAGGCCGTCCTGATGGGCGACCGGGTGGTCGTCCTGAAGGGCCGGCCGAGCACGGTCTTCGAGACGATCGACGTCGATCTGCCGCGGCCGCGCGATCGGCAGACCCTGGGGCTCCCGCGTTTCAACGAGCTGCGCGAGCACGTCTGGAGCACGCTGATGGACGAAGCGCGCCGCGCCGAATTCTCGGTATCCGCATGACCGCGCGCCCGCGCCCGACGCGCGCGCTCGGCTGGCTGATCACGAGCATCGGCCTCGCGGCGGGCGCGGTGCTCTGGGAGATCGTCGGGCGCAACACCGGTGCCGCCTTCGTGGCGCCGCTTTCGGAAACCCTGAGAGTCCTGCTGGCCCCCGAGGTGTGGCGCGCGCTCGGCAGCTCGCTTGCGCTGTTCGCTGCGGGATTTGCCCTCTCGGTCGTGATCGGCATCCCGTTGGGCTTGTTGCTCGCCCGCATGCGGCTGCTGCGAGTGGCGCTCGAGAGCTATATCGCGATCCTCAACGCCACGCCCATGGCGGCGCTCATCCCGTTCATTCTCTCGATGATGGGCTTCGACTTCGCGCCCAAGGTGCTGGTGGTGTTCTTGTTCGCGGTGTTTCCGATCCTCTACAACACGGTGGAGGGCGCGCGCAGCATCCGGCCCGAGCTCATCGAGGTCGCGCGCTCCTTCCGCTCGAGCGAGCGGGCGCTGTGGCGCGACGTGTTGCTGCCCTTCGTGCTGCCCTTCGCGCTCACCGGCATCCGACAGGCGATCGGGCGCGCGCTCGTGGGCATGGTCGCGGCGGAGTTTTTCCTGAGCGCCAGCGGCATCGGCATGACGCTGCAGAGCGCGGCGCAAAGCTTCGACACCGCGACGATCTTCGCGGCGATCCTGCTGGTGACGCTGCTGGGCGTGGCGTTGATGGAGCTCGGCGGCGCGCTCGAGAGCCGCTATGCCGCCTGGCGGAATATCCGCAAATGACCGCGGAGAGCAGGCCGATCGGGGAGGCGCCGAGCGCCGGGCTGGCGCGGATCGCGGACTCGCCGCTGCTCGTGAAGCTCATCGCCGGCGCCGTCATCCTGGCGCTCTGGGAGCTCGGCGTCAGGGCCTGGGCGCCGGCCTATGTCGCCCGGCCCAGCGGCGTTCTCGCGGTGCTGCCGTCGGTCGTCGCCAGCGGCGCCTTCCTCTCGGCCGCGGCGGCGACGCTGGGCTCCGTGCTCGAGGGCCTGGCGATCGCGCTGGTGCTCGGCATTGCCGTGGGGATCGCCATGGGCCGCTCCTTCGTGGTGGACCGGCTGATCCGCTATTACGTGTTCGGGCTGTTCGCGATGCCGATGGTGGCGATCCTGCCGCTGATCACGCTGTGGTTCGGCTACACCGACGCCGCGCGGCTCGCCACCACGGTATTCGCGGCCTTCTTCTCCATCGTGCTCAACGCCGCCGACGGCGCGCGCGCGGTGCCGCTGGAGTACCTGGAGGTCGGGCAATCATTCCGCGCGCCGCGCTCGCGCGTGCTGCTCGACATCGTGCTGCCGGCCTCGATGCCCTATCTGCTCGCGGGCATCCGCCTTGCCGCGGCGCGCGCCCTGATCGGCGCCGTGGTGGCGGAGTTCTTCATATCCGTGAACGGCCTCGGGTTCTTCATCCTGTTCAACTCCCGCAGCTTCCGCCACAACCAGGCGATCGTGGCGGTCCTGCTGCTCGCGGGCTGCGGCGTCGGCTTCGAGGCGCTGGTCAATTGGGCGACGCGTCATTACTTTCCCTGGTATCGACGCGACGAGAAGCCTCGCTGAACGAGGCTGCAATTTCGGGAGGCGACGAATGAGAAAACGATGGCTGACGGCTCTCGCGGTCGGCGTGGCGCTGGGTGCCGGCCCGGCATGGGCCCAGGGGACAAAAGTCGTGTTCGGCGTTCCCGGCATCCCGCCGATCTTCGCGAGCGTGTTGCCGCATGTGGCGGCCGAGCAGGGCCTGTTCAAGAAATATGGCGCTGACGTCGAGGTGCGGGATTTCGAGACCGGTGTCGCCGCCGCGCGCGCCGTCGCCGCGGGACAGATCGATCTCGCCATCGCGCCGACGCCGGTGCTCGTCAGCATGGTCTCCAATGCGAAGGTGAACCTGGTCGGCATCTACGGCCTGCCCAATCCGGACTGGCTGATCGGGTCGTCCGACCCGCAGAAGACCGGCTGCGCCGATCTCAAGGGCCAGCCGGTCGGGGTCGACGCGGTTGGCGGCGCGCGCTCCGAGGCGCTCAAGGAAATGCTGGTGCCCTGCAAACTCGCGCCCGACGACGTGAAGCAGGTGGCGCTCGGCTCCAATACCGCGCCCGCGATGGTCGCGGGCCAGCTCACCTTCGGCGTGCTCCATCTCGACGATGTACCGGCGATCGAGGGCCAGCTGCACCGCAAGCTCGTGGTGATCACCACCTTGAAGCAGGTAAGCCCGGTCAGCCATTATCTCACCATGGTCGCGCGCACCGACAAGGTGCAGGAGAAGCGCGATGCCTATGTGAAGACGCTGGCGGCGCTGATCGAGGCCGGGCGCTTCATGCGCGATCCCAAGAACCTCGATGCCACCGCGAAGATCGCGGCGGTGACCGGGCACAGCGAGGAAGAGAACAAGACGTCCATCACGAGCTATAACGAGCTCGAGCAGTGGCCGAACGGCACCGACGGCCTGCAGCGCGACAAGATCGACGCGGTGATCGCCACGCAAATCCGCCTCGGCGGCATCAAAGCCGGCACCGCGCCTGTCACCTACGAGCAGTTCGTCGACGAGAGCTTGTGGAAAGACGCGATGAAGCTGGTTGGGCCTTGAGGATTCTGAGAAGCACCCCCTCACCCAGCTACGGCTAAGCTCGCTATCGCTCGCTAAGCCTCCGCAACCCTCTCCCCTTGGGGAGAGGGGAGGGTGAGGGGGATCTCGGAGCGCGATGCCACTCAGGAGCCACACATGAACTCGCAGAGAGCCTCCGCCAACCGCGTCGAGGTGCACGATCCCGGCACGCTGGCGGCGGCGCGGGCCGTGCTCGATGCCTGCGCCGATGCGCGGGCGATGGGCGAGGCCGTCAAGGCCGCAGTCGAGCGCAACGCAAGCTGGCGCGGCGAGCAGTGCATCAATCTGCTGGCGCCGGAAGCGCCGACCAGCCCCGCCGTGCGCGCGCTGCTCTCGAGCGAGATCGGCACACGCGCGGCCGAAGGGCATATCGGGCCGGTCAATCGCTGGTTCGCGGGCACGCGCCATATCGACGAGCTCGAGGCGCTCTGCGTGGAGCTGCTGAAGCGGTATTTCCGCTGCAACTATGCCGACCACCGGCTCTGCGCCTCGATGATCGGCAACGCCGTGGTCTATACCGCGCTGAGCGAGCCCGGCGACATCGTGATGTCCGCGGCGCAGCCGCTGGGCGGCCATTCCTCGAACCGGCTCGACGGGCCCGCGGGCGCCATGGGCCGGAAGGTCGTCGACATCCCCATCGATCCCCGCGAGCTCGTGGTCGACATGGAGGCGTTCCGCCGGGCGGCGCCGCTGGCGCGCCCGAAGCTGGTGGCGCTCGGGCTTTCCATGACGCTCTTCCCGCAGCCGGTCGCGGAGATGAAGCAGGTGATCGCGGAGTGGGGCGGGCGGCTCTACTTCGACGCCGCGCACCAGCTGGGCCTGATCGGCGGCGGCCAGTTCCAGCGCCCGCTCGAGGAGGGCGCCGACATCATGACGGGCTCCGCCGGCAAGACTTTTTCCGGTCCGCAATCCGGCATCATGATCTGGGACGATCCCGAGATCGCCGAGCGCGTGACCGCGGCGGTGTTTCCCGTCTGGGCCGCGACGCATCAAGTGAACCGTGTGGCGGCGCTCGCATTGGCCACCGCCGAGGCGATCGCCTACGGCGAGGCCTTCATGGCCCAGATCGTGCGCAACGCCAAGGCCTTGGCGTCGGCGCTCGATGCCCGGGGCTTGCCGATGCTGGGGCGCCACAAGGGCTACACCGAGACGCACCAGGCGATCGCCGACGCGCGCCAAGTCGGGCGCGGCCTCGAAGCCGCGCGCCGGCTCGAGCGCGCGAACATCATCGCGAACAAG
>DASZHJ010000048.1:0-8443 GCA_035938015.1 Allostellaceae bacterium
CTTGGCTAGTCTCGCGCACCCTTGGCCCAGGGCTCGAAGGCTGGCGTCATCGGAGGGGTGGCCGAGCGGTTGAAGGCACACGCTTGGAAAGCGTGCATAGGGGAAACCCTATCGCGGGTTCGAATCCCGCTCCCTCCGCCACTTTGTAATTTGCCGTTGTTCGTGGCCATTCAAAAATCCCTGCAGCTAGTCCGCTAATGCGGGCTTTTCTGTCATCTTAGGCAGCTTTTGGGTATTGCCCAGGTGTGCAAAGACAAGTCGGAATACGAGAAGCACACACCCCGTGGTGCCTTGTACCTCTCCCTAAGCGGCGTATGCTCGCGAAGGTTTGAGGGGTGCCCATGCCGCCATCATCCTTGGGATCTTCTGTCGTCAAGGCGTACTGGCAGCCCGGCTGCACCAGCTGCCTCAGGATGAAGGAGTTCCTGACCCGGCACGGGGTCCCCTTCGTCTCCGTCAACGTACTGGAGGATAAGGAAGCGTTTGCCGAGCTGGCGGCCCTGGGTATCCGATCAGTACCGATTGTGCAGCGTGGCGAGGATTGGGCAAACGGGCAGGTGCTGCGCGATGTCGCGCGCGTCGCCGGAATCTCGTGGGGCGATACTCCGCTGCTGCCCGCTGCCGAACTCGCTGCCCGGTTGATCGACATCCAGTTCGCGGCGCAACGGCTCTTCACGCAGATCCCTGACGACAAGCTCGGCCGTATGCTGCCACACCGGCCCCGCAGTTATGCCCAACTCGGCTATCACATCTTCAACATCTGCGATGCCTTCCTGGACCATCAGTTGCGAGACTTGCCACTCAAGGAGGGCGCCTATGGCCGTGTGCCGGCGCCGGGAATGGACACCAAGGCCAAGATACTAGCCTATGGGCAGGAGGTGCTGGAGCGGTTCCGCGGCTGGTGGTCCGGCCTGGGCCAGACCACTGATTTTTCGCGCAAGGCCAACGTCTATTATGGCGACGTGACACTGCACGAGTTTCTGGAGCGGACAACCTGGCATTCGGGCCAGCATGTGCGCCAGCTCGCAATGGTGCTCACGATGCTCGGGATCGAGCCTAACAGCCCCCCGACCAAGGGAGACTTCGCGGGGCTGCCGATGCCCGACAAGGTCTGGGATGACGAACGACCAACCGCCTAAGCTTTTGCCGATTTAATCGCGCCTTTCGCTGGGCGCTTATCCGGAGTAAGTCATAGGCTGTAGTCGCGCCTGCTCGAGCGTACGTCCGAATTTCTCCGGCATGGAGACCTTCGTTCGTCGGTGTGGCACTTCTGAGAAGTGCCAATTCCGGACCCAAACTATGATCACAGCGCGGAGAACCGACGAGTGCCGCCCCGACGCTCAGCGAGGGCTCCGCGCCGCACCTGCCTCAAATCAATCACTGGCACGTGATGTGCAGTTTCTTACTGTAGCCGCATAGTCCCGATCCAAGGCGGGGTGAGCAAGCGTGTGCAGTCACTGCCATCCAACGAGGGAGCGGACCCATGATCCCGACACCCGATATCTTCACGGTGAAAGGCGGCGCCGCTCGCCTCGGCATCGCCTTGTTTCTAGGGACGTTGCTGTTCGGTGCCGCGCCGACGCTGCGTTTGGCCCACGCAGAGGAGGCGCGCGTGATTCCGGCGCCTGCCGTCGACCCCGCGTCCTCGACGGCGAGCTCGGAGGTCGCCGTGCTCGCGGGTGGATGCTTCTGGGGCGTGCAGGGCGTTTTCCAGCATGTCTCGGGCGTGACGAACGCGGTTTCGGGCTATGCCGGCGGTGACAAGGGAACGGCAGACTATGAGAGGGTGAGCAGCGGGACGACCGGGCACGCGGAATCGGTGCAGGTCACCTTCGATCCCCGCAGGATCACCTACGGCCGCATCCTGCAGATCTACTTCTCGGTGGCTCATGATCCCACGCAACTGGACCGCCAGGGACCGGACACGGGAACCCAGTATCGCTCGGCGATCTTCCCGATGAGCGCGGAGCAGGCGGCGACGGCGCGCGCCTATATCGCGCAGCTCGATCACGCACACGCGTTCGACGCCGCGATCGTGACGCGGATCGAGCCCGGCCGGACCTTCTATCCCGCGGAAGCCGATCATCAGGATTTCCTGGAGCGGCATCCCACATATCCCTATATCCTCATCAACGATCTCCCCAAGGTCGAGGCGCTGAAGCGTCTGTTCCCTGATCGCTATCGCGCCGAGCCCGTGCTGGTCTCATCCGCGGGCCCGTCGGACTGAATGCGGCCGCGGTGAGCAGGCTCAGCCACATCACCCGAGCAGCATGGAGCGGACGAAAATGACGCAACACCCCGCGCTCACCGAGGGTCGGGTCGCCGTGATCACGGGCGCGGCGAGCGGCATCGGTCTCGCCGCCGCCGCACGTTTCGCGGCCATGGGGTTGCGCGTCTGCCTCTCCGACATTGAGGGCAGCGCACTCGAGAAGGCCGCGGAAAACGTCGGCGCCGCCGCGCGGCGCGGGAAGTCCGACGTGATCGCGGTTCCCGCTGACGTCAGCGACCGGCAGGCGGTCGATCGCCTCAAGCGCGCCGTCTATGACAGGTTCGGCGAGGTGGCGGTGCTTATGAACAATGCAGGCACCGCGCCCGGCGGCGGGCCCTGGGATCACTACGACCGCTGGCGCCGTGTCCTCGATGTCAATCTCTGGGGCGTGATCAATGGCCTGCAGAGCTTCACCCCCGCGATGATCGACCAGGGCACGCCCTGCGCCATCGTCAACACCGGCTCCAAGCAGGGCATCACCTGCCCGCCCGGCGACACCGCGTACAACGTCTCGAAGGCGGGCGTGAAGGTGCTCACCGAGGGGCTCGCCCATACGCTGCGCAATACCGAGGGCTGCCGAGTGAGCGCGCACCTCCTGGTGCCGGGCTCGACCTTCACCGGCATGACCCGCGGCGCCGGCGGAGCCAAGCCGGCGGGCGCCTGGCTGCCGGAGCAAGTCATCGACATGCTGCTACAGGGCTTGGCGGCCGGCGACTTCTACATCATCTGTCCTGACAACGAGGTGACGCGCGAGATCGATAATCGGCGCATTCAATGGGCGGCCGAGGACATCATTTACAACCGGCCGGCGCTCTCTCGTTGGCATCCGGATTACAAGGATCGGTTTGCCGCTTCCCTAGCCGAGGCTTCCGCTCGCCGGCATTGATCAGCCGGTGTTGGCGGTTGCGTTCAACAACTTCGATTTCGAGGTTTGCGCTGGCGCCTGTGCCTGCGCGAGTAGAAGGCGGTCCTCGACAGCCTGAAAGGTCGCCAATCCTGATGTCCCGATTGGATCATCAACTGTACCAGGCGAATGTCCGCGGTAGGTCAGTTGAGGGTCTGAAAGCAGACCTTGATCGGCTCGGCTTGCAGGTCTCTTCGGTGCCATTTCCGGGCAACGGCGAGGGCTTCGGGATTTGGCAGCGAAGACCGCGCTCGACATGGACCGCCGAAGTGATCCCCACTAGCATCGAGCAAAACTGTTTGAGGGAGGCGCGTGATGAAGGCCGCGGTACTGCATGCCCAGAACCAGCCGCTGACCATCGAAGAGGTGGCGCTCCAGACACCCGGGAGCCGCGAAGTGCTTCTGCGGACGGCGTTCGCAGGACTCTGCCACAGCGACCTGCACTTCATCGAAGGGCTCTATCCCTATCCGCTGCCTTGTGTGCTCGGCCATGAGAGCTCGGCCGTGGTCGAGGCGGTCGGGTCTGACGTGACATATGTGAAGCCGGGCGACCACGTCGTCACCTGCCTGTCTGTATTCTGCGGCACCTGCTCGCAATGCGTAACAGGACATCCGAACCTGTGTGAAAACACCGAGGTAAAAATGCTGCCGGGCGCGGCGCGGCGGCTCTCGTGGAAAGGTGAGGTCCTGCACCAGTTTATGAACCTCTCCTCTTTCGCCGATCACATGCTGGTGCACGAGAACGCGATCGTGAAGATCGATTCCGAGGTGCCGCTAGATCGCGCGGCGCTGGTGGGTTGCGGCGTCATAACCGGAGTGGGCGCGGTGTTCAACGCGGCGAAGGTCGAGCCCGGCACGACTGTCGCCGTGATCGGCTGCGGCGGGGTCGGGCTCTCGAGCGTGAATGGCGCCGCCTTGGCCGGCGCCGAGCGGATCATCGCCATCGACACGCTCGCCTCCAAGCTCGAGCTCGCGCGGACCATGGGTGCCACCGACACCGTGAATGCCAGCAACCTGGACCCGGTCGGGCACGTGAAGGAGCTCACTGGCGGCGGTGTGCATTACGCCTTTGAGGCGCTCGGCACCAAAGCCACCGCCGAGCAGGCCTTTGCAATGCTGCGCCCCGGCGGTACCGCCACGATCATCGGTATGGTGCCGTACGGCGTGAAGATCGAGCTCCACGGTTTCGACTTTCTGCGCGACCGTAAGATCCAGGGCACCTCTATGGGCAGCAACCGCTTCCGGGTCGACATGCCGCGGCTGCTCTCCTTCTATCGACAGGGTAAGCTCAAGCTCGATCACTTGATCTCCGGCCGCATCAGGCTCACGGAGATCAACCAGGGCTTCGCAGCTTTGAAGTCCGGCGCGCCCGTGCGCCAGCTCATCGATTTCGCGGCCTGAGCGCACCGTGCGAGAGTGCGATTTCCTGATCGTGGGCGCCGGCATCGCCGGTGCATCTGTCGGCTATTTTCTCGCGCAAAAGCACAAGGTGATCGTGCTCGAGCGCGAACGGCAGCCCGGCTATCACACCACCGGCCGCTCCGTCGCGGTCTACACCGAGGCCTATGGGCCGCGCCCGGTTCGCGCGCTGGTGATTGCGGGCGGGCCATTCTTCCAGCATCCGCCCGCGGGATTTACAGAGGTGCCTCTCTGCCACCCGCACGGGCTCATGTTCGTCGCCCGGGAAGACCAGAGGAGCGTCCTTATGGCCGAGCTCGCGGCGGTGCAGCCGCTCTCGCCCAACATTCATGAAGTTAGCGCCGACGAGGCCGTGCAGAGGGTGCCGGTGCTGAGGCGCGACTATCTCGCCGCCGCCTTCCTCGATCCCAACTGCTTGTCGCTCGACGTGAATGCGATCCATCAGGGCTATCTGCGCGGCCTCAAAGCAGCGGGCGGCGAGGTCGTGACGGATGTGGAGGCGCAGACCTTCGAGCGGCACGGCGGCAAGTGGCGCGTGCGCACTCCCGCGGGCGCGTTCACGGCGCCCGTCGTGATCAACGCCGCCGGCGCGTGGGCGGATGTGGTGGCGGAGCGGATCGGGGCGCGCACCGTCGGCCTGGTTCCCAAGCGCCGCACCGTGATCGCCTTCGCGCCGCCCGCGGGCACGCAGACGGGGAGCTGGCCCGTGGTGATCGACGCCGAGGAGCAGTTCTATTTCAAGGCGGACGCTGGGACGATCTTGGGCTCGCCCGGGGATGAGACGCCCTCGCCGCCCACCGATGCGCAACCCGAGGAGATCGATATCGCCATCACCGTCGAGCGGCTCGAGCGTGCGACCACCATGCCGATCCGCCGGATCATCCGAAAATGGGCAGGCTTGCGGAGCTTCGTCGCCGACCGCGTGCCGGTCATAGGCTACGCAGCCGATGTGGACGGCTTCTTCTGGCTTGCGGGTCAGGGTGGCTACGGAATTGAGACCTCGGCGGGTCTAGCACGGAGTGCGGCCGGGCTCGCTACGGGCGATGGCTTACCTGAAGACATAAGGAAGCTGGCGGTAACCGAACGCGATCTCGGCCCGGAACGTCTATGGGACGGCTCGCGCCACGGCCAGTAGGTGCTTCCGGCAGATCCAAGACGGCCCCGAAACTCCGAGCCTGCTTGGCAGCGCGGGCGCTGCGGCATCGGCGTTGCTTCAGAGAGTAGATCTCATACCCTCAGCTCAGCTTGTCGCAAATGTGGTCAAGTGGACTCCTTGGGGGCGATCGGCTCCTGGTCCAAGGCTGCTCAGCTCATGATTTGGCGCGTCGCACGGGCTAGGTTCGCCGGCCGACCATGGTCGGCTGGCATGCGTTCAGCGGATAGACGACCGCGCCTCGCCTCTACATCTACGAGCCCTCCAAAGGCTGGAGGAGATAGGGGCAGCGGAAAGCGACAACGGTCGCGCAACTGTGCTGCAATCCGCACAACGCGTGACGCCGACGCTGAGGCGTGCTTTCCTCGAATGGCTCGTCAAGTGGCGCATGGCCGTCGAGAGACGCCACGTCGGCGCAGAGAAGACAGCGCGAGAGGAGCGCGGCTATGAAGCGTAAACTCGGCGTCGGATTGATCGGCGCGCATACCTGGGCGCAAAAGGCCCATCTGCCGGGCTATGCCGCCCACGACCAGGTCGATCTCGTTGCGATCTGCGACATCGACCGGTCGCGCGCCGAGGCGCTGGCGGCGAAATTCGGCGCAAGGCGGATCTATGCGAGCCACAAGGAGATCCTCGCGGATCCGGATATCGAGATGATCGATGTCTGCACACCGACCCATACACATCTCGAGCTGAGCCTCGCGGCCATTGCGGCAGGCAAGCACGTGCTGAGCGAAAAGCCGCTGGCGACACAGGCCGAGCAGGCCTTCGAGGCTGCGCGCGCTGCCGAGGCGCGGCAAGTGCGTACCAAGCTCGGCTTCACCTTCCGCTATTCGCCGGCCATTCGGCAGGTGCGTGACTGGATCGCCGACGGCACTCTCGGCGAGATCTTCCACATCCATGGCTTCGAGCAGAACTCGCAATTCCTTAACCCCGACTTTCCGCTGCGGCAGGTGTCGCCCTTCGCGCCGACCGACAAGCTTATCCCCTCATCGATCATCGGCTACGGATCGCACCTCGTTGACCTCATGCGCTGGCTCGGCGGCGAGTTCAAATCGGTTGCGAGCACGATGCGCAATTTCGTGCCGGTGCGGCAGGTCCGGGGCGCGGAAGGGCGGCGGGCGATTCCGGTCGAGGACGGCGCCGTCGCCATCGTCGAATTCGCAAGCGGCGCGCATGGCCTTCTGCAGTCGAGCTATATCGCAGTCGGGAATTATCCCGGCGTCGAATTGCGCGTCTATGGCTCGAAGGGCGCCGCAGTGGCGCGGCTCGTTACCGAACACGGCGTCGCGGAGACGCTGCATTTCGCGACGCCCGCCGAGGTCGAGTTCCGCAAGGTCGAGCCGGACGCGAGCAGCTACGCCCCGGGGACGAGCGTCCATATGCTCTGGGCCGAGCTCTACTACCGAAATCTCGTGCGCCACTATGTCGAGGAGATCCTCGAAGGGCGTCCGCAGGAATGCACCTTTTACGACGGGGCGAAGAGCCAGGAGATCGTCGACGCGATCATCACCGCGCATTTCGAGCGGCGCTGGGTCGACATCCCCGGAGGGCGGGCTTGAGGGACGAGCAGGTCGCGGAGGATTTCCTCTCGACGTTCCTGGCCAATCGGCCGGTCCACGCCACCTTCATGGGGCTCGAGAGGGGCGATGGCGACCTGCCGCGCGCGGACGCCGCCGCCATGCGAGAGGAGCGGCGCGCCCTCGCCGCGCTCGCGGCGGAGCTCGCGAGCCGCGCGGAGCCCGAGGATGCCGGCGAGCGGATCGACCTGCGAATCGCCCGGGCCGAGACCGCAATCGCGCTCGCCGAGGCCGAGCATCGCCCACGGCAGCGCAACCCCGCCTGGTATACGGGCGAGGCCATGTTCGGTGTCATCAGCCTCCTGCTGCCGCAATCCGCGCCCGCGCCGGTGCGGGCGGTGCGCTCGCGCCTCGAGGCGATCCCGGATTTTCTTGCCGAGGGTCTCGCGCACCTGACGGGTCCGACGCCACGTCCCTGGGTCGAGCGGGCCTGCCGCGAGGCGAACGCCTTCGCGCGCTTCCTCACGGGCGGCACGCGGCAGCATCCCGAATATGCCGCGGAGTGGGACGACGCGGCGCGACAGGCAGCACAAGCGCTCGACCGCTTCGCGGAGGCGATCGGCGGCAGCGAGGACGCCGACGCCGCCTGCGGAGAGGCCCATCTCGCGTTCCTGATGCGGACGGCGCATGGCATTGACTTGTCGCCCGCGCAAGCGCTGGCCCAGGCCGAAGCCGCCTTCGCAAGCCTCTCCGACGAGCTCGTGGACATGGCAGCCCGGGTCGATCCCCGCATCTCCTGGCGGGATCAGCTCGCCGCGCTCGCGGAGATCCAGCCGCCGCGGGCGCAGCTGATCGACACCTATCGTGCCCTCAACGCGCGAGCGCTCACGCTCGGCGCGCAATGGCTGTCACCGGCCACCGAATACGGTCTCGCTTTTCGCCCGATGGGACCGGCCTTCGCCGAGATCGCGCGCGCGAGCTATTTCCTCTCCTATCGCTGCCCTCCGGTCCATAGAGCCGGCAAGGGAAGCGTCTATTGGATAAACGAGCCGCCCGCCTCCGATCCGGCAGCGCTCCGCGCGCATACGCTCGCCGCGATCAAGACGACGCACGTGGCGCATCACGGCAGTATCGGCCATCACACCCAGAACGCCCGCGCCCGCGCGGCGCCGTCGCGG
>DASZHJ010000049.1:0-13567 GCA_035938015.1 Allostellaceae bacterium
GCCAACATCCGCGACGTCGGCCCCACTGTCACGGTCACCACCGATGGCGTGAGCCCGCGCGGATCGGCGATCGCCGAGGCGCTGATGGATTTCGCCTGGGAAACCCGGGAGGAGAACACGGCGAAGTTGCTGCCGATCCCCACTGTGATCGAGCTCGCGCGGAAGGGCAGGCCCGGGGACAAGCCGCTGGTGGTGGCGGATTACACCGACAATCCCGGCGGCGGCGGCTACGGCGACGCGACGGCGTTTCTGAAGGCGATGGTGGAGGCGAAGCTCCCCGCGGTCGCCTTCCACGCGCTTTGCGACCCTGAGGCCGTGCAGGACGGCATCAAAGCCGGTATCGGCACGCGCGCGACGCTCACGCTCGGCGGCAAGACCGATCCGGCCATGGGCGGCGGTCCCTTGACGCTCGAGGGCGAGGTCACCTGCCTCACGAATGGAAGATTCATCTCCTATGGGCCGATGGGTGGCGGTGTGGCGCGGGACTACGGTCCCTCGATGGTGTTCCGCGTCGGCGGCATCGACGTCGTCGTGATCACCAACAATGGCCAGGCGACCGATCTCGGCCAGCTGACCTCGCTCGGCATCGATCCCACGCGCTACCGTACGGTCGCGGTCAAATCGATGCACCACTTCCGCGCCGCCTTCGAGCCGATCGCGCGCGAGGTCGTGCTGGTCGACACCGGCGCGCTCTGCTCGGAGATTTACACGCCGGAGCTCTTCACCAAGGTGCGCCGTCCCATCCATCCGCTCGATGCGGCGGGATGAGAGGGCGAGACCATGCGCGCCAAGATCCGCGACACCGAGATCTACTTCGACGTCGAGGGCATGGGGCTGGTCCCGGACGGGCGGGTCATGCGCGAGAAACCCGTGGCCTTCGTCATTCACGGCGGTCCCGGCGGCGATCACAGCAGCTTCAAGCCGGTGATGTCGCCGCTGGCCGAGCGTATGCAGCTGGTCTATTTCGATCACCGCGGCCAGGGCCGCTCGGCGCGCGGCGATCCCGCCAAGTACACGCTCGCCGAGAACGTCGAGGACATGGAGGCGCTGCGCCGCCACCTGGGTCTCGGTCCCATCGTCAGCATCGGCACGTCTTACGGCGGGATGGTGGCGCTCGCCCACGCCGCGCGGCATCCCGCCTCGGTCTCGCACCTGATCGCGGTGGTGACGGCCGCGCATGGCGGCTTCATAAAGCGCGCGCAAGAGATCCTGGCGGAGCGCGGAACGCCGGAGCAGCGGGAGGTGTCGGAGCCGGTCTGGCAGGGCGCGATCATGGACCGCGCGCAGATGCAGCGCTTCTATGCCGTGATGGGGCCGCTCTACAGCCGGCGGCACGATCCCGCCGCCGCGTCGCTCGGTCACGAGCGCACACTGCACGAGCCTGAGCCGCTCAACCGCGCCTTCGGTGGCTTCCTGCGGGACTTCGACTTGAGGCCGGAGCTCGGGCGGATCACGGCGCCGACGCTGGTGATCGCGGGCCGCCACGATTGGATCTGCCCGCCGGAATTCTCCGAGGAGATCGCGCGGCTCGTGCCGCGCGCGGAGCTGCGCATCTTCGAAAACAGCAGCCACTCCATCCGCGCCGACGAGCCCCAAGCTCTCCTCGACGCCATCGCGGGCTTCGTTGTCTACAAGCGCTGATGCGTCGCTAGATCGTCGCTTCGAGCAAGCGGCGGAGCTCCGGCGTCACCTCCGGCAGCACGCCGAACCAGGCCTTGAAGGCGGGCTGCGCCTGGTGCAGCAGCATGCCGAGACCGTTCACGACGGGATTGCCGCGCTTGCGCGCGGCCGCCAGCAGCGGCGTCTCCAAGGGACTGTAGACGATGTCGCAGACCAGCGCGCTCTCGGGCGAACTGTCGAGAGAGAGGTCAAGAGGCGGCTGCCCCCCCATGCCTTGGTTGGTGGCGTTGACCAGCAGGCTCGCACCATCGAGCGCCTCGTGGCGCTGGTCCCAGGGGATCGCGCGCACGGGCGCGCCGAAGTCGATCGCGAGTTGCTGGGCGCGCGCGAAGGTTCGGTTGGTGAGGCGAATCTCCTTGGCTCCCCCCTCGGCGAGGCTCGCCACCACCGCCCGGGCGCCACCCCCCGCACCGATGACGGCCGCGGGCCCGGCATCGGCCCGCCAATCCGGCTTCGCCTGTCTCAAGGCTTCGATGAAGCCATAGGCATCGGTGTTGGATCCGGAGAGCGAGCCGTCCTCGCCCACCACGATGGTGTTGATGGCGCCGATCCGCCTTGCCAAGGGATCGACGCGGTCGACGAGACGTATTGCCGTCTCCTTGTGCGGAATGGTCAGATTGCAGCCCGCGAAGCCCAGGGCCGAGAGGCCCTTGAGCGCGTCGGCCAAGCGCTGGGGCCGCACCGGCAGAAAGACGTAGGCGCCGGCGAGCCCGAGCTGGTTGATCCAGTAGCCATGCAGCTTCGGCGAGCGCGAGTGCGCGACCGGCCAGCCCATGACCCCCGCCAATCGAAATTTCTGCGTCTCCGGCACGATGCGTGCGACCCCCGGCTGCGGTGCGTGCGACCCTACACGAAGCAAAATCATGGTTCTAGCCAAGCGTCGCCCAGCGTGATTCACTGATCGTACAGCGAGACCTTCTGTTCGGAGACACCATGGCGGTAATGGCGGGTAAGCGGGCCTTTCTCGAGCTTCTGAAGCAAGAGGGCGTGGACATCATTTTCGGGAATCCCGGCACCACCGAGCTGCCATTGATGGACGCGCTCGCGGTCGAGACCAAGCTCCGCTACGTGCTGGGGCTGCAGGAGGCCGCCGTGATGGCGATGGCGGACGGTTATGCCCAGGCCGGACAGCGGCTCGCCGTCACCAATTTCCACGTGGCGCCCGGCCTTGGCAACGCCATGGGCATGCTCTACGACGCCAAGAAGGCAGGCTCGCCGATCCTGGTCACCGCGGGACAGCACGACCAGAGCTTTACCTTCACCGAGCCGATCCTCTGGGACGAGCTGCCGCCGATCGCGCGGCCGCTGGTGAAATGGTCGTCGGAGGTGCGGCGGCTGGCGGAGCTGCCGCGCGCGATCCACCGTGCCGCCAAGACCGCGCTCGCGATGCCCACGGGCCCGGTGTTCCTGTCGCTGCCCGGCGACGTCCTTACCAGCGAGGCCGATCTCGATCTGGGCGCGCCCACGCGGGTGGCGCCGCGCGTCCGCGGCGACGCCGACGCGATCGAGCGGGCGGCGGCACTGCTGCTCGAATCCCGGCGCCCGCTGATCATGGCGGGCGACGGGGTCGCGCAAAGCCGCGCGCATGCCGAGATCGTCGCCATCGCGGAATTGCTGGGCGCGCCGGTGCATCCTGAGGGAGTCGCCAACACGGCGTCGTTCCCGACCTCGCACCCGCTCTTCAAAGGGGCGCTCACCCGGCTGGCACCCGCCATGCGCGCGGTGCTCGACCAATACGATCTCTTGTTCTCGGTCGGCGGCGACCTCTTCACGATGTCGCTGCCGTCGGAGGTCGACCCCATGCCGCCGGGCCTGACGGTGGTGCACATCGACACCGACCCGTGGGAGCTCGGCAAGAACTATCCCGCCGAGGTCGCCATCCTCGGCGACGTCAAGGCGACGCTGAAGGACCTGCTGGCGGCCTTGGAATCGCGCATCACCTCGGCGCAGCGCACGGCCGCGCGGGCGCGCTCCGAGGTGGCGCGCGCGGCGATCGCCGCCGAGCTCGAGAAGCTGAAGGCTCGCGCACAGGCGGATGTTGCCACGGTGCCGATCAAGCCGCTGGCGCTCATGCACGCGATCGGCGAGATGCTGCCCGCCGATGCCGTCGTGATCGACGAGTCCGTCTCGTCGAGCCCCGGCCTCCGGCAATTCGTGCGCAGCGACGATCCCCAGAGCTTTTTCGGCCTGCGCGGCGGCGGCATCGGCTGGGGCCTGCCGGCAGCGATTGGCGCCAAGCTCGCGCTGCCGGACCGGCCCGTGGTGGCGCTGATCGGCGACGGCAGCGCCATGTACACCTGCCAGGCGCTCTGGACCGCGGCCCACGAGAGCGTCGCCGTGGTGTTCGTCATCATCAACAACGCCTCCTATCGGATCTTGAAGCAGCGCGCGAACGCCATGCGCGCACACGCGGCGCAGACCGATCTCTATGTGGGCATGGACCTGGTCAATCCGCGGGTCGATTTCGTGGGCCTTGCGCGCTCGCTGGGCGTCGCGGCCGAGCGTGCCACCACGGTGGCCGAGGTCTGCGCCCTGATCAAAAGCGGCATCGGCGGCAAGGAGCCGCTGCTGATCGACGCGCAGATGGATACCGGGTTCAAGCCGGTGTGACCGCGTGACAAGCGACCCGGCGACTGTTGTCGCGGACGTCGAGAGCCGCGCCGAGATCCGGCGCACGCCCTGCGGCACGGGCTCGATGGTCTGGCACATCTGGGGTCAAGGCGCGCCGGTGGCGCTGCTGCACGGCGGCTACGGCTCCTGGACGCATTGGATCCGCAACGTCGAGCCGCTCGGCGAGCGCTACCGCGTGCTGGTGCCGGACCTGCCGGGCCTCGGCGACTCCGGCTTGCCGCCGGAGCCCGATCGGCCGGAAGAGATTGCGGAAATCGTGACCTCGGGACTCCAGTCGCTGATGAGAGACGGCGAGACCGCTGACATCGCCGGCTTCTCCTTCGGCGGGCTGATCGGCGGGCTGGTGGCGGAGCAGATGGGAGCCGGGGCGCGCAGCCTCGTGCTCGTGGGGTCGGGCGGCCTCGGGATCAGGCGGGGCGCGCCGATCGATCTCGTGACCTGGCGCGACCTGCCGGATGAGGCGGCGCGCCGCGCGGCGCATCTCGAAAATCTCGCGATCCTCATGATCGCCGATCGCGCCCATATCGACGACCTCGCCGTGCACCTTCAGGTCGGCAACGCGACTCGGGCGCGGCTCAGGAGCCGCGCGCTGTCGCGGGTTCCGGCCCTGCCGACCGCGATCCCCCGGATGAGCGCGAGGCTTCATGGGATCTGGGGCGAGCGCGACATAACGGCCCAGGGTGTGCTCCATCAGATTCGCCGCTTGCTGCAATCCCTGCAGCCCGGCGCCGGCTTCGCCGTGATCCCGCGCGCCGGCCATTGGGTGCAATACGAGGCCGCCGAGGAATTCAACGATTGCATCATTCAGCTCCTCGGCTCGCGCATCTGAGCAACGCAATCCCTCTTCACCCCTCAGGGGTGGAGAGGATGGGTGAGGCGGGGCAGTTCCCGCTCTCCGCGGTCGCCAGCCAGCCTCGAGGCTGCCACCCACCTCATCTGGCTTCTCCGCCCTTCAGGGCGGAGAAGGACTTTCTCTTATCCGCGCCAGTCCATGATTCCCTCGCCGGTAGGGTTGTCGCGTTTGACCGCACCAAGCGGCGCCACCGGGTTGAACCGGCGTAGCTCAGTGGACGTCAGCGTGGTGAGGCGACGCGCGTCAGCCAGGAAGCGATCGGCCTGCGAGAGCGCAATGATGCCGTCGGTGAGTCCCCGAAACTTCGCCTCGTAATCGGGCAGGCGCCAGGGGCGGCGCCCGTTCGGGTGCGCGTCGGCAACCGCGAGCTCCACCTCGATGGTGCGGCCGTCCTGCAGGATCACCGTGACGTGGCCGCCAAAGGCCCGCTTGGCGGGATCGGGGTCGCCGTAGCGCGCGGTCCAGGCGGGATCCTCGACGGTGCGGATCTTGCGCCACAGGGCGATCGTGCTGGGGCGGTGGGCGCGCTGGGGCGCGTAGCTGCGCTCGTGATGCCAGGCGCCGTCCTCGAGCGCCACGGCGAGAATGTATGGCAGCGAGTGGTCGAGGGTCTCGCGGCTGGCATCGGGATCGTATTTCTGCGGATCGTTGGCGCCGCTGCCGATCACCGTATGCGTGTGATGGCTCGTGCGCACCACGATCTCGGCGACGGTCCCGAGACCGAGCTCCTGGCGCAGGTCCAGCGCGAGGTCGATGAAGGCCTGCGCCTGATATTCCGCCGAGTGCGCCTTGGTGTAGGTCTCGTGGATCGCGCGCGGCGCTGTGTCCGGCGCCGGCAGCATCACCTCGTAGATGGTATCAGGGCCGCCGAGCATCCAGGCGATCACGGAGTCCTCGCCTTCGTAGATCGGGCTGGGGCTCGCCTCGCCGCGCATGGCGCGGTCGACGGCTTCGATCGCGAGCTTGCCCGAGAAACCCGGGACGAACGCCTTCCACGAGCTGATCTCGCCCTTGCGCGATTGCCGCGTGGAGAAGGCGAGGTGCACCGCCTGATTGACCGCCTGGTAGACCACTGGCGTCGGCAGGTCGAGCAGCCGCCCGATCCCCACGACGGTCGCGGGGCAGAGGTGCGCCACGTGGTCCTTCTTGTGGGGATGCAGAGCGATCGCCTTCACCAGGGCCACATGAACCTCATAGGCGACCGCGATGGCGCGCGCGAGCGCTGCCCCGTTGCGGCCGGTCTGCTGCGCGACCGCGATCAAGGGCGCGATGCTATCGCCGGGATGCGCGTAATCGGCGGCGAGGAAGGTGTCGTGGAAATCGAGCTCGCGCACCGCCGTTGCGTTGGCCCATGCCGCCCACTCAGCGGCAACCGTGAGCTCCGGGCCAAGGCCGAACAGGCTCGCACCGTGCTGCCGCGGATTCGCCAGCGCCATGGCGCGCGCGGCCGCGACGGGTTTGCGATTGATCGCGGCGAGCGCCACGCTGGCGTTGTCGATCACCCGCGCCGCCACGAGCTCCGCCGTGTCGGCGTCGATTGCGGGCATGCGCGCGAGTTCCGCCAGCTTCCAGGCGAGCTGCCGTTCCCGCGGCAAGCGCTCCGCCGAGGCATGCACGTGCACCTTGTGGCGGTTCATCCTGCGCGCTTTGCCTTGCGACCAGCGATGGCGCGGTGGCGGGCGAGCAGAGCTTGGGCGCGCTCCACCACGGGGACGTCGATCATCTTGCCGTCAACCGTGATCGCGCCGACGCCGTCGGCGGTCGCCTTATCATAGGCGGCAACCACGCGCTCGGCGTGCGCGACGTCGGCGGCCGGCGGGGCGTATTCCTCGTTGAGAATCGCGACCTGGCTCGGGTGGATGCATGCGGCGCCCAGGAAGCCCAGGCGGCGCGAGCGCTGGATCGTGGCACGAAAGGCGGCGAGGTCGCGAAAATCGGCGACGGTGCCGAGAAACCCGAGCGGCAGGATGCCGGCCGAGCGCGCGGCGATGATCATCTGCTGCTTCGGGAAGAACAGGCCTTCGGCCTCCGGCAGCATGCCGACGGAGAGCGCGAAGTCCTCGGCGCCGAGGGTCATGGCAACCACGCGAGGGTGCGCGCGCGCGATCTCCGGCATCTGGAAAAATGCCTCGGCGGTCTCCACCATGGCGAGGAGCCTGGTGGCGCCGACCGGCATGCCGCGCTCGGCCTCGATCTCGTCGATCGCCTCCGCGAGGAGCCGCAGGTGATTGGCACTCTCGACCTTCGGCAAGGCGAGCGCCTGCACGTGCGGCGAGACCGCGGCCTCGATGTCGGGAATGGCGAGGCGCAGGGGGCGATTGATCCGGACCAGCACGTCGGCGCCGCCGCGCGACACGATCTCGGCGGCTTCCTGCAGCAGTGTGCGCGCCCGCGGCTTCTCGGCTGGCGGAACGCTGTCCTCGAGGTCGAGGATGATGGCGTCGGCGCCGCGGAAGGCTGCTCCATCCACGAACTTGCGGGCGATCACCGGCACGAACAGCAGGGAGCGCCAGACCGGCAGGTCGGGCCTGAGCATGATCAGATCACGCCTTTCTCGGATAGCTCGGCGATCCGGGCGTCGTCGACGCCGAGCAAGCCGCCGAAAATCTCCCGATTGTGGGCACCTAGAGAACAGCCCAGCCAATCGATGCCGCCGGGCGTCTCGGAAAGTCGTGGCACAACATTGGGCACCGCGATCTCGCCGGCGCGAGCGTCCTCGAGGATCAGGATGTTCTCGCGGGCTTTGTATTGCGGGTCCTCGAAGATCTCGTCGATGCCGTAGACGGGTCCGCAGGGCACTTGATGCGCGGCACAGATGCGCAGCACCTCGTCGCGATCGAGACTGCGCGTCCAATCGGAGACCAGCGCATCGACGGCCTCGCGCGCGGCGGAGCGCTGCTTGAACGTGGTGTAGGGACCGCCGCCCGCGACATCGGGCCGTCCCATCGCGGCGGCGAGTCGCTCGAAGATCTTGTCGGTGGTGCAGGCGATCGCGACCCAGCGGCTATCCTTGGTGGGATAGTGGCTGTGGGGCACCGCGTTGACGGTGGCGGGTCCCATGCGCTGCCGTACGCGCCCGGTCTCATGATAGGCGGAAGCCAGCTCGTCCAAGATGCGGAATACGGGCTCGTAGAGCCCGATGTCGATCATCTGGCCCTCGCCCGTGATGTCGCGCGCGCGCAGGGCGAGGAGCGCGCCATAGGCGCCGTAGATGCCGGTCAGATAGTCGGGAATCGTCGCGGAGCCCGGCGTTACCGGCGCGCGGTCGGGATATCCCGCAAGGAAGGAAAGGCCGCTGAACGCGTTCGCGATCCGGCCGAAGCCGGGGCGGTCGCGATAAGGTCCGGTCTGCCCGTAGCCGGTGATGCGCACCATGATCAGGCGCGGGTTGCGCTTCCTGAGCTCGTCGTAGCCGATGCCCCAACCCTCGAGCGTGCCGACCTGGAAATTCTCCACGACGATGTCGACCTTGGCCGCGAGCTGCTTCACGAGCTCGGCGCCTTCGGGGGTGCGGAGGTCGAGGGTGATGGATTTCTTGTTGCGCTGCTCGCTCATGAAGATGAGGGAGTCGCCGGATTTCGAGGGCGTGCCGAAGCGGCGGAAGGGATCGCCCACTTTGGGCAGCTCGACCTTGATGACCTCCGCGCCGAATTCCGCGAGCTGCGTCGTGCAGAACGGGCCGGAAATGAAGCTCGAGAGATCGAGGACGCGGATGCCCTGAAGCGGCCTCACGGTCGGTGTACTCTTGTTCATCGCGCCGTCCGATGTTGCCGGTGACCAAGGCTAGCGCCGCGCTTGCCGTTCGAGCAAGTCTCGCTCGCTCCATCGATGGCCGGCTAGATTTGTGCAGCCGCTAATGGCTGCCGCCGTCCGCACCGCCGTGACCTCCTCCGCTATCGGAAAAGTCGCCTGGAGTCTCGCCCGGCAACGAGCCTGATCCCCCATCGTTGCCTCTTCGTCCCGGAGAGCGCCAAAGCGAGCGAATAAACCCCACGAGTGCGATCACGACGATGGTTGCTCCCATGACTGCCGCTGCTGTCTGCACAATATTTCCCCTATGGCCGCGCCGCAGCGGTAGGCCGCGGAACGCCAGCCTGGACGATCTCGATCGCCGGATTGAACCCGAAGCGATACGCGAGTTCCGCAGGCTCGGCGATGTCCCAGACCACGAAATCGGCCTGCTTGCCCATCTCGAGGGTGCCGCGATCCGCGAGGCCCAGCGCGCGTGCGGCGTTGCGGGTAACGCCTGCGAGGGCCTGCTCCGGCGTCATGCGGAAGAGTGTGCAGGCCATATTGAGCATGAGCAGCAGCGAGGTCACCGGTGAGGTGCCGGGGTTGCAGTCGGTCGAGATCGCGATGGGGACGCCATGCTTGCGGAAGAGATCGAGGGGCGGCAGCTGCTTCTCGCGCAGGAAATAGAAGGCGCCCGGGAGCAACACCGCGACCGTGCCGGCGGCAGCCATCGCCCGTACGCCGGGCTCGTCGATGTATTCGAGATGATCCGCGGAGAGCGCGCCGTAGCGGGCGGCGAGCGCGGCACCGCCCAAGTTGCTCAGCTGCTCCGCGTGCAGCTTCACCGGCAGGCTCAGCTTGCGCGCGGCCTGGAACACGCGCTCGACCTGCGCCGGCGTGAAGCCGATGCCCTCGCAAAAGGCGTCGACGGCGTCGGCCAGGCCTTCGCGCGTGACCGCTGTCAGCATCTCGCCCACAACGAGCTCGACGAAGGCATCGGACCGGTCCGCATACTCCGGCGGCAGGGCATGGGCGCCCAGAAACGTGGTCGCCACCGTGACCGGCAGGTCGTGGCCGAGCCGGCGCGCCACGCGCAGGCTCTTCACCTCCGAGGCAGTGTCGAGGCCATAGCCCGACTTGATCTCGACCGTGGTCACGCCCTCGGCGAGCAGCGTCTCGAGCCGCGGTCGCGAGGCCTCATAGAGCTCGTCCTCGGAGAGCGCGCGCGTCGCCGCCACCGTGGCGCGGATGCCACCGCCGGCGCGCGCGATCTCCTCGTAGGTGGCACCCTGGAGCCGGCGCTCGAATTCGCGCGCGCGACTGCCGCCATAGACCAGATGCGTGTGGCAGTCGATCAGTCCCGGCGTGACGCAACGTCCCTTTGCATCGTGAACGGCTGCGTGCCGCGCGCCGGAATGCTGTGCAAGAGCGGACATGGAGCCGATCCAGGCGATCCGGTCGCCCGTCACGGCGAGCGCGCCCTGATCGACCAGGCCATAGGAAGCGCCGCCGTCGACCATCGTGACGAGCCGAGCGTTGATCCAAACGTGGCCCCAGGGCTCTATGCTCATCGGCGCACCTCTCAGGTCCGAACGCGATGATGGCCGCTCACTTGGTTGCCGTCCTCCGGCGAGAGGTGCCAGAAAAAGGAAATCGAGATCAGCGGCAGCAGGCCGACGGCGATGAAGGCCGGCGCGAATTGGCTGATGCCGGGCGCGCGAGTTTCGCCCGTGAGGAGCGCCAGGATGGTAGCGCCGAGCGCAACGCCGAAGCTCTGGGAAAGCTGCTGGCCGACGCTCGCGATGCTGCTGCCTTTGCTGACATTGGTATCCGTGAGATCAGAATAGGCGAGCGTGTTCATGCAGGTGAACTGCAGCGAGCGGAAGAATCCGAACACCAGGAGCCCTGCCATGAGGAGCCAATGCGGGGTATCCGCGCGCACGAGCGCCAGCGCCATCGTCATCAGCCCGACCAGCACGGCGTTCCCGAGCAGTAACGTGCGGAATCCAAAGGTGCGGAGCAGGGGTGGCGAGGTCGATTTCATCAGCATGGAGCCGACCGCGAGCACAAAGGTGAGGCTGCCCGACTGAAATGCGCTGAGCCCGAACGGCACCTGCAGCATGAGTGGCAACAGGAACGGAATGGCGCTGAGGCCCGTGCGGCAGATGCCGCCGCCGATCACCGCGATCCGGAAGGTCTTGACCCGGAACAGCGTGAGATCGACCGCGGGCTCGGGCGCGCGGCGAGCGTAGAAGCCGTAAGCCGCGAGGCTCAGCGCCGACACGGCCACGATGGCCACCTCGGCCGGGACGGAGATCAGCCGTCTGCCGGCGCTCTCGAGTGCAATCTCGGCGGAGGCGAGGCCGATGCCGCAGAGCACGAAACCGATGAAATCGAATCGGCTGACCGCCGAGGCTCGAAAATTTTCCGCGAAGCGATAGGCCAGCGCGATGCCGAGCAGGCCCATGGGGATGTTGATGTAAAAAATCCACCGCCAGCTTATGTAGGTGGTGAGGAAGCCGCCCACCAGCGGCCCGATCGCCGGTCCGACGAGCGCCGGCAAGGTCACGTAGCTCATGGCAGTGACGAGCTCGCTCTTCGGAAACGAGCGCAGCATGATGAGCCGGCCGACCGGCGTCATCATGGCGCCGCCCAAGCCTTGCAGGATGCGGGTGAGCACGAGCATCGGGAGAGAGGTCGCCAGTCCGCAGAGCGCAGAGCCCAGGGTGAACACGCCGATCGCCGTGCAGAACACGCTGCGCGCGCCGAACCGGTCGGCCACCCAGCCGCTGATAGGGATGAACACGGCGAGGCTCAGGAGATAGCTGGTGATGGCGACGTTGAGACGCAGCGGGCTCTCGCCGAAGCTGGCCGCCATCTGCGGAATCGACGTTGCGAGGATGGTCGAGTCCAGGTTCTCCATGAAGAACCCGCAGGCGATCACCAGCGGGATCAGGAGCCGCAGTCTCGGCTCCGCGATCACCCGGTAGGTCGGCTTCAGGATACGCTGGTCCTCGGACTCGATCATGCCTGCGGTGCCGCGCTCAAGCCGGGCGGTGCAGATCGGCGGGAGGGCGCGTCACCGTGCGCCGGCCCCGCTTGAAGACGTAGAGCACGGGCGCCACCACGGCTACGGCTTGCGCCTCATCCTTTGCGTCCAGCACGGCGAAATCCGCGGGGTTTCCCACCGCAAGGCCGTAGTCGCCGAGGTTCAGGATGCGCGCGGCGTCGCTCGACACCATCTCGAAGCACGCCCGGAGATCGTCGGGGCCGCTCACCTGCAGCGTATTGGCGTGCAGGTTCGCCATGCGGATCAGCGAGCAGTCGCCGAAGGGCGTGAAGGGATTGAGGATGTTGTTGTTGGCGATGGAGCAGGTGACGCCCAGTCGGTCATAGGCGTTGACGTCGACGATGCCGCGGCGGACGTCGTAACTCTGGTCGCGGCCCATCAGGAACAGATCCGTCGCCGGCAATACGGTCACGGCGATGCCGGTGTCGGCGAGGCGGCGCGCGATTGGCGCTTGGCGCTCTGGCGGCAGGGTCGAGAGCTTGGTCACGTGGCCCACATTGACGCGACCGCCGTAGCGGTGGCGCTCCGCAAGCTCCGCCACGCCGTGGATGTCCATGGCGTCCGGGGTATTGCCGAAATCCAGATGCAGATCGACATCGAGATCGTGAGCCCGAGCGAGCTCGAAAACCCGGGCGATCTGCTTCATGTGATCGACATCGTAACCCGGCGCACCGCCGACGGCGGTGATGTGATCCCCGCGCTCGATCGCCTGTATCAGCAGAGACTCGGCGCCGGCCACTCCCGTCATGCCCTCCTGGAGGAAGACGCAGATTTCGAGATCGATCGACCAGCGGTAATCCTTAGCGAGCGCCTGGATGGCCTCCAGTCCGGTCAGGCCGCCGCTCGGATCGACCTCGACGTGGGTGCGCATGCGTGTCGTGCCCTGAAGGATCGCGGCTTCCAGGGTCGTCCTGGCGCGGGCATAGATATCCTCGACGGTGAAGCCGCGCTTCGCCTCTTGGACGCGCCTCACCGCATTGGCGGCGTTGCGGCCGGCCTCGGGCCCGCAGCGCTCAATGATGCGGGACTTATCGAGATGGATGTGGGACTCCACGAGTCCGGGCGTGAGGAGCCGGCCGCCGAGGTCGAGCTCCTCGCGGCCCACCGCCGCGATCCTTGGCGCGATCTCGACGATCCTGCCGTCGGTGACGCCGACATCTTGCGGTCCCTCGCTGCCGCCGCCTATCGCCGTGGCGTTGCGCAACACGAGATCCATCCGGTCTCCTCAGGGGCTTGGCCCCACACCCAATTCTATGGTGCGCCGACCTCCGTCGAGTCAACCTGCTAGGGCGCAGAACAGCCCGCCAGACCGCGGTGGCGGCGCGTTCGCGCCGCGCCTACAGTTTGCGACCGCGGCGGCAAGATCCGCATGGCAACGAAGAGGCCCCGAAGCGCCCGATGCTCTCCGACCCTCGCCGCCTTGCGATCGCGCTCTCGGGGCTCTGCGCCTTCATCAATCTCTATGCGACCCAGCCGCTGTTGCCTCTCCTCGCGCGCGACTTCGAGGCCAGTCCCGCGGAGGTCAGCCTCACCATCGCTGCCACGACCTTGGCGGTCGCCCTGTGTGCGCCGTTCGTGGGCTTGGTCGCCGACGTGGTCGG
>DASZHJ010000050.1:0-21393 GCA_035938015.1 Allostellaceae bacterium
TAGGCGGCGCGCCGGTGGTTGCGGATCACGCGTAACATGGGCTCGCGGTTCTCCGCGTAGGACGGGAACGCCCCGAGCTCGGCCGCCATTTCCGCGGAGGTCGCGTAGGAAATACCGGTCATGATGGCGGTGAGCGCGCCGCAGAGCGCACGGCCCTCGGCGCTGTCGTAGCCGAGACCCGAAGCCATAAGCAGGCCGCCGATATTGGCGTAGCCAAGGCCCAGGGTGCGGAACTCGTAGGAGAGCCGGGCGATCTCCTTGGACGGGAATTGCGCCATCAACACGGAGATTTCGAGCACCACGGTCCAGAGCCGTACCGCATGCACATAGGATTCGATGTCGAACCGGCCGTCCGCTCTGCGGAACGCCAACAGGTTGAGCGAAGCGAGATTGCAGGCGGTGTCGTCGAGGAACATGTACTCCGAGCACGGATTGGACGCATTGATCCGTCCGCTCGCCGGGCAGGTGTGCCACTCGTTGATGGTGGTGTCGTATTGCAGACCGGGATCGGCGCTGGCCCAGGCGGCATGCGCGATCTTCTCCCAGAGCTCGCGCGCCTTCAGCGTCTTGTGCACCTTGCCGTCGGTGCGGCGGATCAACTGCCAGTCGCCGTCGGCCTCGACGCGCTCGAGGAACGCGTTGGCGACGCGCACGGAGTTGTTCGAGTTCTGGCCGGAGACCGTGAGATAGGCGTCGCTGTCCCAATCCGTGTCATAGGTGCGGAAATCGATCCGCTCGTAGCCTTGTTGGGCGAATTGGATCACCCGCTGGACATAGTTCTCGGGGATCATCGCGCGCCGCGCGGCCTTGATCTCGCGCTTGAGCGCCGGGTTGGCGTGCGGATCGAACTGGCGCTCGCCCAGCGACTTCGCCTCCGGGGAATGGCAGGCGACCATGATGGCGTTGAGGTGCCTGCTTGCAAGCTTGGAGCCGGAGACCAGCGCCGCGACCTTCTGCTCCTCGACCACCTTCCAGTCGATGTAGGCCTCGATGTCCGGGTGGTCGATGTCCACCGACACCATCTTGGCCGCGCGCCGCGTGGTACCGCCGGACTTGATGGCACCCGCCGCGCGGTCGCCGATCTTGAGGAAGCTCATCAAGCCCGAGGAGCGTCCGCCGCCCGACAGCTTCTCGTTCTCGCCGCGCAGCTTGGAGAAATTCGAGCCGGTGCCGGAGCCGTACTTGAAGAGGCGCGCCTCGCGGACCCAGAGGTCCATGATACCGCCTTCGTTTACCAGGTCGTCGGCGACGGACTGAATGAAACAGGCATGCGGCTGCGGGTGCTCGTAGGCGCTCTCAGAGGCCACCAGCTTGCCGGTGCGGTAGTCAACGTAGTAGTGGCCTTGCGCGGGCCCATCGATGCCATAAGCCCAATGCAGCCCAGTGTTGAACCACTGCGGGGAATTGGGCGCCGCCATCTGCTTTGCCAGCATGTAGCGGAGCTCGTCGAAGAAGGCTTGCGCGTCCTGCTCCTGGTCGAAGTAGCCGCCCTTCCAGCCCCAGTAGGTCCAGGTCCCCGCCAGACGATCGAACACCTGCTTGGCACTGGCCTCGGAACCCGCCCGCTTGTCGGCCGGCAACTCCGCGATCGCGGCTTCGTCGGGCACGCGGCGCCAGAGCCACTCGGGCACGTCATCCTCAGCGATCGGCCGCAGCCGCTGCGGCACGCCAGCCTTGCGAAAATATTTCTGCGCGAGGATGTCGCAGGCGACCTGGCTCCACTCGGCCGGCACCTCGATATCGGGCAGATGAAACACCCTTGAGCCGTCGGGATTGCGGATCTCGCTGGTCGCGGTCTTGAATTCAATGTCGGCGTAGGCGTCCTGCCCTGCTCTGGTGAATCGTCGCTCGATCCTCATCGCTTCCCCCAAACCCCAAACTGCGTGCTGGTCTCTTGTTTTCTGACGCCCGACGCTGACTTTTTTGTCCACCCGCATGTAGTAGCGGGGCGCTTCACGAACACAAGATGTGCCCTAGGGTGCCACAACCGTGTCCGTTGGCAACAACATTTTGGGGGTGCGTCACAAAGAATACATAGAGCTAGTCTAAAAAATGGGACTCTCGCCCGGATTCCCGCGGCGGCAATGCATTGGCCGAACTCGCTGATCCTCCCCGACCGAGTTCCCAATCTGAAGCCGCTGTGTCGGGCGGTCCGCTGTGGCGCTTCTTCGGCGGCGTCGGTATGGTTCGCGCCATGGCAATTCTCGCCGATGTCGCTCGGCGGGCCGGCGTTTCGGCGGCCACGGTCTCCCGCGTTCTCAACCATCCGACCAAGGTGAGACCCGAGATGCGCGACCGAGTGGCACGCGCCATGACGGAGCTCGACTATGTCCGGGACGGCGCCGCGCGGGCGCTGGCATCCCGCCATTCCCTCACCATCGGCCATGTCGTGCCGACGCTGGGGATCGGGATCTTTGCAGCGGGGGTCGAGGTCCTGCAGCGCCGGCTCGAGGAATTCGGGTACCAGCTCCTAGTGGCCGCCAGTGACTACGACGAGGCGAAGGAGGCACGGCAGGTCCGTGCGCTGATCGAGCGTGGCGTCGATGGTATCGCCCTGGTCGGTCACCGCCATGCGCCCGAGGTCTACGAGATGTTGCGGTCGCGCAAGCTACCCTATGTGAACTCCTATCAATTCGATGGTCGGAATCCGCATCCTTGTATCGGGTTCGACAACCAGAGCGGCGCCTTCGATCTGACACGCTACCTCGTCGATCTCGGACATCGCGAGTTTGGCATCGTCACGGCGCCTCCCGGCCTCAACGACCGGATCGCCGCGCGCCTGAAGGGCATCATCGATTGTCTCGGGGAGCGCGGTATCGGGACGGCCGCGCGCCACATCGTGGAGGTGCCCCAGACCATCCTAGCGGGCCGTGGTGCGACGCGCGCACTGCTTGCCGCGCATCCCAACCTCACCGCGATCTGCTGCACCACGGACACGCTTGCAGTCGGCGCGCTCTGCGAGTGCCGCGAGCTCGGCGTCCGAGTGCCGGACCACGTCTCGGTGACCGGCTTCTCCGATCTCGAGATCGTCTCGCAGCTCGATCCGCCGCTGAGCACTGTCCGCATCCCGACCGACAAGATCGGCGCCCGGATTGCCGATTTCCTGTTGGACCGCATCGCCGGCAAGGCCGGCCCCAAGAAGATCGAGCTCGAAGCCAGCGTGGTCATCCGGGGCTCAACCGGCCCGGCGCGCGCCGTCGCGTGCTCCGGGCGGCCGCGTCGGGCCGTCTGAGCGAGCGGCTGACGCCTTGACTCGCGCTAGAAGACCAGCTAGCGTGAAAGCGCTTTCAACAGCTTAAATCAATAGTTTAGGGGCGACAAATCAGGGGAGGAAGTGCCATGAGAATTGGGCTGAGATTGGCCGTGCTGGCGATGCTCGTCACCGTGCCGGCGATGCTGCTGGCGCCGCCCGCTCGCTCCGAGAGTACGCTCGACAAGATCCTCAAGGAGAAGAAGATCCGGGTCGCTATCGACGTCGGCAATCCGCCCTTCGGTGTGCTCGACAAGGACGGCCAGCCCGACGGCTCGGATGTCGCGGTCGCTCGCCAGATGGCGAAAGACATGGGCGTCGAGCTCGAATTCGTGCAGGTACCATCGACCGGACGCATCCCGTCGCTCCTGGCGGGTCGTGCCGACGTCACCATCGCCTCCATATCCGTCACCACCGACCGGGCCAAGGCGGTGATGTACTGCAATCCCGATGGGGCCCTCTCGATCGTCATCTTCGGTCCCCAGAGCGTCGCCGTGAAGACGCCGGCCGATCTCGTGGGCAAGCGCGTTGGCATCACCCGCGCGACGCTCGAGGAGGCGACGGTGCCGAAGATGGCGCCGCAGGGCACCGAGATCGTCTGGTTCGACGAGATCGGCGCCACGATCCAGGCGCTGCTCTCCGGCCAAGTCGATGTGGTCGCGATGACCTCCTTCGCGGGCAAGGCTGTGGCGGACGGCAATCCCGACAAGAAAATCGAGACCAAGCTCAACGTCACCACGGCCTATTACGGACCGATCGTGCGGCATGACGATTTCGAGCTGCGCCAGTGGATCAACACCTGGCTCTTCATCAACGCGCAGAACGGCACGCTCGCCGCGATTTACAAGAAATACACCGGTCTTGATCTGCCGCCGCTACCGGTGTTCTGATCTCGCGCCGGCATCGGCGCCGCCTGTTGGGCAGAGCCACGGCAACCGTCGCCCGCTGACCGGAGAGTTCGGGCGTGAACTACGTCTTCCAGTTCAACGTCGTCTGGGACCATTTTCCGGAACTGCTGGCCGGCGCTCTGCTGACCATCCGGCTATCCGGCTCGGCGATGGCGCTGGGTTTGTGCCTTGCCGTGGTCTGCGCCTACGGCAAGTCGGCCGGGCCGAAGCCGGTGCGCTGGCTGGTTGCGAGCTATATCGAGCTGATCCGCAATACGCCGTTCCTGGTGCAGATCTTCATCTTCTATTTCTCGCTGCCGGTGATCGGCGTTCGTCTCACGGCCAATACCGCGGCGCTGCTCGCGATGACGGTCAATTTGGGTGCCTACGCAAGCGAGATCGTCCGCGCCGGCATCGAGGCGATCCCACAGGGACAGGTCGAGGCGGCGCGCGCGCTGGGCTTGAAGAAGCTGCAGATCTTCCGGCGAATCATTATTTTCCCGGCGGTTCAAACGGTCTATCCGGCGCTCGCCAGCCAATTCATCCTGCTGATGCTGAGCTCGAGCGTGGTATCCACCATCTCGGCGGTCGAGCTGACGGCGATCACCAACTCGCTGCAGTCGACCACATTCCGCGCATTCGAATTCTATTTTGTCGCGACCGGTCTCTACCTCGCGATGGCGCTCGGGTTCAGGGCGGGCTTGAGCAGCATCTACTGGGTCGTCTTCCAACGTGGCCGGACGGCCTTGAGGTAGCGATGGGGCGCAGCTTCGGTAGCGGCGAGTTCCTCTATCTCCTGAAGGCGGTCCCCTGGACGCTCGCGCTTTCGCTCGGCGCGCTGATCGGCGGTGGCGTCGTCGGGCTCGTGATCGCGATCCTCCGCACGGCGCCCTCCGCCCCGTTGCGCTGGCTCGCCACCGGCTATATCGAGCTGTTCCAGGGCACCCCCGTGCTGATGCAGCTCTTCGTCACCTACTACGGTCTCGCCGTCCTCTTCAACATCCAGGTTGGCGCGTGGCCCGCAGTGCTGATCGCCTTCACGCTCTACGCCGGCGCCTTCCTGGGCGAGATCTGGCGGGGCTCGATCCAGGCGATTCCGAGCGCACAGTGGGAGGCCGCGGCCTGCCTCTCGCTCAGCTTCCCCAAGCAGCTCTGGCTCATCATCCTGCCGCAGGCGGCGCGCATTTCGATCCCACCCACCGTTGGCTTCGCGGTTCAGCTGATCAAGACCACCTCGATCGCCGCGATCATCGGCTTTGTCGAGCTCACCCGCGCCGGCCAGCTGATGACCAACACGACCTTCAAGCCGATGATCGTTTATCCGATCGTGGCGGCCCTCTATTTCATCCTCTGCTGGCCGCTGTCGCTGCTGGCGCAGAAGCTGGAAAGGCGGATCGATGCCAGCCTCGGCATCAAGCAGCGTTTTTCGGCCGTCTGAATCAGCGCGCGAGCGACATCAAGGCTCCCAACACGACCGCGATGCCAAGACCCTGCACCAAGCTCAGCTGCTCCTGGAGAATGAGGACGGCGCAGAGAATACTAACTACCGGCTCGAGCTGTGCCAGGAGCGCCGCCTTCATGGGTCCGATCCGGACCAGCGCGGCGAAGAACGCGAGCACGCCGACGAGATAGGAGACCGACACGCCCGCAACGCCCACGAGCCCGAGCGTGGTCTGCGGCAACGCCAGCGAGCCGTCGAGCGCGGCGAGCGGCACGAAGATCAGGGCGGCGGTCGCAACCGCGTGCAGTGTGACCACCATGGGATCGGCCCCGCGCGTGGCGTCGCCGAAGTAGAACACGCCGAAGGCATAGGCAAGCGAACACACGGTGGCCGAGGCGATGCCGAGGAGATCGAGCTCGCCGATCTCGACCCCGAGCGCCACGGCAAGGCCGATGAAGGCGGCGGTGATCGCGAGGATTCGCGGCCAGCGCAGCGGCTCGCCGCGCAGCCGGCCCAATAGCGCCACCGGCAGCGGGTAGGTAAACACCAGCAGGGCCGCAAGGCTCACGGGGATGCGCTGGATCGCGACCAGGTAGCTATAGGCCATCACCGCGAAGAAAATGCCGGCGATGGCCCCGCCGAACGGGCGTCCAGCGGGCATGGCGAGGGATCGTCCGGCGAGCCGCAGCGCCGCCAGGACCACGATCGTTGCCATGACATAGCGGAAAGCCAGCACGGTAAGGGGCCCGGCGCCCGCCTCGTAGGCGAAGCGCACAAACACCGGCGCGCTGCCATAACTCACGGAGGAAAGTACGCTGCAGGCCAACCCGATCCGATGCGGGGCCGCGAGGGCTGGACGCAAACCGTTGATGGATGCCATAGTCGGGCCCAGTTATAGGGGCTGCTGGGTTCGCGACGGAAGGCGTCGGGCGCGCAAAGATGACCATCGGGACGCGGCTCTTCACGTGGTGGAAGGGCAAGCTGGTCGGCGCCGACCAGTTTGGGAACCGCTATTACGGGGAGAAGACGCCGCGTCCGCTTCGCCGCGGCGGCGGGCGCGACAGCCGCGAGCGCCGCTGGGTGATCTATAATGGCGAGGCCGAGGCCTCCAAGGTGCCGCCAGAATGGCACGCTTGGCTGCACCATACTGTGAACGAGATTCCCGTCGACGCCGGCCAGCTGAAATACCCCTGGCAGAAGCCACACCTGCCCAATCTGACGGGTACGCGGTTCGCATACCGTCCGTCCGGCTCCGTGCTGAAGGGCGGTCATCGCGCGCCTACCACCGGCGATTACGAGCCGTGGCAGCCGGAGTGAACCCACCCTCGGTCCGAAGGAAGCTCACGCCATGAGTCGCAACGCCGTCGAGACCGTGATGGGGGCGGTGGTCCTGGTGGTCGCCGCAGTCTTCCTGTTCTTCGCCTACACCACGACCAAGGTCACCGCGAGCAGCGGAAACATCTATATGGCACAGTTCTCGCGCGTCGACGGCACCCGCGACGGCACCGACGTGCGCATCAATGGCATCAAAGTGGGCTCGGTGGTCTCCCAGATACTGGACCCTAAGACGTTCTACGCGGTGGTGCGTCTCAGCATCGATCCCAACATCAAGCTCAGCAAGGATTCGGTGGCGAGCATCAAGATGAACGGTTTGCTCGGGGACAAGTTCGTGGACATCGAGCCCGGCAACGATGACGACGTCATTCCGCCGGGTGGCAAGATCGAGCACACGCAGGCACCGTTCGATCTCGAGAACGCGGTGGGGCAGCTCATCTTCGGTGGGACCAAGAAAGACAGCGCCAGCAGCAAGGACGCCGGCGGCAGCAAGGATACCGGCGGCGGGGCGGCGGCTCCCGCGCCGGCGTCGCAAGGTGGCAATGCCCCGGCGCCACAGTAACAGCGCGGTGCCGGGCGAGCGGGTCGTCGATCAACGCTGGGATCCTGGCCGCTACCGGCAAAACGCTGGCTTTGTCGCTGTCCTCGGCGCGCCGCTTCTCGAGCTGCTGGCGCCGAGCCCTGGCGAGCGGATACTGGATCTCGGCTGCGGCGACGGGGCGCTCACGGAGAAAATCGCGGCCATCGCGACGGCGGTAGCGGTCGATGCGAGCGCCGATCAGATCAAGGCCGCGCGCGCCCGCGGGCTCGATGCCCACGTCGTTGACGGCACACGCCTTACCTTCGACAACGAATTCGATGCCGTTTTTTCGAACGCGGCCCTCCATTGGATGCGTGACCCGGATGCGGCTATCGCCGGGGTCTGGCGCGCCTTGAAGCCGGGCGGGCGCTTCGTTGCGGAATGCGGCGGCGCCGGCAACGTGCACACGATCCTGGAGGCGCTGGTGGCGGCCCTCGGCCGCCGTGGCCTTGATGGCCGCGCGGCTATACCCTGGTATTTTCCGGCGCCGGCGGAATACCGTGCGCGGCTCGAGGGGTGCGGCTTCCGCGTCGAGAGCATCACTCTCATTCCGCGGCCCACGCCGTTGCCCGGCTCGCTCGGCGACTGGCTCGACACCTTCGCCGAAAGCTTTCTCGCGGCGGTGCCGGCGAGGGAACGTCCGGCGGTGAAGCGCGAGATCGAGGTGGAACTCCGGCCCAAGCTGGTCGACGCTTCCGGAGTTTGGGTCGCCGACTACGTGCGGCTCCGCTTCATGGCGCGCAAGCCACTGGAGACCTGAGCCATGGCCGCGAAGAAACCCGCGAAGCCTGAATTTCCGGTTTGGCTCACGCCCGAGGGCGAGCCGGTCTCCTGCCTCGAGAAGATCAAGGTGCTGAACGAGAACCTCGCGGAGATCCAGGAGATGTCGCAGGAGGCGCTCGAGGACGCGATCCTCATGGGCTGCGACGAGGCGCAATTCCGCGAGGTCGTCCGCAAGCTCGTCGAGAGCTTGGTTAATCCTTACAAGAAATAACTCCTTCGGCGCGTGTACTCTGCGCTGGCCGTTTCTCCGCTCAGGCGCGCGCTTCGCGCATCCTCGGCTGGCGCAGCAGCCAGAGCGCGATCGAGAGGTTGAGAAGATTCCAGAGGATGCCGTTGACGAAGGCGGCGCGGTAGGAGCTGGTAAGGTCGAAGATCGCGCCCGACATCCAGCCGCCCGCGGCCATGCCGAAGATGGTCGCCATCAGGATCAAGCCGAGCCGGGCACCGGCCTCCTGAGGCGCGAAGTACTCGCGCACGATGATCGCGTAAGCCGGCACGATGCCGCCCTGAGACAGGCCGAACAGCGCCGATACGATGTAGAGCGAGGCAAGGCCATTCCACGGCAGATAGAATATGAGCGTCAGGCACTGCAGCGCGGAGCCCAGGAGTAGCGTGCGCACGCCGCCGATGCGGTCGCAGATCCAGCCGGATGCCATCCGGCTCACCACGCCGGTGCCCAGCATGAGCGAGAGCATCTCCGCGCCGCGCGCTACGCCGTAACCGAGATCGGCGCAGTAGGCGACGATGTGCACTTGGGGCATCGACATGGCGACGCAGCAAGCGAAGCCCGCGACCACCAGCAGGCCCTGCAGCACGCTGGGCGACAGCCGGAAGGCGCTCGGACCGACCGCTGCTACGGGCGTCGCGCCGTGCAACATCGGCGTGCGCCGCCGCAAGGCGAGGCTGAGCGGCAGCATGGTTGCGATGCAGAATATCCCGACCCCTGCATAGGCCGTGCGCCAGCCATAGGCGTCGATGAAGTGCTGTAGCACCGGCGGCCACACGGTCCCCGCGAGGTAGCTGCCGCTCGCGCAGATGCCGACCGCGGTACCGCGATTGCGCGTGAACCAATGCGAGACGTCCGCGATCAGCGGCCCGAAGGTCGCGGAGCTTCCCAGCAGCCCGATGATCACACCCTGCACCGCGACGAACTGCCAGAGGCTGGCGGTTTGGGATGCGAGGAGATATCCGAGGGAGAGCGCGACCGTCCCGCCGATCACTGGGAAAATAATGCCGAAGCGGTCGGCCAGGCGGCCGGTCGCAATGCCGCCGAAGGCGAAGCCCACCATGGTCATTGTGTAGGGTAGCGAGGCGCTGGCGCGCGCGATGCCGAATTCGGCCTGGATCGCCGGCAGCACCACCACCGCCGACCAGAGGCCAACGCCGCCGATGGTGCTCAGCAGCAGCGATAGAAAGAGACGGCGCCAAGCGTAGGCGGTCTCGGTGCCGCTTTCTATCTCGGCGATGCGTGCCGGCGTGAGCGTGTCCACGGGGTAGACTGTCCTCTCGGCCACGTCAGTTGAGGCGTCGCACGCTAGGGCATCACCCGAGTCTCTCGAAGGACGAAGAGCGCAAGGCAGCCATGCAGGCGGGCTCTCGCACCGCCGCATTGTGCGGCTACAAGTGCCCGGCTCCACCAGGCGTCACTGTCTCGTGAAGTTGAAATGGCAGACCCGGCCCTCGACTCGGCGGCCGATGCCGTGCGAGCCCTCGAAGCGGCCTAGAACATGATATGCATATTGGGTGGGCGTGGGCTCGCGCCCGAGGACTTCGTCGATGTCGTTGGTGATGCCGCCGGCATCCAGGCTCGCGCGGCCGTCCGGTTGGATCGATCCATTGAGCGTCATCCAGCCTTGGCTGCCTACGCTGCCGCGCTCGCCGCGTAGCACTCCATCTTTGACCTGCGCCGTGAATCGGTAGGCGGAGGCGGGCGCGTCGCCGCCGGCCTCCGGGCAGAACACAACCACGTACCAGCTGCCGTCGAAGCGCCACCCGTCGAAGGTCATGCCGATCTCGGTCGAGGGCGAGAGCGCGATGGGCAGAAACCGCGCATGGGTCGGCATGCCCCGCGTCTCGATCGCCGACGGCGACGAGGCCGGCAGAAGAATGGACGCGAGTATCGCGATGACTGCTGTCGTGTGTCGCATAGGCCGCCCCCCAACCTCGGCCTTTCCGACCTCCCGATATTAACCATGATCGCGGAATCGCCGAAGGCGCGGCACGAATTATGACCGCGCTCGGCCTCGCCGGTAAAGTCTCAGCCGCTCAGGCGGCGTGGCGGTAGGGTGATACGTAGGGTTCGTTCGGTGGCGAGGGAAAATTGTCTGCGGCGGCGTCACGCACACCCGCGACGTAAGCTTGCTCGGCGGGCGTGGGTTGCGCCGCTTCGACATGAGCGAGAAAGCGCGCGCGAATGGAATTCAGGGCCTCGCTTGCCTGCCCGCTCAGCAGACGTCGGCCATCCGCGTAGCCGAGCGCGTAGGCGGCCGTGGGTTCGGCGGGAATGGGGTCGGACGGGGAAGCTGCCGATAGGCAATCGCTCTCGAGGGGAACTTTGTCATTCATGACCATCTCCAGGTCACCCGTCTTTTGCCAACTGGTCGACTAAGCTAGGAAGAACAAGGTTGTCCCGAAAAATGCTCCCGCTCGGACCGATTTGGTCACCGCGGATATCGCACAATGTGGCGTCCCGAAGGCCCGAAATCTGTACGTAGTGTTGCGGATCGGTAGTCCTACGTAGAGGACCCCGAAATGCGGATTTTATTCCACGCGAACCTTGCTCTAGCATCCCCTCGAGTGCGTACGCGCGACCGAAGGAGTGATCGAGAATGACCGCGATGGCGACGGAAAAACCCTGGCTCCCAACCGATTGCCGGCGGGTGGTGGCGGAGGTGGAGGCGCGGCTGGTCGCCAAGGATGCCGATGCGATTGAGCGCGAGGTGATACGGCTCGTCGATGCGCACGAACTACACATGGACCGCGAGAGCATCGGGCTCAATGCCGGCACCAACGTGATGAACCCGCGCGCAGCGGCGTTGCTCGCGCGCTCGCTCGGCAATCGGCCCTCGCTCGGATATCCCGGCGACAAGTACGAGATGGGCATGGAATTCGCGGGCGAGATCGAGGTGGTGACAGAGGCGTTGGTGCGGCGTCTCTTCAGCGCACCCTATGCCGAGATCCGCGTGGGCTCGGGCGCGCTCGCGAACCTCTATGCGTTCATGGCGACGTGCCGGCCCGGCGACCGCATTCTGGCCTTTCCGCCGGAGATGGGCGGTCACGTGACGCATCACGGCGCGGGTATCGCGGGACTTTATGGCCTCGAGACGCATCCTGTTCCCTTTGACGGAAAGCGCATGGCGATCGATCTCGACCGTTTGCGCGGAGAGGCGCGGCGGCTCGCGCCCAAGCTCATCACGCTCGCGGGCTCGCTCTGTCTGTTTCCCTATGCGGTGCGCGAGGCGCGCGAGATTGCCGATGAGGTTGGCGCCTATCTCCTCTACGACGCCGCACACATGGGCGGGATCATCGCGGGCGGGCGCTTCCAGCAGCCGCTCGCGGAGGGTGCGCACCTCATGACCATGTCGACCTACAAGGCGTATGGCGGTCCGCCCGCGGGGCTGGTGCTGACCACCGAGAAGGCGCTCGCCGAGCGCCTCGACCAGATCGCCTATCCCGGCGTCACCGCGAATTTCGACCTGGGCAAAACCGCCGCGCTCGCGCTGGCGACCCTGGACCTGTTGGAGCACGGCCGCGATTACGCGGGGATGTGCATCGCCAACGCTCAAGCGCTGGCCGCAGCGCTCGTGGCCGAGGGCCTGCCCGTGCACGGGCTGGAGGGGCGCGGCCACACCGAGAGCCATCACTTGGCGCTCCATGCGGCGCCCTTCGGCGGCGGCCAACGCGCTTCCAAGCGGCTCGCGGAGGCGAACGTGCTCCTCTGCGGCATCGGATTGCCGGTGGCACCCGTCGAGGGCGACCTCAACGGCATCCGGATCGGCAGTCAGGAAATCACGCGCTGGGGGCTGGAGCCCCGGCACATGCCCGAGATTGCCCGTTTCATCGCGCGGGTGTTCCGCGGTAACGAGGATCCCGTCGTTGTCCGACCGGAGGTCATCGAGTTCCGGCGCGGGTTCCAGAAGCTGACTTTCATGCGGTGAGCCTGAGCGCGCCATGCTCTCGCCACAGTCGCGCGCTTTGATCCCGCGCGCGATGAAGCACATCCTTTTCGCTGTCGCCCTCTTGGCGCTCGCCATGGCCGGCATGGCCCTTGCTCAGCAGAAACCGGCGCCCACTAAAGCGCCTCCGGCGGCGGCCACCGCGGCGGCGCCTGCGGTCACGATCGCTGTGCTGCAGGGGCTCGACAAGACCACGGCCCGTGTCTCGACCGTGGAGGCACCCATTGCTCAAAGCGTTCGGTTCGGCACGCTCGTCATCACGGCCCGTGCCTGCGTCAAGAAGCCGCCGGAGGACCCGCCCAATACGGCCGCTTTCCTGGAGATCGATGAGGCGCGTCCCCAGGGCGCGCAGGCCGGCACCGACATGCAGCATCTCTTCAGCGGCTGGATGTTCGCGCAGAGCCCGGCGCTCTCGACGCTCGAGCACCCCGTCTATGACGTGACCGTGCTCGACTGCAAGACCGAGATGGGATCGTCTGCCAAGCCTTCCTCGAAATAAGCCTCGACCGCGAGGGCGCGCTCCAACTGCCGATGATAGTCGGAGCGGGGTATCTCCACCGCGCCGAAGCGGCGGAGATGGTCGGTGACGAACTGGGTGTCGAGCAGGCGGAAGCCGCCCTTGACGAGCCGGGCCACCAAATGGACCAGGGCCACTTTGCTCGCGTCGCTCGAGCGGCTGAACATGCTCTCGCCGAAGAACACGCCGCGGAGCGCGACGCCGTAAAGCCCGCCCACCAGCTCGCCCTCGCGCCAGGCCTCGACACTGTGCGCATAGCCCCGCCCGTAAAGCGCGCTGTAAAGCCGGAGGATCTCGTCGTTGATCCAAGTTTTCGGCCGCATCTCCGTGGGCTCCGCGCAGCCCCGCATCACCGCGTCGAAAGCGGTATCGATGCGGACCTCATAGTGGCCTGCGCGCAGCGTACGCTTGAGCCGGCGCGGCAGGTGGAAACGGTCGAGCGGCAGCACGCCGCGCGGGTCCGGATCGATCCAGAAGAGGTCAGGATCCTCGGCGGACTCCGCCATTGGGAACAAGCCGGCTGCATAGGCACGCAATAGCAGGTCAGGCGAAAGCTCGATCATGCGGGAATGATGCGGAGCCGTTCGCTTTGCCGCAAGACGGTCGTCAGCCCCGTCCCAAGAACCGCCCGAGCCAATGCACGTCGTAGAGCCCGTTGATGAAGTCGGGCGCCACCACCAATCGCTGATGCAGCGGGATCGTCGTATCGATCCCCGTGATCACGAATTCCTCCAGCGACCGGCGAAGCCGCATCAGGCACTCGTTGCGGCTGGTGCCGTGCACGATGAGCTTGGCGACCAGGCTGTCGTAGTGCGGCGGTACGCTGTAGCCTTGATAGAGCGCGCTGTCGACGCGCACGCCCATGCCGCCGGGGGCGTGATAGCCGGTGATGGTGCCCGGCGAGGGGGTGAAGCTCTCGGGATGCTCGGCGTTGATGCGGCACTCGATCGCATGGCCCGCGAGGCTGACGTCGGCCTGTCGGTAGCCCAGCGGCGCACCGGACGCGATTCGGAGCTGCTCGCGCACAATGTCAATGCCGCTCACCATCTCGGAAATGGGGTGCTCGACCTGGAGCCGCGTGTTCATCTCGATGAAGAAAAACCGGCCGTCCTCGAACAGAAACTCGATGGTGCCCGCGCTCTTGTATCCGAGCTTAGCGATCGCCCGGGTGGCAATCCGCGCAAGCTCCGTGCGCTGCTCGGCGTTGAGCGCAGGCGATGGCGTCTCCTCAAGGACCTTTTGATGTGACCGCTGCAGCGAGCAGTCGCGCTCGCCCAAGTGAATGACCCCGCCTTGGCCGTCGGCGAGGATCTGTACTTCGATGTGGCGGGGATGACCGAGGTAGCGCTCGAGGTAGACCTCGGCGTTGGCAAAGAAGGCAGCGGACTCCCGCTGCGCCGCCGGAAGCATCTCCTTAAGCTCGGGCTCGTCGCGCGCCACTCGCATGCCACGCCCGCCACCACCCCCCGCAGCCTTGATCAGAACGGGATACCCGATGCGGCGCGCCTCGGCGGTCGCGTGGTCGGGGCTCTCGATTGCCCCTTCGGATCCTGGGACCACGGGAATGCCGAGCTCGACCGCCGCTCGCTTCGCCGCGACCTTGTCGCCCATCATGCGGATGTGCTCGACGGAGGGACCGATGAAGGTGAAGCCGTGTTCCTCCACCATTTCGGCGAATCCTGGATTCTCCGCGAGGAAGCCAAGGCCGGGATGAATCGCGTCGGCACCGGTAATCTGCGCCGCCGAAAGGATCGCGGGTATGTTGAGATAGCTCTCGCGCGCGGGCGGCGGTCCGATGCAGACGCTCTCGTCCGCGAGCCGCACGTGCATGGCGGCGTCGTCCGCGGTTGAATGCACGGCCACTGTCTTGATGCCCATTTCGCGGCAGGCGCGGTGGATGCGCAGCGCGATTTCGCCGCGGTTGGCGATGAGGACCTTCTCGAACATTGCCCGAGGATCCCGCCTACTCGATGACCATCAGCACCTGGCCGTATTCGACGGGGGTGCCATCGGCGATCAGGATCTCGGCGACGCGTCCCCCCTTGGGGGCGCGAATCTGGTTCATCACCTTCATGGCCTCGATGATGAGGAGCACGCGCCCTTCCTCGACGCGGTCGCCAAGCTTGACGAACGGCGGCTGATCTGGCTGCGGCGCGATATAGGCGGTGCCGACCATGGGCGCCTTGACCGCGCCGGGATGGTCGACCGGCGCCACGGCGCTCGCAGGCGCGGTTGGCGCTTCCGCCGGCGCCGGCGCGGCGACCGCAACCGTGGGAGCCAGGGCGGCCGCGGTACGCGCCACCCGGATCCGCCGGTCGCCGACGGAATATTCGATCTCGGTGAGGCCAGTCTCGTCGAGCAGCGCCGCGAGGGTGCGGACGAGATCACTGTCGATCGGGAGATCGCTGCGGGTAGGCATCCGGCTCGAGCCTCCGTCAGTCCGCTTTGTCGGCAGCCGCTTCAAGGATCCGCGCCATGGCATCGAGCGCCAGTAGATAGCCTTGGGAGCCAAGGCCCATGATCACACCGGTGGCCACCGAGCTCACGAAGGACCGATGCCGCCACTCCTCGCGCCGGTGGATATTACTAAGGTGCACCTCGATCACCGGCACGTCCGCGATCTTGAGGGCGTCGTGAACCGCGACCGAGGTGTGCGTGAGCGCCGCGGGGTTGATCACGATGCCGTCGGCGCCCTGCCGCGCCTCGTGGATCCAATCGACGATCTGGCCTTCGTGATTGGATTGCCGGAAATCTACATCGAGGCCCAGCTCGCCCGCGCGCTCGGCGCAAGCGGCCTCGATGTCCGCGAGCGTGTCGCTGCCGTAGATCTGCGGCTCCCGCACACCCAGCATGTTGAGGTTGGGTCCGTTCAGAACGAAGATCGTGGCGCGGGCCACCGGGTCCCTCGCTGCAGAATTGAGGTCCGGCGCCTTATAGCAGGGCGAGCGCGGCGGGGGAATGCTCGGTTGTGGCAGCGCCTTCCGCTTGCTTCGGCTCTCCCACGTGCCCTATTGAGGACTGGAATGACTTCCACTCGGAGGGTGCCGTGTCGAGCGACCGCTTCGGACTGAGCGTGACCACGACATCGGCGCGCGCGCTCGCGCTCTATAAAGACGCGGTCGACCGAATCCTATCCGCCAACGTGGGCGCGGAGGCGCTGCTCGCCGAGGCGATCGAGATCGATCCGGGCTTTGCCCTCTCGCACATCGCGCTTGCCCGCAGCGCGCAGCTCCATGGCCGCATGGACGAGGCGAAGCGCGCGGCGGCACGCGCGAATGCCTGCGCCGCCGCGTCTAGCGCGCGAGAGCAGCGCCATGTCGAGGCGTTGACCTTTTCCATCAACGGCGAGCCCGCGCGGGCGATGGCCGCCGTGGAGGCGCACATGCGCGATTATCCGCGCGACGCGCTGGTACTGTCTCTTGCACTCGGTGTCTACGGACTCATTGCGTTCAGCGGTCGGGCGGATCACCACGAGGCGCAGCGCGCGCTCCTCGACGGCTTGGCGCCGCGCTGGGGCGAGGATTGGTGGTTTTTGGGGTTCCTCGGCTGGTCCCGCGTCGAGACCGGCGATCCCCGCGGCGGCACCGAGATCCTCGAGCATGCGCTCGCCCTCAATCCCCGCAACGCACATGCGGCACACGCACGCACCCACGCCCGTGTCGAACTCGGCGAGACCGCCGAGGGCATTGCGTTCCTGACGGCTTGGCTGCGCGACTACGATCCCGCGGCACAGCTGCATTGCCATTTCAACTGGCACTTGGCGCTCTTCGAGCTCGACCTCGGCGCGCCCGAGCGCGCGATGGCCCGGTATCGTGCGGCCATGCGTCCCGCCGTCGCGCGGTGCGCCCCTATGGCGACGCTCGCGGATGCCGCGTCGTTCCTCTGGCGCTGCGAACTTCTGGACGCCGGTCCGCGGCCGCTACCTTGGGAAGAGGTCGCGGAATTCGCGGAGCGGCTGTTTTCCCGAGCGGGACTGGCCTTTGCAGACCTGCATGCCGCAATGGCGGAGGGCGCGACGCATGCCGCGGCGAGCCTCGAGAGCCGCATCGGAGAGCTGGAGCGTCTTGTGAGTGAGGGCAAGCTGCCGCAGGGGCGGGTGGTGCCGACGCTCTGCCGAGGCCTCAGGGCCCTCGCCCAGCGCGAGCCTGAGAAAGCCGCCGATCTCTTGGCGGCGGCCATGCCCGATTTGACACGAGTGGCCGGCAGTCATGCGCAGCGTGAGGTCTTCGAAGATACGCTGATCGTCGCGTTGATCCGCTGCAGGCGGCGCGGGCGTGCGCGGGAGTTGTTGACCGAGCGCCTGGCTCGCCGGCCACGTGCACAGGACGCAGCCTGGCTGGCGGCGACCGGCTGAAATCTCGGCCTTAACCAAGCGCGGCTCCGCAGCCTCAATGGCGCGCGCGGATTTTCAACAGATTTTTTAGCCGCGACAGTGCCGTTAACTTTATTTCCCTAAAAATCGATGCAAGTATTGGGTGTGAAGCGTCATGCAAGGCGTGGGACTGGAGGACGAGATGCCCGATTTACTGCATTGGAGCGCAGCGCTCCTGGCGTTGCTCGGTCTCTTCTTGTGGTTCTGGTCGGGCGGCATTCGCGTACCCCAGAGCGCGGAGAGCTCCCAATCCGTGGCACGGCGCAAGCGGCAGCTGGGCAGGGTGGCGATCTTTGCCGCCGTCGTCTCGGCCTTGCTCCAGGCTGCCGTGGCTTCGGCCTCGACCACGCAATTGAAAGAGATCGTGCTGTGGGCGTCGGCGACTCCCGCCGCAATCGTCTCGACCGACGCGGCGGTCTGAGCTAATCCGACTCCGCGACGAACGGCGTCCCGGCCCGCGCCTCGAGTTTGGCGAGAAGTTCGTCGAGCGCGTCGCGCTCGGCGTCGGTCAGCTCGGCGAGGAGGCGCGCCTCAACCCGTCGCGCGTGCGGCACGATCTCGCGGTGAATGGCCTCGCCCGCGGCCGTGAGCGCCAGGATCGAGCGACGCCGGTCCATACGGTCGATGCGGCGGCTTAAGCGGCCTGCCGCCACGAGCCGCGCGACCGCCCGGCTCACGCGCACTTTGTCCATCTGGGTCTTCTCGCCGACGCCGCGGGCGGAGAGCGGGCCGAACCGCCCCAGCACCGCCATCACCCGCCATTCCGGCACGCTCAGGCGAAACCGCCGCTCGTAACTCCGCGCGATTGCGTTGGAGATCCGGAGCATCAGCACGGAGAGCCGATAGGGCAGGAAGCGCTCGAGCACGAGGCCGTCCCCGGCCTGAAGAGCCGCGCCTCGGCGGGGGCTTGGATTTTGTTTCATATGAAACTAAATTGCTCATCATGAGCGCTTGGGTCAAGGGTGCTTGCGCCCGGATCCCGGCCAAACCGATCGAGGGAGGAACGAGATGCCTCTCGCCGCCAAGACGCGTTCCCCGGGCGCGGAAGAGCCACGCGACCTCTGGGACAACCCCATGGGCACCGACGGCTTCGAGTTCGTGGAGTACACCGCGCCCGACACGGCGGCGCTCGGCGGGCTGTTCGAAAGCATGGGCTTCGCGCCGGTGGCGCGTCACCGATCGAAGAAGGTGACGCTCTATCGCCAAGGCGACGTGAACTTCATCGTCAACGCGGAGCCGGAGAGCTTCGCGCAAGCCTTCGCCCGGCTTCATGGCCCGTCGGTCTGTGCTATCGCCTTCCGCGTGCGCGATGCCGCGCGTGCCTATGCGCGGGCGATCGGGCTCGGCGCAAAACCGGTCGCCGGCAAGGTCGGACCGATGGAACTCAATATCCCCGCGATCGAGGGGATCGGCGGCAGCATTCTGTATCTTGTCGACCGCTACGGCGACCACACCATCTACGACGTGGATTTCGTGCCGCTGTCGGGTGCCGAGGCGAAGCCCAAGGGTGTCGGGCTCGTTGGCGTCGATCATCTCACCCACAACGTGCACCAAGGCCGCATGGCGCTCTGGGCCAAGTTCTACGAGGATCTCTTCAACTTCCGCGAAGTCCGCTACTTCGACATCGAGGGCAAGCTCACAGGCCTGCGCTCCAAAGCGATGACGAGCCCCTGCGGCCGGATCCGCATCCCCATCAACGAGAGCGCCGACGACAAGTCGCAGATCGCGGAATATCTCGCGGCCTATCATGGCGAGGGCATCCAGCACATCGCGCTCGCCACATCCGACATTTTCGCGACGGTGGAGGATTTGCGCGCCAAAGGCGTAACGTTCATGGACGTGCCCGACACCTACTTCGAGCAGCTGGATGCGCGGCTCCCCGGCCATGGCCAGGATCTCGACCGGCTCCGCCGCAACCGGATCCTGGTCGACGGCGCGCCCACCAGGGGCGGCGGCCTGCTGCTGCAGATCTTCACGAATACCGTGATCGGCCCGATTTTTTTCGAGATCATCCAACGCAAAGGCAACGAGGGCTTCGGCGAGGGCAATTTCCGCGCGCTCTTCGAGTCGATCGAGCTCGACCAGATCCGCCGCGGCGTGCTCGATCCGAAGGCCACGGCAGGGGAGTGACGACATGAAGAGCTGGATTCGATTTCCACGCGTCGAGGGCAATGCCCCACGCCAGGCGCATGCCGATCTGCCGCCCGGCACCTACGAGCGGGAACTCGGCAAGGAGGGTTTCTTCGGGCCGGCGACGCAGATGATCCATGCGCATCCGCCCACCGGCTGGACGCGCTGGGAGGGTCCGCTGAGGCCACGCGCCTTCGATCTCACCAAGCTCAACGACGTTGCGGCCTCGCCCTGGGATGCCGACGAGATCCTGATGAACGCGCATCTGCGCTACCGGCTCTGGCGCGCCACCGGCAGGATGGATCACCTCGTACGCAACGGAGACGGCGACGAGCTCCTGTTCGTCCACGAGGGTGCGGGCGACCTTTATTGCGACTGGGGTCATCTCAAGTTCCGCGACGGCGATTACATCGTGCTGCCGCGCGGCGCGCAGTGGCGCGTCGCCTGCCAGGGTGCCGCGGTGTTCCTGATGATCGAGGCGACCAACGACGGCTATTGCCTGCCGGAGAAGGGACTGGTGGGCGGCCACGCGATCTTCGATCCCGCCATCCTCGACGTGCCCGCGATCGATGACGCCTTCAAGGCGCAGCAGACGCCCAAGGGCAAGCGCGAGGAGTGGACGGTGCGCGTCAAGCGTCGCGACACCCTCTCCACCATCACCTATCCGTACAATCCTTTGGACGCGGTGGGGTGGCACGGCGACCTCGCGCCCGTGCGGCTCAACTGGCGTGACATCCGGCCGCTGATGAGCCACCGCGTCCACTTGCCGCCCTCGGCGCACACCACGTTCCTGGCCAGTCGTTTCGTGGTGGGGACCTTCGTGCCGCGACCCTTCGAGAGCGATCCCGGCGCGCTTAAGGTGCCGTTCTTTCATTCGAACGACGATTACGACGAGGTGCTGTTCTATCACCGCGGCGATTTTTTCTCGCGCGACAACATCCATGCTGGGATGGTGACGCTACATCCCAGCGGATTTCCGCACGGGCCGCATCCCAAGGCGCTCGCGGGCGCGCTCAAGCCGAAGAAGCTCGAAACCGACGAGGTCGCGGTGATGGTGGATGCGCGCGACGCGCTCGAGATCGGCAACCTACCGCCCGGCGTCGAGGTCGAGGACTACGTCAATTCCTGGCGCACGGAGGCGCCATGAAGCTCGCGAGCCTCAAGCGCGGCGGCCGCGACGGCACGCTGGTCGTCGTAAGCCGGGATCTCTTGCGCTGCGCCGCGGTTCCGGCCGTGGCGCCCACGCTCCAGCGAGCGCTGGAAGATTGGGCGCTCGCGGAGCCCGCCCTTCGGGCCATCGCCATCCAGCTAGAGCAAGGCAAGCCTGACGCCCAGCCCTTCGACGCGACGCTCGCGGCAGCGCCGTTGCCGCGCGCCTATCAATGGCTCGACGGGTCCGCCTACCTCTATCACGTCGAGCTCGTGCGCAAGGCCCGCAAGGCAGAGATGCCGCCGAGCTTCTACAGCGATCCCCTGATGTATCAGGGCGGTTCCGACAGCTTCATCGGCCCGACCGACGATATCCTGGTCGCGGACGAATCATCGGGCATCGATTTCGAGAGCGAGGTCGCGGTGGTCGTGGACGACGTGCCCATGGGCGTCTCGGCGGATCAGGCCGCGAGCCACATCAAGCTGGTGATGCTCGTCAACGACGTGAGTCTCAGGAACCTGATCCCGACGGAGCTCGCCAAGGGCTTCGGCTTCTTGCATGGCAAGCCCGCCACATCGTTCTCGCCGGTGGCGGTGACGCCGGACGAGCTGGGTTCCGCCTGGGACGGCCGCAAGTTGAGTTTGCCGCTCACGAGCAGCCTCAACGGCACGCTCTTCGGCGAGCCCAACGCCGGCCGCGACATGAATTTCGATTTTCCCGCGCTGATCGCACACGCCGCGCGCACCCGCGAGCTCGAGGCCGGCACTATCGTC
>DASZHJ010000051.1:0-17002 GCA_035938015.1 Allostellaceae bacterium
TTTTTTGCGCATTCTGACGAGGAGAGGTGTCATGTCGGCAGCGGCAATGCCTGGTGCGGAAATGGTCATCAAGGCCCTGGTGGATCAGGGCGTTGATGTCGTTTTCGGTTACCCGGGCGGCGCGGTATTGCCGATCTACGACGCGCTCTTCAAGCAGAACGCGCTCCGCCACATCCTGGTCCGCCACGAGCAGGCAGCGGTGCACGCGGCGGAAGGCTACGCCCGCTCGACCGGCAAGGTCGGCGTTGTCCTGGTGACCAGCGGTCCCGGTGCCACCAACGCGGTGACGGGCTTGACCGACGCGCTCATGGACTCGATCCCCGTGGTTTGCCTCACGGGCCAGGTGCCGACGCACCTGATCGGCAACGACGCCTTCCAGGAGGCGGACACGACCGGGATCACGCGCCCTTGCACGAAGCACAATTATCTCGTCAAGGACGCGAACGACCTCGCGCGCATGATGCATGAGGCGTTCTATGTTGCGCGCACGGGCCGACCGGGGCCGGTCGTGGTCGATCTGCCCAAGGATATCTTGTTCGCCACGGGCATCTATACGCCGCCCACCAGCGTCAAGCACAAGACCTACCGGCCGCAGATGATGCCGGATGCCGCCAAGATCGCGGCCGCGGTGGAGCTGATCGCGAGCGCCAAGCGGCCTGTCTTCTATGGCGGCGGCGGGCTGATCAATTCCGGCGAGCGCGCCTGCGCGCTCTTTCAGGAGCTGGTGCGCCTCACGGGCTATCCAGTGACGCTGACCTTGATGGGGCTCGGCGCTTATCCCGCCTCGAACAAGCAGTTCCTGGGCATGCTCGGCATGCACGGGACCTACGAGGCGAACCTCGCCATGCACGATTGCGACGTCATGGTGAACATCGGCGCCCGCTTCGACGATCGCGTGACCGGGCGTCTCAACGCCTTCTCGCCGGGCTCGAAGAAGATCCATCTCGACATCGACCCATCCTCGGTCAACAAGAACGTGCGCGTCGACCTGCCGCTGATCGGCGACGCCGCCGAGACGCTGGCGGAAATGGTCAAGGTCTGGAAGGCGAAGCGGGCGAAGCCCGACGCGAAGGCGCTGGCCGCCTGGTGGAAGCAGATCGATACGTGGCGCCAGCGCGATTGCCTGCGCTATCTGCCGAGCGAGCGCATCATCAAGCCGCAATACGCGCTGGAGCGGCTCTATGCCCTGACGCGCGGCCGCGACCTCTATGTCACGACCGAGGTGGGCCAGCACCAGATGTGGGCGGCGCAGTACCTCAAGTTCGAGGCGCCACGCCACTGGATGACCTCGGGCGGTCTTGGCACCATGGGCTACGGCCTGCCGGCCGCGATGGGCGTGCAGGTGGCGCACCCCGAGGCGCTGGTCATCGACGTCGCCGGCGAGGCCTCGATACTCATGAACATCCAGGAGATGTCGACGGTGATGCAGTACCGTCTGCCGGTGAAGGTGTTCATCCTCAACAACCAGTACATGGGGATGGTGCGCCAGTGGCAGGAGCTGCTGCACGGCGGACGCTATTCGGAGAGCTATACGGCCTCGCTGCCGGATTTCGTGAAGCTCGCCGAGGCCTTCGGCGCCGTGGGATTGCGCGCCTCGCGACCGGACCAGGTCGATGGCGTCATCCACGAGATGCTCAAGGTCGACAAGCCCGTGATCGTCGACGTCATGGTCGATCAGACCGAGAACTGCTTCCCGATGATCCCGTCGGGAGCGGCGCACAACGAGATGCTGCTCGGGCCCAAGGACAAGCAGGCGGAGGGGCCGGTATCGGAAGAGGGCATGGTATTGGTCTAGCGGAGCCAGCCATTTCCGAACTCCGGTCCTCATCCAACAAGCTCAAGGGCCGCCCGCCGAGGCGGCGGGCGCCCTTGAAGGAGCCCAACGTGAGCGGCAGCAGCAGCGCCATCGAGAAGCACACCATCGCCGTGCTCGTGGACAACGAGCCCGGCGTACTCGCCCGCGTGATCGGCCTGTTCTCCGGCCGCGGCTACAACATCGAGAGCCTCACCGTAGCCGAGGTCGACCGCAAGCAGGGCCTCTCGCGCATCACCGTGGTGACCTCCGGCACGCCCATGATCATCGAGCAGATCAAGGCGCAGCTGGGGCGCCTCGTGCCGGTACACGCGGTGCGCGACCTCACCGAGGAAGGCGCGCATGTCGAGCGCGAGCTCGCGCTCATCAAGGTGACGAGCAGCGGCGAGCGGCGCATCGAATCCCTGCGCCTGGCCGATATCTTTCGGGCGCGCGTGGTCGATTCGACCATCGAGAGCTTCGTCTTCGAGATGACCGGCTCGACCGAGAAGCTCAACGCCTTCATCAATCTGATGGAGCCCTTGGGCCTCATCGATGTCTCGCGCACCGGCGTCGTCGCGATCTCCCGCGGCTCAACCCGGCTCTAATCCGTCTCAACGCTCGTCCATAGGGGAACCATCATGCGGGTCTATTACGATCGCGACGCCGACGTGAACCTCATCAAGGGCAAGAAGGTCCTGGTGGTGGGCTTCGGCAGCCAAGGGCACGCCCACGCCCTCAATCTGCGCGACAGCGGCGTCAAGGACGTGCGCGTGGGGCTCCGCTCCGGCTCCGCCTCGGCCAAGAAGGCCGAGGCCCAGAAGTTCCAGGTCATGACGCCCGCCGAGGGCGCCAAATGGGCCGACGTGGTCATGGTGCTGACGCCCGACGAGCTGCAGGCGGCGCTCTACACCCACGACCTGAAGACGCATATGCGGCCGGACACCGCGCTTGCCTTCGCGCACGGCTTCAACATCCATTTCAAGCTGGTGGAGCCGCGCGCCGACATGGATGTCTTCATGATCGCGCCCAAGGGACCCGGGCACACCGTGCGCTCGGAATACCAGCGCGGCGGCGGCGTGCCCTGTTTGGTCGCGGTGGAGCAGAATCCCTCGGGCAACGCGCTCGAGATCGCGCTCTCCTATGCGTCCGCGATCGGCGGCGGCCGTGCCGGCGTGATCGAGACCACCTTCAAGGAGGAGTGCGAGACCGATCTCTTCGGCGAGCAGACCGTGCTCTGCGGCGGCCTCACCTCGCTGATCATGGCGGGCTACGAGACCTTGGTCGAGGCGGGCTATGCGCCGGAGATGGCCTATTTCGAGTGCCTGCACGAGGTGAAGCTGATCGTCGACCTCATGTATGAGGGCGGCATCGCCACCATGCGCTACTCGATCTCCAATACCGCCGAGTATGGCGACTACACGCGCGGGCCCCGCATCATCGACGACCGCGTCAAGGCCGAGATGAAGCGCGTTCTGGAGGAGATCCAGTCGGGAAAATTCGCCAAGGAGTGGGTGCTGGAGAACACCGCGGGCCAGGCGAGCTTCAAGGCCATGCGCCGGCGCGGCGCCGAGCATCCCGTCGAGAAGATCGGCGAGAAGCTCCGCGCGATGATGCCCTGGATCTCGCAGAACCGCCTGGTGGACCGCGCCAAGAATTAGGGCGTGACACCGCATTGCTGAGCGCAAGTTGCTGAGAAACCTCTCCGCCCGCGCTTGCGGGGGAGAGGTCGCGGCCCCTGAGCTTGTCGAAGGGGCGCGGGTGAGGTGGGTGTCGATGGCGGACTCGATGGCGCCCGTGGAAGCACACCTCACTCTCCCGGGGCTTCGCGCCGGGTCCCTCCCTCTCCCCGCTTCGCGCGGAGAGGGGGCTCAACCGCCCGCAATTCGAGCACTCGGGCCAAGAGAACCCTTGCCGTAACCGGGCGAAACCGGTTAAAAGTACTGCGGAATCCCGGCCTTAGCGGCGTTAACCAACCGTTAGGGCTAGTGGGTTCAGGGTGTCAGCGGCCGGCTTGCGAGCTCCGGCCCAGACGAGAGGTCGGTTTTCGGATGGTTCGGACCGTGGCACGGCACGATTGGCGGCAGGCGCTGGTGCGCCCGCACGCCATTGCGCGCGCTCGCCGTCCGGCTGCCGCTCTCCTGCTTCTCCTCAGTGACGGGGCGCTGCGACTTAGCGGCCCCTGAACGCCGGCTCATCGCGTCCGGCGATCGGTGTTCAGGGGGTAATGCGATCAAACCCGCTTCGTTGCACCCTTCACCACAGGAGCTGCGCCCATGAGCGCATCCACCCATCGCAAGCAGTCCGACGCCGGTAGCGGCAAGAACCGCGTCATCGTTTTCGACACCACCCTGCGCGACGGCGAGCAATCGCCGGGCGCCTCGATGAATCTCGACGAGAAGATCAAGATCGCGCTCCTCCTGGAGGAGATGGGCATCGACGTCATCGAGGCGGGCTTCCCGATCGCTTCCAACGGCGACTTCGAGGCCGTGCGCGAGGTGGCGAAGCTCGTGAAGCACTCGAGCGTCGCCGGTCTTTCGCGCGCGACCCGCGGCGATATCGACCGCGCCTGGGAGGCCCTGCAGCACGCCAAGCGGCCGCGCATTCACACCGTCATCGCGACATCGCCTCTGCACATGAAATTCAAGCTGCAGATGGAGCCCGAGGCGGTGCACCAGGCCGTGATCGACAGCGTGAGCTACGCCCGCAACCTCTGCGAGGACGTCGAGTGGTCGTGCGAGGACGGCTCGCGCAGCGAGCACGACTTCCTCTGCCGCACGGTCGAGAGCGCGATCAAGGCCGGCGCCGGCACCGTCAACATCCCCGACACGGTCGGCTACGCGCTCCCCGAGGAGTTCGCCGCGCTGATCCGCATGCTGTTCGACCGCGTTCCGAATATCGAGAAGGCCGTGGTCTCCGTGCACTGCCACAACGACCTCGGACTCGCGGTCGCCAATTCGCTGGCGGCGGTGGGCGCGGGCGCGCGGCAGGTCGAATGCACGGTCAACGGACTGGGCGAGCGCGCCGGCAACGCCTCGATGGAGGAGATCGTCATGGCGCTGAAGACGCGCCGCGACATCATGCACTGCACGACCGGCGTCAAGACCGAGTACATCATGCGCGCCTCGCACCTGGTCTCGACCATCACCGGCTTCATGGTGCAGCCCAACAAGGCGATCGTGGGCGCCAACGCCTTCGCGCACGAGAGCGGCATCCATCAGGACGGCATGCTCAAGCACGCGGGCACCTACGAGATCATCACGCCGGAGTCGGTCGGCCTCAATCGCTCCAAGCTGGTGATGGGCAAGCATTCCGGCCGCCACGCCTTCAAGATGAAGCTCAAGGAGCTGGGCTTCGAGCTGGGCGACAACGCGGTCAACGACGCCTTCCGCCGGTTCAAGGACTTGGCCGACCGCAAGAAGGAGATCTTCGACGAGGATCTGGTGGCGCTGGTGGACGACGAGGTGCTGCGCGGCCACGACCGGGTGAAGTTCGTCTCGCTGCAGGTGATCGCGGGATCTAAAGGGCCGCAGACCGCCGAGGTCGAGCTGGAGGTCGACGGCGTGTTGAAGCACGCGAAGGTCACCGGCAACGGCCCGATCGACGCCAGCTTCAACGCGGTCAAGTCGATCGTGCCGCACACGGCGCGCCTGCAGCTGTTCCAGGTGGGCGCGGTGACCGCGGGCACTGACGCCCAGGCCGAGGTGACCGTGCGGCTGGAGGAGAACGGCAAGACGGTGAACGGCCAAGGCGCCGATCCCGACACGCTGGTCGCCTCGACCCGCGCCTATATTCACGCGCTCAACAAGCTTTTGACCAAGCGGGCGAAGACGGCGCCCGCAGCGATGACAGCCTAGAGACCGGCGTCGGAGGGGCGGCCCAAAGCCGCCCCTCTCTCTGTCGGAGCAGCAGGATCGGCGGACATGCACAATCCAAGCACAGGAAAACCGCAGCAAAAATGATCGGGAAGTTGTTTGGGTTGCTGTCCGCGGACATGGCGATCGATCTCGGCACCGCGAATACCCTGGTCTACGTCAAGGGACGCGGCATCGTGCTCAACGAGCCCTCCGTGGTGGCGATCGCCAACGTGAAGGGCAAGAAGCAGGTCCTGGCGGTGGGCGACGAGGCCAAGATGATGCTGGGCCGCACGCCCGGCTACATCCAGGCGATCCGGCCGCTGCGCGACGGCGTGATCGCGGATTTCGAAGTCGCCGAGGAGATGATCAAGCACTTCATCCGCAAGGTGCACAACCGGCGCAGCTTCGCGAGCCCGCAGATCATCGTCTGCGTGCCCTCGGGCTCCACCGCGGTCGAGCGGCGCGCCATCCAGGAATCGGCCGAGAGCGCGGGCGCGCGCCGCGTCTACCTGATCGAGGAGCCGATGGCGGCGGCGATCGGGGCGGGGCTCCCGGTGAGCGAGCCCACGGGGTCCATGGTCGTCGACATCGGCGGCGGCACCACCGAGGTCGCGGTGCTGGCGCTCGGCGGCATCGTTTATTCCCGCTCCGTGCGCGTCGGCGGCGACAAGATGGATGAGGCGATCATCGCCTATATCCGCCGCAACCATAACCTGCTGGTGGGCGAGAGCAGCGCCGAGCGCATCAAGAAGGAGATCGGCTCGGCCTGCATGCCGGCGGACGGCGAGGGCCGCACCATGGAGATCAAGGGCCGCGATCTCATGAACGGCGTGCCCAAGGAAATCATCATCACCGAGCGGCAGATCGCGGAGAGCCTCGCAGAGCCGGTCGGAGCCATCGTCGAGGCGGTGAAAGTGGCGCTCTAGCACACGGCGCCCGAGCTCGCCGCCGATATCGTTGATAAGGGCATCGTGCTGACCGGCGGCGGCGCGCTGCTCTCCAACCTGGATTACGTGCTGCGTCACGCAACCGGCCTGCCGGTCTCGATCGCCGACGATCCGTTGTCGTGCGTGGCGCTGGGCACCGGTCGCGCGCTCGAGGAGAAATCGCTGAAGAGCGTGCTGATCAGCATGTATTGATGCGGCTGCCGCGCGGTGCGGCGAGCCGAGCCGAGGTGAGAGCGGAGCGTGCGGGAGCGGTCGGGATCGATGGCGCGTGTGGCGATGCGGGCAGCCGCGCAGCGCTTCGCGCTGCCGCTTCTGGTGGTCGCCTCGGTCGGCCTGATCGTGATCGGCAAGGCCGACATCCTGCTGATCGAGCGCGCGCGCACCGACCTCAACGACGCCCTGGCGCCGGTCTTCGGGGCGATCGCCCAGCCGCTGGGCGCCGTCGCCTCGGCGGTGCGACGCTTCGGGGACCATTTCGTCGTCTACGAGGAGAACCAGAGGCTGCGCGAGGAAAACGCCCGGCTGCTGCAATGGCAGGAGGTGGCGCAGCGGCTCGAGACGGAGAATGACGAGCTCAGGCAAATGCTGCACTTCACGCCCCAGGGCGTGCGCGGTTACATCACCGGCCGCGTGATCGCCAACTCCGGCGGCGCCTTTTTGCGCAACGTGCTGATCGACGTCGGCGACCGCCAGGGCGTCGAGCGCGGCCAGGCGGCGCTCGGCGGCGAGGGCGTGGCAGGCCGCGTGACCGAGGTCGGCACCCGCGCCTCCCGGGTACTCCTGCTGACCGATCTCAACTCGCGGGTTCCCGTCGTGCTCCAGGACACGCGCGAGCGGGCGGTGCTGGCGGGCGACAATACGAGCCGGCCGCGCCTGCTTTATCTGCCCGAGAAGAGCGCGGTCCAGGTCGGCGACCACGTGGTGACCGCCGGGAGCGGCGGCATCTTTCCGCCGGGCCTGCCGGTGGGCGCGGTCTCCTCGATCGACGGCGGCGTGGTTCGGGTCGAGCCGGAGGCCGAGCTCTCTCACCTCGACTATGTGCGGATCGTCGACTTCGGCCTGAGCGCCAGCGTGCTGCCGCAGAGCGTGATACCCGCGCCCAAGGCGAGCCGAAGCGGGCGCCGCGTGGTCGATCCCGACATCGATGCGCGTCCCTAGCGGGCCATAGGATGAAATTCATCCTGCTCCAACGCGATGTCGGCTTGATCAATCGGCTGATGCCGATGCTGACCACGGTGGTCTGCGTGATCGTCTCGGTGGTGCCCGCGCATTTGCCGGCCTTCACGGCGGTGACCCCTGCCTTCGCGCTGATGGCGATCTATCACTGGACGCTCTATCGGCCGGATCTGCTGCCCTTCGGGGCGGTTTTCGCGGTGGGGCTGCTGCTGGACATGCTGACGGGCGCTCCGCTCGGCATCTCCTCCCTGGTTCTGCTGCTCGCCCATGCGTTGGTGTTGACCCAGCGGGAGCACTTGTTGATGCGCCGCTTCACCGTGGTGTGGGTGGGTTTCCTGGTGGTTGCCGCTGCCGCCGCGGTGGTTCAGTGGGTCGTGGTGAGCCTCTTCTATGGTATGCTGCTCGACGTCCGGGCGTTCTTGTTTCAAGGCGTGCTCACGGTGGCCACATATCCCGTGGTGAGCTATTTGCTCGTGCGCGTCCAACGCACCCTGCTCATGCGGGCTTGAGATGCAACGGGACAACAGGCGGCTCAAGCTATTGACGCGGCGCGCGGCGCTGGTGGCCGGCGGCCAGGGGCTGTTGCTGGCAGCGCTCGCGGGCCGGCTCTACTACCTGCAGATCGTGCAGGCGGACCGCTACGCGACGCTCGCGGACGAGAACCGGATCAATCTGCGGTTGCTGGCGCCGCCCCGGGGCCGCATCGTCGACCGCTTCGGCGTTCCGATCGCCACCAACCGCCAGAATTACCGGGTCTCGGTGATCGCCGACCAGGTCGCCGACGTCGGTGCCACGCTCGACGCGGTGGCGGCCTTGATTCCGCTGAGCGACTCCGACCGCCGCCGCGTCGCCCGCGAAATCAAGAGCAAGCACAGCTTCGTGCCCGTCGCGATCCGCGAGAACCTCAGCTGGGACGACATGGCGCGCATCGAGGTGAACGCGCCGGAGCTGGCGGGCGTCTCCATCGAGCAGGGCCTCACCCGCGACTATCCGCTGGGCGACATGGCCTCCCACGTGATCGGCTACGTCTCGGCGGTGGCCGAGAAGGACCTGACCGGCGATCCGCTGCTGGAGCTGCCGGATATCCGCATCGGCAAGAGCGGCGCCGAGAAGCAACACGATCTGGAGCTGCGCGGCAATGCCGGCACCACCCAGGTCGAGGTCAACGCCTTCGGCCGCGTGGTGCGCGAGATCTCCCGAGACGAGGGCAGTCCCGGCAAGGAGATCGCGCTGACCTTGGACGCGGACATCCAGCAGTTCGCCGCGCAGCGCTGCATCGCCGAGGGCAGCGTCGCCTGCGTGGTCATGGACGCGCCGACCGGCGACATCCTGGCGATGGTCTCGACCCCGGGTTACGACCCCGCGGCATTCTCCGCGGGTCTCACCGCGGCCATGTGGAACGCTCTGCTGCAGGACCCGCTCAACCCGCTCAGCAACAAGACCATCAGCGGCACTTATGCGCCGGGCTCCACGTTCAAGCCGATGGTGGCGCTGGCGGCGCTCGAATCCGGGATCTCGCCGGAGACGCGGGTCACCTGTCCCGGTCATTTCCAGCTCGGGAACTCCGTCTGGCATTGCTGGCGCCCGCAAGGGCACGGCACGCTCGACATGCACGGCGGCATCATGCATTCCTGCGACGTGTATTTCTACGAGATGGCGCGCCGGCTCGGCATCGACCGCTTCGCGGCGATGGCCAAGCGCTTCGGCCTCGGCGCCACGCTCGGCATCGACATGCCCGGTGAGAAGGCCGGGCTCATCCCGACCCGCGACTGGAAGCTCGCGACCTACGGGATTCCCTGGCAGCCCGGCGAGAACATCAGTTGCGGCATCGGGCAGAGCTACATCACCACGACGCCGCTGCAGCTCGCGACCATGGTCTCGCGCCTGGTGACCGGCAAGCGGATCGTGCCTCGCTTGACCCGCGAAAGCGGCATCATGAAGCCGGATGAACGTTTGATTGAGCCCGTCTTTGAAGCGATGGGCATCGCGCAAAAGGACCTCAACGTCGTGCTCGACGGCATGACTTCGGTGGTGAACGAGCAGGGCGGCACCGCCTATGCCGCCCGGATCAAGGAGCCGGCACTGGCGATGGGCGGCAAATCCGGCACCGCTCAGGTGCGCCACATCACCCAGGCCGAGCACGAGCACGGCGTGCGCAAGGCGAGACAGGTGCCGTGGATCGAGCGCGACCACGCGCTCTTCATCTCCTTCGCCCCGGTGGGCGCGCCGCGCTACGTCTGCGCGGTCGTGGTGGAGCATGGCGGCGAGAGCGCCGGCGGCGGCTCGGCGGTGGCGGCGCCGATCTGCGCCGACATCCTGGTCGAGGTGCAGAAGCGCGATCCCGCGCGCCGCGTGCCCGACGGCCGCGTCGCCGCCGACCGGCTCTCGACGCGAAGCTGACGGTCCGATCCCATGAGCATGTCGCATCTCGATCTCGGCCGGCCCCGCGAGCTCACGCTCCCGGAGAAAGTCTGGAGCATCAACTGGGGCCTGGTGCTCCTGGTGAGCCTGCTCGCCTGCGTGGGCTTCGGCACGCTCTACTCCGCCGCCAACGGCAATTGGGACCCTTGGGCCAGCAAGCAGATCGCGCGCTACGGCGTGGCGCTCGCGGTGATGCTGGGGGTCGCGGTGGTCGATCTCAAGTTCTGGTACCGGGCGGCCTATTGGATCTACGGCATCGCCTTCGTGCTGCTGATCGCGGTGGAGGTGCGCGGCTTCATCGGCATGGGCGCGCAGCGCTGGATCGATCTCGGCGTGATCCAGCTGCAGCCCTCGGAGATCATGAAGGTGGCGGCGGTGCTGGCGCTCGCCCGCTATTTCCACAATGTCAGCATCGACGACATCGGCCGGCCGATACTCTTGATCGTGCCGGCGCTCCTGGTGCTGGTGCCCGCGGCGCTCGTGATGAAGCAGCCGGACCTCGGCACCGCGCTGATGCTGGTGCTCGGCGGCGGCGTAATGTTCTTTCTGGCGGGCGTTCGGCTCTGGAAGTTCGCCGTGCTGATCGCGGCCGGCGGTGGCCTGGCGCCCGTGGTCTGGCGCTTCCTGCGCCCCTATCAGAAGGCGCGCCTCTTGACCTTCCTCGATCCCGAGAGCGATCCCCAGGGCGCTGGATACCACAGCCTGCAGTCCAAGATCGCGATCGGCTCGGGCGGCAGCGTCGGCAAGGGCTTTCTCGAGGGGACGCAGAGCCACCTCAACTTCCTGCCGGAGAAGCAGACCGACTTCATCTTCACCATGCTGGCGGAGGAATGGGGCCTGATCGGCGGCTTGGCGTTGCTCGCGCTCTATACGCTGGTGCTGATCTACGGCTACGCCATCGCCTTCAGGAGCCGCAGCCATTTCGGCCGCTTGCTGGCGCTCGGCATCGTGGTGAACCTGTTCCTCTACGTGTTCATCAACACCGCGATGGTGATGGGCCTCATCCCCGTGGTGGGCGTGCCGCTGCCGCTGATTTCCTATGGCGGGACCGCGATGCTGACGGTGATGTTCGGCTTCGGCTTGCTGATGAGCGTCTACGTGCACCGCGACGCCCGCATCGGCCGCCCCGGCGACAACGACGGCTGAGCGCTCGGAAGTCCGGCAACCGCGGCTCGACAACCCCCGCCCACCTTGCTATACACCCGCCTCCCCGCGACGGGTGCATAGCTCAGTTGGTAGAGCAGCTGACTCTTAATCAGCGGGTCGCAGGTTCGAGTCCTGCTGCACCCACCATCACTGGAATGTACATCACAAATTCAGCTAGTCTTTGGCGGGCTGGCCGAAGATCTTTGGTGCTGGCCCAGCCACTGACGTCGGAGAGGGCCCCATTCTACGCATTGGACTGATCGTCCCGCCCGGCTTTGCCGTATTGAGCTTCGCGCCGCTTTCAGTGTTCGAAGCGGCGAACATGGTTCTCGCAGACCCTTTCTACGAGGTGCATGCAGTATCCATGGCCGGCGGACGCATCCCGAATTCATTTGGGATGGAGATGGAGACCGTCCGCGTGACGGATGGAACGTTCGATACGCTGCTGATCGGTTCTCCGCTCGACGTTCGCCCTCAATCGCCGGAATTGCTGTCTTTTTTGCAGAGCGCGCCCAGCACGACCCGCCGCATCGCATCAATCTGCATTGGCGCCTTTATCCTGGGCGAAGCAGGCTTGCTCGACGGCCGCAGGGCAACGACGCATTGGTTCTATGCCAATGAACTGCAGCGCCGCTATCCGAGGGCGACGGTCGAGATGGATCGCATCTTTATTGCCGATGGACAGATTTGGACATCGGCTGGGATGACCGCCGGCATCGACTTGGCACTAGGTCTCGTCGAGCGGGATATCGGCCGTGAGAAAACACGTGAGCTCGCGCGGATGCTGGTTGTGCATCATCGCCGGGCCGGCGGACAGTCACAGCACTCCGCGCTGCTGGACATGGATGCCGCATCTGATCGCGTGCAGACGGCCCTTCAATTCGCGCAGAGCAATCTGGCCATGCCGCTGACAGTGGAGAAGCTGGCCGAGGCGGCTCGTCTCAGCCCGCGCCAGTTTAGCCGTGTGTTCCGCATCGAAACCGGTATATCCCCGGCCAAGGCCATCGAGAATCTCCGGCTGGAAGCAGCTCGGCTTCTGCTCGAACAGGGCCGCCTTCCCGTTGAAGAGATTGCGAACAAAACGGGTTTTGGTGACCGGGAGCGCATGCGTCGCAGCTTCATGCGCGTGTTCGGTCAAAGCCCGCAGTCAGTGCGCAACGGATCGCCCCCTCTGGCTTCGTTCTGACGGCGAACGTTGGAGTTCTTTTGCGGTGCTTTGGTTGTCGTGTCCGGAATGGTGGCATTTTCGACATAGGTCTTGGCCCGCTACGCATTTAGGTTTCCGGGCAGGAACCCTTCGCTGCAGGGAGCGCACCATGTCCAAACAGACCAAACCGAGCGTCGTTTTCGCCCACGGCTTGTGGGCCGACGGCTCATGCTTCAGCAAGGTAATTCCGCAACTTCAGGCCGACGGGCACGAGGTGGTGGCCGCCCAAAACAGCCTCGACACACTTGAGGGCGACGTTGCAACGGTAATTCGTGCACTGGGACGGGTTAGTAGCCCCGCCATTCTCGTCGGCCATTCGTACGGCGGCACCGTCATCACGGCGGCAGGAGCCGACAATCGGGTTGCCGGCCTGGTGTACATCGCAGCACTCGCCCCGGATGACGACGAGACCTCACAGAGCTTGATAAATAAATTCCCCACCACAGAAGTCTTCTCTCATGATCGAGGTCGCGGACGGGCGTATATGGCTTCGGCCCGAAGGCATCGGGTCATTCGCGGGAGACCTCTCCGGCGAGGAGCAGAAGATTGTTTGGGCGACGCAGGGCGTGCCGGCCGCGAACCTCTTCGATCAGAAGATGGCAGGCACCGCATGGAGGTCGAAGCCGAGTTGGTACATCGTGGCCAAGAACGACCGCACCGTTCACCCCGAGCTGGAGCGCTTCGTCGCGAAGCGTATGGGCGCGACAACCGTCGAGACCGACAGCAGCCACGTCCCGATGCTTTCCCAACCGGGCTTCGTGCTCGACGTGATTCGCAAGGCGGCGAAGACCGTCACTTCAGTGCACGCGGCCGCGTAATCACCGGCGGGAGATCGGTCGTCCCAGCGAGCGAAGCGAAGAGCCTGAACATGACTGGATCAGCGGTGCCTGTGCGGGTCGTCGAGGAAACGCCGGCCTACTGGAGGGTTCTGTTCGACTATCCGCCTTTCAACATTGTAGACGCCACCATATTCGAAGGCCTCCAGGATCTGCTTGCTCGAATGGACGCCAGTCCGATCCTGCGTGTGGTGGTATTCGAGAGCGCGAATCCTGAGTTCTACCTTTCCCACTTTGATTTGACCGGCAAGACGGGGAACATCACCACAGCTGTCGGGCCTTCGGGCCTCCCCATCCTGACAGATACGTTCGTCCGCCTCACCAAGTCCCCGGTGGTCAGCATCGCGAAGATCCGAGGCTGCGTGCGGGGCGTAAGCAGCGAGTTCGTGCTTGCCTGCGACATGCGTTTCGCGTCGCGCGAGAACACGCTACTGGGCCAACCCGAAGTCGGGGTGGGCGTGCATCCCGGCGGCGGCGGTACGGAACGTCTCCCATTGCTGGTCGGCCGCGGCCGCGCACTCGAAATCGTTCTCGGCGCGAATGACTTCGACGGAGACACCGCGGAACGATACGGATACGTTAACCGGGCACTTCCGGACGCGGAGTTGGACGGCTTCGTCGATGTGCTGGCGCGGCGGATCGGCTCCTTCGATCGGCGTCCTATCGCGGCAGCGAAGCATCTCATCAACCAAGTCTCGTTGCCATCCGCCGACCGGCTCCTCGACGCCCTCAACAGCTTTCAGACCGCGCTGACGTGGCCTGAAGCGCAGCAGCGAATCCAAGCTCTGTTAAAGCGCGGACTCCAACGGGAACGCGACTTCGAACATCGGTGGCCAGAGGTGCTAGGCACGCTCCTTGAGTAGTGGTCACCGTGTGGCCAGCATTTTGCTCGTCCATGTGCCGTTGTTGTCCGATAGCCCCATGGGAAATTTTCGCGGTTTGGCACCTTGAGGGGGTGGCAGAGTAAGCTGCTCTCGCGGCACGGATGACCCTCGGGAACTCAGCGTGAAAGACGCGCCCGGCCGAGCTGCAAGGGAGTTGATGGTGGCAGAGAAGAACGATGGTGCGATGACGATTGACGAAGGTGACGGCGTGAAGTCGCGGCCGATTTCAAGCCGGTTCTGGCTGAGGGGCGGAAGCTACCGCGTCAAGATGCCCGGCGAGGGATGGGGACACGCGACGCTCGACCAATGCCAAATCGGCGAGGCGAGCAAGCCCGCTCACATCGAGAAGCCCGGACCGGCGGGAACGATCTTCTTTCGCTTGAAGCAGGGTTTCTATCGCTTCGTGCTCGCGGGGCCAATCGAGATGCAGCCGAAGTCCGCCGAAATCACGCGCATCGAGGCGCTCACATGATCACCGCAATTGTCCAGTACCGCTTGCCGCCCAGCATCGACCTCGAGGCCTGCGCCGAGCATTTCCGCAAGATCGCGCCGGGCTTTCGCACGGTGCCGGGGCTCATCCGCAAGCAGTTCATCTACGCCGAGGACGGCTGGGCCGGCGGTGTCTATCTGTGGGAGACGCGTGCTGACGCCGAAGCGTTCTATTCGGGACCGTGGCTCGCCGGCATCCGCGAGCGCTACGGCATGGACCCGCAGATCAAGTATTTCCAGACTGCTTGTGTGACCGACAACTCGGCAGAGGCGGTGCGGGTTCGCGACGGTGCGGAATAGGGCAAGGCTTTGGGCCTTTGGCATGGCCAAAAGGGAGCGACAAGCCTGGTTTTTTGGCGAACGTTAATCCTCTCACAACCATCTGAGCCGACCATCGCGGTATCGCGCCCTCCGTGTGTGCTCCGCAGGACGGTTGCGACAGGAGACCTCAATGCGCAGAACATTGCTCGGTACGGTGATGGCGCTCTCGTTGCTTGTACTCAGTGCATGCACTGATCCAGACAGCGTTTCGGGCTCGGGGTTCGAACGCGGCATCGATGCCGATATCTTGGCGACCCACGACGGGGGCGCAGCAACTCTGCGCAACCTGGGCCTGCGGGACGCAGCCCCGCTACTGTTCGGTCGCTCCCAGTGACACGGGCAGAGAGACGAACGACCAGAAGCAAGGACCCCCTGAAAACCTAATAGAACTATTATGAGCGGGGGTTCTTCTTGGCTCGGGGTAAACGCCTCCAGGGCGCTCAAGAGGCTCTTCCGGGAGGCCTCGGGGGGTGCCGCGCGGTCTACATCTTCCGCGCAGACTGAGTAACTGCCACCAGAATTACCTCGACTTTGGTTCGGAAAGGGAGCGTTCTGCATTGGAAATCCCGAGTACTCTATCGGAACTCGCCGCTTGTCGGGATGATGCCGCGCCACAAAGAGCGCGCTTATGCCCACTGATCCACCGCTTCACCGGCAAAACAGGATCATCTGGGAGCATCTCTGATCATGGCATCTCACAAGTTCAAAGCGGGGCAAACGGTAGCGGTAGCGCCACGCCGATATGACCCCAGACTCGGTGGAAGCTTCAAAGTCGTTCGGATTTTACCGACTGAGCGCGGGAACAATCAGTATCACATTCGATCCGTCGTGGATGGCCATGAGCGTGTGGTCATGGAGGGCGAGATTGGTTCGGGCTAGGGGAGCCCACACGCTCCGCTGCCCATGCGGACTGAAGCCCGCGGCAATGACATCGGATTGAGAGCCGTGTCTTGACCGAACCACTCTTGACCCGGCCACAGGGCATCGTTCCCCGAAGCAACGAGATTGGCGTCCGGCTTGATCCCACGCTTGCCTTCGATAGGCCCGAGCTGAGGGACCTTCTCGGCATTTGGGATGCGCGGCGCCAGGGCCGTCGGATGCCTGCGCGGGCCGAGCTCGACCCAATTGATCTGAAGGCGCACCTTGGACATCTTTTCCTGGTCGATGTGGAGCGCGATCCGATCCGCTTCCGTTACCGGCTCGTCGGCACCAAAATAACGAACATCGTCCACCGCGACGTGACGGGCCAGTATTTCGAGGACATCTACAGCGGCCGACTTCTTGCGAGCATGATTGAGGTTCAATCGTGGGTCGTGAAGGAGCGTGCGCCGCTTCGGATCTTCAGCCGCACGGGTCATCCGCGCAACATGGTCTATGTTTACGATGGCCTGTTGCTGCCGCTGTCCGAAGATGGAGAGGCCGTCAAGATGGTGCTCGGTGAATTGCTCTTCAGACCGGAGCGTACCTCGCCCGCAACCATAGTGTGACGCTTGGCTAAAGCTGGTCCTTCGCCGCGCCAAGCGATCCGCACCTCATGGCGATGCTGAAGCCCTATCCAGCGGACGCTATGGAAGCTTACCCGGCGGTTGCTTAGCCGCCCACTCGACGAGCGGGTTCGGCGCGGGCGGCGCGATCCGCCGTAACGTGTTGGTGTCGCGGTGGTCGAACGGCGGCGTGTTGCCCCGCACCGCCAGATCCGTGCGCGTCACATAGGTCCAGCTGTCGTCACCGTTGAAGGTGATGTCGATGCGGTAATAGTCGGTGCGAAACGCCGCCTCGAGGAACGTGGTCGAGCAAATCCCGAAGCGGGTATCGCCGCGCCGCGCCTCCACCGAAATGCGCTTGTCATCCGGCGCTGCCGTTCCGCCCGCCAGCACTACCTGACCGCGCGGGATGGCGATGGTCTGCATGATCAGCCCGGTGGCC
>DASZHJ010000052.1:0-3373 GCA_035938015.1 Allostellaceae bacterium
CTCCTCGGTCCACAGCGCCTTGATCAGCTCCACTTCCTCGCGGAAGCGGCGCACGCGCTGCGCCACGGGAATCTGGAAATCCCGGTAGTGGTGTGCGCGGCCGAGCCCGACGCCCAGGATCGCCCGTCCGCCGCTGACGAAATCGAGCGTCGCCCACTGGTGCGCCACCATCAGCGGGTGATGGATCGGCAGCACGACCACCGCGGCACCGACCCCGATCCGCCGGGTGATCGAGGCGGCATAGGTCAACGCCGCAATCGGATCGAGGCAAGTCCCGTCGTCGACCGTATTCTCGGTGACCCAGAGATCCCGGAAGCCCAGTTCCTCGGCGCGGCGCGCCACGGCTCCTATCGTGGTCAAGGCCAACGGATCGGGCGAACGGTGCGGCAACGACATGCCAACGGCAGTTTTCTCTCGCAATGTCACGGAGTTTGCCTCGTCAGATTTTTTCGATCAGCTTGATCCGCGCACCGACGGGAGCTTCGCGGAAGCCGATTGCCTGACCCCGGCTCTCGCTGACGCGGCAGGCGTGCCTGCCCTGGCCGGTGATGGCGCCCATATCGTCCTCCTGCCGATTCTTCGCAACGTTGGAGGCCTCCTATCCCTGGCTGCCTCTTGTTGCGCCCGGTATGCGATTGTCGAATACTAGCCTCGCTACGACCCCGGCAGCAAAGGGAGCGCGACACCGCTTATCGATGACCGCGCGGCGCTGCAGCGACGGACGACCAAGGCTGACACCCATGGAGAAAGACCGATGTCATTCTACCGAGGCATGACCTGCGAGAACGTGACCATCAAAGGCGATCAGGGGACCCCGATTACCGCTTATGTGGCCAAGCCGTCCGGTCCGGGCCCCTTTCCGGGCGTGGTGCTTGTCCACCATCTCCCGGGCTGGAGCGAGCTGTACATCGAGTCGACGCGTCGCTTCGCCCATCACGGCTATCTCGCGATCTGCGCCAACCTCTATGAGCGTGCGGGCCAGGGCAACCCGGACGACGTCGCCGCCAAGGTGCGCGCCGACGGCGGCATTGCCGACGCCCAGATGGTCGGCGATACCGAGGCTGCGGTGAAGTGGATGCGCGCGCAGCCCAATCACAACGGCAAGGTCGGCATCTTCGGCTCCTGTTCCGGCGGCCGGCACGCCTTCATCTATGCCTGCCAGAGGAAGGACGTCGACGCCTGCGTCGAGCTCTGGGGCGGCCGCGTGGTCATGGGCAAGGAGGAGCTCAATGCCAAGACGCCGGTCGCGCCGATCGAGATGACGAAAGACCTCTGCTGCCCGCTGCTCGGCCTGTTCGGCAACGACGACCGCGCGCCGAGCCCCGAGCAGGTGAACCAGCACGAGGCCGAACTCAAGAAGCACGGCAAGGCGCACGAGTTCCACCGCTACGACGGTGCCGGCCACGGCTTCTTCTATTGGCACCGGCCGCTCTACCGGCCCGAGCAGGCAATGGATGGCTGGAGCAAGGTGTTCGCCTTCTTTGGCAAGCATCTGGCGAAGTAGGAGGCCCGGACATGTGCACGTCCATTATCGAGATCGCACGGGCGGACGGCATGGCAAAGCGCGGGGACGAATGGTTCCCGCTCACGCAGGCGGTGGTTGCCTATGACCACGCGCGCCATGCGCCGCTGGGCGACGTCATCACGCTCGACTTCATCAATACCGGCCTCGAACCCGGGGCGCGGGCTGGGATCGAGCTGACGCTGGAGACGGCCAAGGAGCTGCGCGCCGCGCTCGACCGGGCGATTGCCGCCGCCGAGTTCGAGGAGGCGGAAGTGCGGGGCAAGGGCGCCGTGCCCGGCCTCGTTCGGGCGGCGTGACACGCGCGGTGAGCCGGCCGCGGGCTTCGGCCGCGGCCGAGCACCGTGCCGCCGTGATGCACCGAGCGGTCGCGTCGGCTGGCTCCGGGCCTGCGCGAACGTCGGCTTCGGACAAGCACCGGAAAGGTCCGACCAATTCTCTATCAGGCGCTGCGAGAATCTCGCTGACCTGAGTCAGGCCGATCGCGGCATCGCCTTTCGCAACCAGCGCGAAGAGTGCTGCTGGACCGCCTGCCCGGCTGATTGAAAGATTACGCGACGCTCAGGGGGCGCGCGGCATCGCCCATGGCGCAGGCCTTTCCGACGGGGAGAGGGTTGGTTATCGTTCCGCGGGCGAGCGGGGGACCGGGATGGCCGACGACAACGTCTATGACTTCATCGTCACCGGCGCGGGCTCGGCCGGATGCGCGGTTGCCGCGCGGCTGAGCGAGAACGGCCGCTACCGGGTGCTGCTTCTCGAAGCCGGGGTCAAGGACACCAACCCGTGGATCCACGTTCCGCTCGGCTACACCAAGACCTATACCGACGCGCGGCTGAATTGGATGTTCGACAGCGAGCCGGAGGCGCAGTTGAACGGCCGCACCCTCTACCAGCCGCGCGGCAAGGTCCTCGGCGGCACCAGCTCGATCAACGGCATGGTCTACATGCGCGGCACGCCGACCGATTACGACGGCTGGCGCCAGCGCGGCTGCGAGGGCTGGGGCTATGACGACGTCCTGCCCTATTTCCGCAAGGCGGAGAATCAGCAGCGTGGCGCCGATGAATTTCACGGCGTCGGCGGCCCGCTCGATGTCTCCGAGCCGGTGCGCTCGGTGCTCGGTGACGCGATGGTCAAGGCCGCGCTCGAGGCCGGAATCCCACCCAACGACGACTTCAACGGAGCCCGCCAGGAGGGCGCAGGGTACTACCAGACGACGACCCGCAACCGTCGGCGCTGGAGCTCGGCGCGCGCCTATCTCGGCGCCGCCAAGGGCCGGCGCAATCTCGCCGTCGAGACGCAGGCGCACGCGACCCGCATCGTGTTCGACGGCGCCCGCGCGGTCGGGATCGAATACCGCACCCCGCACGGACGCAAGACGGCGCGCGCCAGGGGCGAGATCGTGGTCTCCGGCGGCGTCTACGGCTCGCCGCAATTGCTGCAGTTGTCCGGCGTCGGGCCGGGCGATCTGCTCGCCGACTTCGGCATCCCGGTGGTGCGCGCCATGGCGGGGGTCGGCAAGCACTTGCACGACCACTTCAACACCTACCTGGTGTGGCGCTGCGCCCGCAAGGTGACCTTGAACGACCTCGCGATGAGTTCCATGCGGAAATTGCTGTCGGGGGTGCAGTACGTCTTCACCCGCTCGGGCCATCTGTCGAATGCCGGGATCTATGCCGGCGCCTTCGTGCGGAGCGACCCGCGCCTCGAGCAGCCCGATTTGCAGATCAACATGTTCGGCTGGAGCACCTTCGAGCGGCTGCGGACCGGCATGAAGCCGCACCCATTCTCCGCCTTCACCCTCTCCCCGGTGCATCTGCGCCCCGAGGGCCGCGGCACGGTGCGGATCAAGAG
>DASZHJ010000053.1:0-5702 GCA_035938015.1 Allostellaceae bacterium
CATGGTCGGCAGATACGAGATGGAAACCAAGGCCGGCGAGAGCTTCGCCGTGGCAATCCCCGCCTTCTCTCTCGACAGTCCACTCCAGGCGGTCCGCCTCATCTGAGACGCCCGCGCCGAGCGCGCACTACATTCCGCATCGCAGGAGTCATCGTGTCATGGCCTCGAAGCCCGTTCCTTTTGGCAAGACCAGTCCCACCCGGCCGCAGCCGCGGCGCCGGCCATCGCGCGAGGAGGCCGAGGCCGCGGTCCGCGTGCTCATAGAGTGGGCAGGCGATGATCCCGGGCGCGAGGGCTTGCGCGCCACGCCGGGCCGCGTGGTGCGCTCCTTCGAAGAATTCTTCCAAGGCTACCAGACTGATCCCGTCGAGCTCTTGCAGCGCACCTTCGAGGAGACCGAGGGTTATGACGAGATGGTGGTGCTGAGGGACATCCGCTTCGAATCTCATTGCGAGCACCACATGGCGCCGATTATCGGCAAGGCCCATGTGGCGTATCTGCCGAATAGCCGCGTGGTCGGCATTTCAAAGCTGGCCCGGCTGGTCGAGGTCTATTCCCGCCGCCTGCAGATCCAAGAGAAGATGACCGTGCAGGTCGCGAACACGCTTAACGACGTGCTGCAGCCGAAGGGCGTGGGTGTGGTGATCGAGGCTGCGCATCAATGCATGACCACGCGCGGCGTCCACAAGCCCGGCGTGTCCATGGTGACGAGTCACATGCTGGGCGCGTTCCGAGACGATCCCAGCACACGACGCGAGTTCCTCGCCTTTATCGGCGGACCTAACGCGATCGCCGTCGGCAACGTCTGACCGGGCTACTGCACGAGATAGGTGAAGTTGGTGCGAATCTGTGTCTCGAGCTGGCGGTCGAGATCCGCCATGAGGTCGGTTTCCATCTGGTAGAGCATGCGGTCGCGCTCGTCGAGGGTGGTGCCCTCGGCCATGGTGACGGAGCGCTCGGCATGCCCTTCCGCCATCCGCATGGCGCCGCCGCGATCGTCCCGAATCTCAACACGAATACCGACGCGCGCCTCATATTGCGTATCGAGCTGATTGGTGAAGGTGGCGCTCAGCCCCGTCTCCTTCGGCAGATTGATCTCGACCACACTCGCATCGGTGATCACCGCGACGGCGTGGCCGCTCGTGCCCGCCGGCTGCAGCCGGTCGCGCGCCCAGTTGTCGGCGACATGAGGTAGCGGGATCGGCAGGCGTTGCTCGAAATGCGGCGGGTCGAAATTCGGCCGGTATTCGTCATTCACCTCCACTGCGGCAACGCCCAGCCGCAAGGGTGGCTCGGTGGTAAACCGCAAATCGGCGAAGTTCTGCCGAGGCGGCGGCTCGTTGTCGCAACCCGCAAGCGGGGCCGCCAGAGCCGCCAGCACAATCAATCCTGAGAGCGACAGGCGCGCCATCGATCGTCTCCGGCTGGGAGATGTGGACACCAGGAGACTGCTGCCACTTTTGGGCAAATTCATGGCGCCCGCCCAGCCTCAGCCGGTCGCGATGGCCGCCACATCGGCCCGTTCAAAGCGGTAGCTCGCATTGCAAAATTGACACGTCACGGTCATCGATCCGTCGGCTTCGCCGAGGTCTTGTCGCTCCTCGAATGGCAGCGAGCGCAGCACGCGATCGATGCGCTCGCGCGAGCAGCGGCATTCCGCGCGCACGGCGTGAGTCCGGAACACCCGCACGCCGTCCTCATGGAACAGCCGGAACAGCAGGTCCTCGGGCGCCAGCTCGGGGTCGGTAAGCTCCTGCGACGTCGCGGAGCCCATCAGGATCAGCGCCCGCCGCCAGCCGTCCTCCAACTCCTCTCGAGTGCCGAGGAATTCCGAGCGCTCGCCGTCGGGGAGCTTCTGAATCAAGAGGCAGCCTCCGCGCCAGGCGCCCTGCGCATCGCGATCGACAGCGACTTTGATGCCAGCCGCGATCTGTTCCGACTGGCGAAAATAATGATGGACGCACTCGGCGAGCGTCGCGCCCTCGAGCGCCACGATGCCCTGGTAGCGCTCGGTGTCCTCGCCCTGGTCCACCGTGAAGGCGAGATATCCAGCGCCCAGGAGCCGCGGCACCGAAGCTGCACCGCCGCTTGCAGCAACCTCCGCGAGCTTTGCGGGATCGTATTGCGCGTAACCGCGCACGGCGCCACCGGTAGTGACGTCGGCGACCAGCAGGCGGATCGGTCCATCGCCTTTGGTCTGCAGCGTGAAGACCCCGTCGTATTTCAGCGTGCTGGAGAGCGCCACAGCGAGTGCGATGGCCTCCCCCAGCACGGTCCCCACCGCCGGTGGATAGTCGTGCCGTTTCACGATGCTGTCGAGCGTCGGCCCGAGACGCACCAGCCGGCCCCGCAATTGAAAAGGCTCGATCTCGAAGGGCTCGACGAGGTCGTCGGCAATCATGCGCTCATTTAGCACGAGCGTCGCCGGCGCCGCGATCAAAACTGGTGCCACACTCCGCCTACTGCGCGGCGGGCGCATAGGCCGAGGCGAGTTGCCGCGAGACCAACTGGGCGTAGAGCCCGGCCTTGGCCAACAACGCCTCGTGCGTGCCGCTCTCGACGACCCGCCCTCCATCCAGGACCACGATGATATCGGCGTCGCGGACGGTAGAGAGCCGATGGGCGATGACGATGGTGGTGCGGTCGGATTTCAGGCGATCAAGGGCGCGCCGCACCGCCTGCTCGTTGAGGGCATCGAGATGCGAGGTCGCCTCGTCGAGGATCAGCACCGGCGCATCCTTCAGAAACGCCCGCGCGATGGCGATGCGCTGCCGCTGGCCGCCGGACAGGCTCGTGCCGCGCTCACCGACCCCGGAGTCGAGCCCCTCAGGCAGCGTCTCCACGAGATCGGCGAGGGAGGCGTGCTCGACGGCCGCGAGCAAATCGGCTTCGCTCGCATCGGGCCGCGCGATCAGAATATTGCTCCGGAGCGTATCGTTAAAGAGGTAGGTCTCCTGCGCCACCAGCGCGATCTGTCGGCGCAGATCGTCGAGAGAATACTCCCGCAGGTCGACGCCGTTGAGGGTGATGCGGCCCTCATCGGGATCCCAGAAGCGCATCAGGAGATGCGCCGTCGTGGTCTTGCCGGCACCGGAGGGCCCGACCAGCGCCACGGTCTTGCCCGCGGGGATCTCGATGCTGATCCCCGCAAGCGCCGAGCGACTCTGGCCGGGGTAAATGAAACGCACGCGCTCCAGCGCGAGCGACGCCGCGCCTGCGCGCGGCGGAATGCCCGGCCCATCCGTCACCGGTACCGGCTCGTGAGCGAGCGCGTAGACCCGGCGGGTCGCGCCCAGCGTGTCGGCGAGCTGGCGACCGATCTGGGCGATCTCGGATACCGGCAGGAACGCCGCCATCGCCAACAGGGTGAGCAGCGGCAGCACCGCGGGATCGATCGCGCTGCGCGCGGCGAGCGCACCACCGGTCACCACCACCGCCAAACCGCCCAGGCCCGTGAGCAGCTCGAGGAGCGTGTGCTGCAGCGTGAGCTCGCCGTAGAACGGCAACCGGAGCCGGATATAGCGTTCCGAGAGTGCGTCGAGCCGACGGCCGCGCGCGTCCTCCTGCTGGAAAGCGACGATCTCGCCCAGTCCCTGCACGGAGTCGACCGCGAAGGCGCCGAGCTCGCCCGCGGCTTCCCGCGCCTCTGAGCCCAGCCGATCGACCCGCTTGCGCATCAGGAACGGGCTGGCACCCACGGAAAGCAGAAAGGGCAGGAGCGCGAGCGCCATCCAGGGACTGGCAGAGGCAAGCAGGATCAGCACCACCGCGGGAACCAGGATCGCGACGAAGGCCGGCGCCACGGTATGCGCGAAGAAGTACTCGATGAGCTCGATGTCGTGGGTCGCGAGCGCCAGCAGATCGCCGGTGCGCCGGCGCACGAGGTAGGCAGGCGCCAGCGCGTCGAGCTTGCGGTAGACGTCGATGCGCATCTCCGCCAGCAGCCGAAACGCCATATCGTGCGCGACCCAGGATTCGAGCCAGTGCAGCACGCCCGAGAGCGGCGCCAGCACGGCCAGCGCCCATAGCCAGCCCGCATAGGGCGTCCCGTGCTTGAGGGCGAGCACCGCCAAGGCGCTCAGCACACCCACGCCGATGAAGGCAAGCACGCGCAGCACGCCCAGCCCGAAGGTCGCGGCGAGCCGTCCGCGCCACGGCATGATCACCTTCATGAGCGCAACCACGAGCCCGATCCAAGTCAGTCCCTCGGCCTTGATGATGCCCTCGGTCACCGGCTTGACGGCGCCGCCGCGCGTGTCCGCCACCAATTCCGCCGTCGCACTGGGCGAGAGACGATCGGCGGGTTCGGACGCTTGGGATTCCCGCGCCTGCTCCGCCATCAGCCGCGCGTAGACGCCACCCGTCCTCATCAGCTCCTCGTGGCGGCCCTTCTCGACGACGCGGCCCTGGTCCAGCACCAGGATGCGATCGCAATCGATCACGCTGGACAGCCGGTGCGCGAGGATCAAGGTGGTGCGACCGCGCATCAGGCGGTCGAGCGCCTCTTGGATCACCGCTTCGTTCTCGGCATCGACCGCGGAGAGCGCCTCGTCCAGCACCAGCACCGGCGCGTTGCGCAAGAGCGCGCGGGCAATCGCCACGCGCTGGCGCTGACCTCCGGAGAGCTTGACGCCCTTCTCGCCGACCACGGTCCGATAGCCCTGCGGCAGCGTCAGGATGAAATCGTGGATGTTCGCGGCCTTGGCCGCGGCCTCGACCTCGCTCTCGGCGGCGGTGGGATTGCCGAGGCGGATGTTCTCCTCGACCGTGCCGTGGAACAAGAACGTGTCCTGGTTCACCACCGAGATCATCGAGCGGATCTGCGCGAAGGAGAGCGTGCGGAGATCGTGACCGGCAAGCCGAATGGCGCCGGCCTCGGGATCGTAAAACCGCAGCAGCAGCCGCACGATCGAGGACTTTCCTCCGCCGGAGCCGCCGACGATGCCGATGCGCTCACCGGGCGCGATCCGAAACTCGAGCCCGTCATGCACGGTTCGGCGCGTACCGGGATAGCGGAAGCGCACGGCCTCGAATGCGATCCTGGGCTCGAGCGCCGCCTCGAGTGACGCCACCGGCGCGTCCGCCACCACTGGACGGCCATCGAGAATCTGATAGATGCCCTGAGCCGCGGACATCCCCACCATGCCCTGGTGCAGCACAGTGCGGAGCTCGCGCATGGGGCGGAAGATCTCGACGCCCAGCATCAAGATCACCAGCAGCGCCGTCAGCGACATCGCGCCGGCATGGACCCTGAGCGCGCCCAGCGCCAGCGCCGCCGCCGCGCCGCTGGCAATGGCACTGTCGGTGATGCCTCGGGCCATCACATTGGTGGCAAGCACCCACATGGTGCGCTGGAAGAGGTCGCGCGCCTCGAGCTCGAGCTTGTCGGCGCGCGCCTTGCTCTGGCCGAAGGCCTTGAGCGTCGCCAGACCCTGGATCGAGTCCAAGAACTCGGCCGCGAAGGCGGCATAGGCTTTTTGACGACCGAGCGAGGTCGCGACGTCGCGCCCGTGCCAGAGCGCCGGCGCGAACAGCGCTACCAGCGCGAAACCGAGCATCACCGCGGCCACCGGCAAGTCGACCAGCCCGACCACTCCGAAGATCAGCAACGGCGTCAGCAGAGAGATCAAAAACTGCGGGAGGAACTGGCCGAAATAGGTCTCAAGCTGTTCCACGCCGTCGATCAGCGACAGCGTGACGGC
>DASZHJ010000054.1:0-7716 GCA_035938015.1 Allostellaceae bacterium
GGGCAGGTTGCCGAGCTTGTCGCGCTGGTCCGGCGAGGCGCGCGCGTCGAGCAATTCCTTCGCCATCTCGGCGTTGCCGAGCTCCGCGGCGTAGCTCAACGCCGTGCGCCCCTGGGGGTCTGCCGCGTTGACGTTGACGCGCTTAGCGATGAAGGTCCTCACATCGGTGATATTGTTGGCGGCAGCCGCGCTGACGATCGTGTACCACTGGGAATTGAACTGGTCGGTGAAGATTTGGGCACGGCTTGCGTGAGGAACGACCTCCGCAGCAAGCGCGGCGAGGCAAACCATGAGCGTGCGGCGCTTCATCGCCGAGCCGCCTCGGGCAGGGGAAGCGCCGTGCGGGACAGTCGCTCCTCAAGCCAGGCGAGCGCCGCCTCGACGGTGCTCGCTCGTGGGCCCGGCTCCGGCTTTGGTCGACTCAGCATGACCACGGGCAAAGCCGCCTCGCGCGCCGCGATGAGCTTCGCCTCGGTGGCGGCCCCGCCACTCGCTTTCACCGCCAGCACGTCGATTTCGTGCCGGCGGAGCAAGTCGCGCTCAGCCGCCAGTGTGAAGGGTCCCCTTCCGAGCACGACCTCATAGGAAGCGAGCGGCAAAGGTTGCTTTGGCGGATCGATGAGGCGCACCAGGAAATGCACATGGCGCAGTGGCTCGAACGCGCCAAGGCCGCTGACGCCGATGGTGAGAAAACAGCGCCGTCCCACGCGCGCCACCGCGGCAGCCACGCCGGAGACATCCCCCACCTCGATCCAGCGGTCGAGTGGGTCCCGGCGCCAGGGCGGCCGCTCCAGCACGAGACGGGGCACACCCACTTGCGCGCTGGCGACACGTGCATGGCGGGCGATGCTTTCGGCAAAAGGGTGCGTGGCGTCGATCAGAAGATCGACGCGGGCTTCGGTGAGATACGCCGCCAAGCCCACGACGCCGCCGAAGCCGCCGATACGCAGGTCGCCAGGCAGGGGGCCCGGCTGCTCCGTGCGACCGGCCAGCGCCGTCGTCATCTTGAGCCGGCCGCCGAACCTTTCGGACACAGCGCGCGCGAGCGCCGCCGCCTCGGCCGTGCCGCCGAGGATCAACAAACGCCGCGGCTCAGCTCGCGTCCGGTCACGCATCTTCTCTCCTCCCGCTGCGAATACTCCGCCCGAGGCGGGGGTCGAGGCAACAGGAGATGGCGGGACACCTTAGAGATGGGTCCGGGCTAGCAGGGCACCCTCGCGATCGAAGACCGCGATATCGACGGCGGTGCCGCCGGCGAGCGTGGCGAGGGCCACCTCGCGGCAGGCCTCGGCAATGCCACGAGCGAGGCTCGCGCGGAGCTCCGGCGAGAGCATCGCCACCACCTCACCCATGCTCTCGGCCGAGCGGGCTACGGCGATGGCGGTTTCGGGCGCGCCAAGCTCCGTCAACTGGCCCGCGAGCGCGCCACCATCGAGACGGCTCCTCGCGGAATGCAGATCGAGATGGCCTTGCGCGAGCTTCACCAGCTTGCCGAGTCCACCTGCCAGGGTGAGGCGCGGCACCGGATGCGCCCGCAGATATTTGAGCAGCGCGCCTGCGAAATCGCCCATGTCGATGAGCGCCACCTCGGAAAGCCCGTGGAGCCGCTGCACCGCCTGCTCCGAGCGGCTGCCGGTAGCCGCCGCGATGTGCGTGACGCCGGCCGCGAGCGCGACATCGACGCCCCGGTGGATGGAATGAATCCAGGACGAGCAAGAATAGGGAATCACCACGCCGGTGGTACCGAGGATCGAGAGGCCGCCGAGAATGCCGAGCCGCGCGTTCAGCGTTTTGGCGGCGAGCGCGGCGCCACCGGGGATCGAGATCGTCACCTCGAGGTCGGGTGCGCCCACACCCTCGAGCGCAGCGCGGATCATGGCGCGGGGCGCCGGATTGATCGCGGGCTCGCCCACGGCAAGCGCGAGGCCCGGGCGTGTCACCGTGCCGACGCCCACGCCCGCCCAGAAGGCAATCCCGCTGCCGGCAGGAGCGCCACGGACCTCGGCGATCACCAGGGCGCCGTGCGTGACATCGGGATCGTCGCCGGCATCCTTGGTGACGCCAGCGCGCGCCCAGCCGGAACCGCTCGCCCGAAGCGCGAGCGGAAAGGCCGGGCACTGGCCGCCCGGCAATTCGATCGAGACGGGATCGGGAAACCTGCCGGTGAGCAGAGCCGTGGCGGCTGCCTTCGCCGCCGCCGCGGCACAGGCGCCGGTGGTCCAACCACGGCGCAGCGGTCGCTCCGGTGCCTCGGGCATGGCGGGATTGTAAGGACGTGGGGCTGCCCTGACTACCAGCTGCCCCTCTTGGCGGTGTAGGCTCCGGGCCATGACGGATGGTCGCCGATCTGCGCTAGCGCTGCCTGAGCTGGAGCTGCCGGAGCTCGCGCCGGGCTCGGTGTGGCTGGTGGGCGCCGGACCCGGCGACCCCGGCCTGTTGTCGCTGCTGGCGCTCCACGCGCTGTCGCAGGCAGACGCGGTGGTCTATGACGCGCTGGTTGACCCGCGTGTGCTGGCCCTCGCGCGCGCGGGCGCCGAGCTCGACTACGCGGGCAAGCGTGGAGGCCGGCCCTCGCCTCAACAACCCGACATCAGCCTGCGGCTTATCAGGCTGGCGCGCGCCGGGAAGCGGGTGCTGCGCCTCAAGGGTGGCGATCCCTTCGTGTTCGGTCGCGGAGGGGAGGAAGCGCTGGCTCTCGTCGCCGCCGGGATTCCCTTCCGCATCGTACCGGGGATCACCGCGGGTATCGGCGGCCTCGCCTATGCGGGCATCCCCGCCACCCATCGCGACACCAATTCCGCCGTTGCCTTCGTCACGGGCCATGCGAGCGACGGCAAGGTGCCCGACGGCCTCGATTGGGAGGCGCTCGCGCGCATGCCGGTGCTGGTGCTCTATATGGCACTAAAGCACCTCGACCAGATCACGCGACGGCTCATGGCCGCGGGCAAGCCCGCCGACGAGCCCGTGGCGATCGTGATCAAGGCGGCAACGCCGCAGCAGCGGGTGGTGGAGACCACCCTCGCCCGCGCCGCCGCCGACGCGGCGACGCATCGGCTCGAGCCGCCGGCGGTGATCGCGGTGGGGCCGGTGGTGCGGCTGCGCGCCGGGCTCGACTGGATTGGCGCAGCGCTGGGACGGCCGCTCGATCCCGATCCCCTTGGAACGCACGGGCGGCCCGCCGCCGAGTCGCGCTCCTAGCGCAGCCATCCGCCCATGCCTCCCGCCACCAAGCGAGGATTGATCGCGCTCTGTCTCGGCCTCGCGGTGCTACTGGGCGTCCTCGCTTACGATTTCCGCGCGTTCTTCCCGAGCGTCCTCCAGGGCGAGCAGGTGGCCCCGGTGTCGATCGGCGGCGAGTTCACTCTGGTCGATCAGAATGGCGTCACGCGGCATCCCGAGGATTTCCACGGCAAGCTGATGCTGACCTATTTCGGTTATACGTTCTGTCCCGACGCCTGCCCGACGGCGCTGCAAGACATGAGCCACGCGATCGATCTGCTGGGGGCGAAGGGCGAGGCGGTGCAGCCGATCTTCATCACCGTCGATCCGGCACGCGATACCGTCGAGCAGATGAAGCTCTATGCCTCGAATTTTCACCCCCGCCTGACCGGGCTCACCGGCACGCCCGGGCAGATCGCCGAGGCCGCGAAGGCCTATCGCGTCTACTACGAGAAGGGCAAATCAAGCGGAGGCGAGGACTATCTGATGGATCACACGGCGTTCATCTATCTGGTGGGACGCGACGGCAAATATCTGAGCCATTTCTCGCCGGGCACCACGGCGGAGCAGATGGCGGCGGCGATCGAGAAGCATCTGTGACACGCGGTCTGGTCATCGCGAGCCCGCACTCTGGCAGCGGCAAGACCACGCTGACGCTCGCGTTGCTCCGCGCGCTGAAGCGCAGAGGCCAGCGCGTCGCCTCCGCGAAATCGGGACCCGACTACATCGATCCAGCCTTTCACGCGGCCGCCTCGGGAGCACCCTGCCTCAATCTCGACACCTGGGCGATGCGGCCCGCGCTGCTGGACTCATTAGTGCGGCAACTCGCACGCGCCGGCGAGCTCATTCTGTGCGAAGGCGCCATGGGGCTGTTCGACGGCGTGGGCTCAACCGAAACCGGCTCGACCGCGGCGTTGGCCGAGCGGCTCGGCTGGCCCGTGGTGTTGGCGGTGGACGCCGCGGGCCAAGGCGCCTCCGTGGCGGCGCTGCTGGAAGGTTTTTCGCGTCACCGGGCGGGGGTTCGGGTCGCAGGCGTCATCTTCAATCGCGTCGGGAGTGCGCGCCATCGTGCCGTGCTCTCCGCGGCAACCCGGGCGGCGCTGCCCGAGCTGGAGATCCTCGGCATGGTGCCGCGCGACCCCTTGCTGGCGCTGCCCGAGCGGCATCTTGGGCTCGTGCAGGCGGGCGAGCACGGAGATCTCGAGCGATTTTTGGAACGCGCGGGGCGGGTGGTGGGTGAGGCCTGCGATCTCGGCGCGCTCTTGGCGCTCGCGCAACCGGCGCGACTCGCTGATCCGAGCGGGTCCATCGCGCCGCTAGCCCCACTGGGCCAGCGCACTGCGGTCGCGCGCGATCTGGCGTTCAGCTTCGCCTACCGCTCGGTGCTCGAGGGTTGGCGCGCGGCCGGGGCTGACCTCACCTTCTTCTCGCCGCTCGCCGACGAGGCACCGGGCGCCGATGCCGATGCGGTCTATCTTCCCGGCGGCTATCCCGAGCTGCATGCCGGACGGCTGGCAGCGAACCAACGGTTCCTGGAGGGCTTACGGACCAGCGCGGCTGGCGGAGCCGCGATCTATGGGGAATGCGGCGGGTTCATGGTGCTGGGCCAGGGTCTCATCGATGCCAGCGGCGAGCGCCACCGGATGGCGCGACTGTTGCCGGTGACCACCAGCTTCGCCGCGCCCGCTCTGCATCTGGGCTACCGCGACATGCGGCTCGCCTGCGCGACGCCGCTCGGACCCGCGGGCGCCCGGTTCCGTGGCCACGAGTTCCACTATGCGAGCCTCATCGAAACCGACGGCGAGCCGCTGTTCGAAGTCTCGGACGGCGCGGGTGCGCCGTTGGGGACCATCGGGGTCGTTCGGGGATCGGTGATGGGGTCCTTCCTGCACCTGATCGACCGCACGGAATTGAGCGCAAGGAACGGATAGCGCGCAATGGCCAGGCAGCCTATCTCTAGGACCATGAAACAGAACCTCCTTATCATCGCTGGTGCGGCCTCGGCCCACGAGGACCCCCGCTGGACCGCCGTCGCGACGCGCGATGCCGCCGCGGACGGCAACTTCGTCTTCGCCGTGAAGACCACCGGCGTCTATTGCCGGCCTTCTTGCGCGAGCCGGCAACCGCGCCGCGAAAACGTGGTCTTCTACCGCGCGCCCGAGGCGGCGGAGGCCGCGGGCTATCGCGCCTGCAAGCGTTGCCGACCCAAGGACACTCGGGAGAGCGACCCCGCGTTGCAGAAGGTGCGGCGCGCCTCGGCGCTGATCGACAAGGCACTCCTCGAAGACGAGAGCGGGCCGCCCGCGCTTGCAAGTCTCGCCGCGGAGGTGTCGACCAGCCCGCATCATCTGTTGCGCCTCTTCAAGAAGCACCTTGGCATCACGCCCCACGAATATGCGGATGCGCGCCGGCTCGAGCTGGTCAAGCGTCACCTGCGTGCTGGCGAGGGCGTCTCGGGCGCGCTTTATGCCGCGGGCTACGGCTCACCTTCTCGGCTCTATGAGCGCTCGAACGCCCAGCTCGGCATGACGCCCGCCACATACCGCCGCGACGGCAAGGGCGCCACGATCGAGTTCACCACGGTTCGCTCGCCGCTGGGGCGGCTCATGGTTGCCGCCACGGTGCGCGGCCTCGCCGCCGTGAGCCTCGGCGACGACGATGCAGGGCTCGAGCGTTGGCTGCGGGCTGAATACCCGGCGGCCGAAATCCGGCGTGCGACCGGCAGGCTTGAGCCCTGGGTCACTGCCATCCTCGAGCACCTCGCGGGCGAGCGGCCGAACCTCGCGCTCCCCCTCGACCTCCAGGCGACCGCATTCCAGTGGCAGGTCTGGCGCGCGCTGCAAAAGATCCCGTATGGCCGTACCGCGACCTACTCCGAGATCGCCCAGGCTATCGGCCGGCCCAAGGCCGTGCGCGCGGTGGCCAATGCCTGCGCCAGCAACCGCGCGGCCCTCGTGATCCCCTGCCACCGCGTGGTCCGCGGCGACGGCGACGCCGGCGGCTACCGCTGGGGCACCGAGCGAAAGGAGCGCATCCTCGCGAAGGAGCGCTCGGCGGCGAAGACGCGGCGAGTGGGGTGAGGCGAAGGGCGCATCACTTCTCCGTCTCCACCAGCCCCTTCACGAACCAGCGCTGCATCGCGATCACCACAATGACCGGCGGGATCATGGCGAGGAGCGCGATCGCCATGATCAGGTTCCAGCGCGGCGCCACGTCGACGACGTTGACGAGCCGCGACATCACCAGCACCACCGTGTAGTAGCTTTGCTTGGTGGTAACCACCAACGGCCAGAGATACTGGTTCCAGCCGTAGATGAACTGGATCACGAAGAGTGCCGCCATGGAATTGCGCGCGAGGGGCAGCAGGATGTGCAGGAAGAACCGGACCGGTCCCGCGCCATCGATGCGCGCGGCTTCCGCGAGCTCCGGCGGGACGGTCATGAAAAATTGCCGGAACAGGAACGTGCCGGTCGCCGAGGCGATCAAGGGAACGATGAGCCCGGTGTAACTGTCGAGCAGGCCGAGATCGGCCACCACTTTGTACGTCGGCAGGATGCGCACCTCGACCGGCAGCATCAGCGTCACGAAGATCAGCCAGAAACAGGTCATCCGGAATGGGAACCGGAAATAGACGATGGCGTAGGCCGCGATGATGGAGATCGCGATCTTGCCGAGGCTGATGCCGAGGGCCACCACCAAGCTGTTGAGCAACATGAGCGAGACCGGCGGCGTTCCCGAAAGGCTCATGCCCTCGCCCAGCACGGTCGAGTAATTGACCAAGGCCTGATCGCCGGGCGTCAGCGGCATGCGGCCCTGCAGCAGCGTCGGCAGCGCGTGGGTCGAGGCGATCAGCGTGACGTAGAGCGGGAAGGCAATCAGGGCCACGCCGAGGATCAGCACCAAATGCGCCGATAGGGTGAACCAGGAGCGTCTCTCGACCATGGGCGCCGCCTAGTAGTGCACCTTGCGCTCGACGTAGCGGAACTGCGCCACGGTGAGCGCGATCACGATCGCCATCAGCACCACCGACTGCGCCGCGGAGCCGCCGAGGTCGAGGGCGCGGAAGCTGTCACTGTAGACCTTGTAGACGAGGATGTCGGTCGCCATCGCGGGCCCGCCTTTGGTCAGCACGTCGATGATCCCGAAGGTGCCGAAGAACGCGTAGACCACATTCACGGTCAGCAGAAAGAACGCAGTCGGGGACAGCAGCGGAAACTTCACGCTCCAGAAGCGACGGCCGGGTCCGGCGCCGTCGAGCGCCGCCGCCTCGATGAGCGATTTAGGGATCGACTGCAGACCCGCCAGGAAGAACACGAAGTTGTAGCTGATCTGGTTCCAGCACGCCGCCACGATCACCAGCAGCAACGCCTGATTGCCGTTCTGGATGTAGTTCCAGGTTACGCCGAGCGGGCGCAGGGCGTGCGTCACCTCGCCCACGGTCGGATCGAAGAGGAAACCGTAGAGCGCGCCGCAGACCGCGGGCGCCACGGCATAGGG
>DASZHJ010000055.1:0-2431 GCA_035938015.1 Allostellaceae bacterium
GCTGCCCAGGGATGTGCGCTACACGCTCGAGTTCCGCCACGACTCTTGGCTCGTGCCGGCAGTGTTCGACTTGCTCCGCGCTCACCGGATCGCGCTCTGCATCCCAGACCACCCCAAAATGCCCAAGGCGCTCGAGATCACGAGCGACTTCACATATATAAGGATGCATCTGCCCCCTCAAGGCCTTGGCTATGGTCGCAGCGCGCTAGAGCCCTGGGCCGACCGCATCACGGACTGGAGCCGCCAGAGGCTCGCTGTTTTTGTCTATTTCAACAACGATACGGAGGGTCACGCCAGCAAAGATGCGCAGACGCTGGTCTCGCTCGTCACCGGTAGAGTAGGCGAGACGTGATGACCACCGAGAACAGCGTTGCACCCTTCTACGACGGATGGCGATTCGCGAATGAGCGCCTGATCGAGCGAATCGGCGCCCTGTCCCCCGACCAGCTCGCGCTGCGCCCGGCTCCCAATCTCTGGCCCATCTGGGCGATCACCGCGCACACCGCTGGGGTGCGGCCCTACTGGCTTTGCCATATCTGCAAGGAACCCGGCGCCGAACGCACGCCGTTCGCCGGCTTGGTTGATGAGGGATGGGAAGACGACCCCGACCACCCGCGTAAGGCAGGCGAGCTCGTCTCCGCGCTCGAATCGACCTGGACGATCGTCGAGGATTGTCTTCAGCGATGGACGCCGGAGATGCTCCAGGTCTCATTCCGCCGCGAGACCAATGGCAAGATCACGATCCACACCCGCCAGTCCGTCATCATCCGCTTGCTCACCCACGACGCCTATCACTGCGGCGAGATCGCCCAGGCGCTGGGGATGCACGGACTTCCGGAGGTCGACATCTGGAGCGGTCGCGTTCCGATTCTTTCGACGCCGACCTGACGCCGGAAACGTTCAGGCGCTCCGTTATCAATCGCATGGCAGAACGGCCGGCCCGGCTTAGAGCCCGAGCGGGAAGAGTGGCGATCGCAATCGGTCTCCTCATGTGCCTGCCCGGCGCCGTCGGTCTGGTGCTTGGCGTCATCCTTCGTCAAGGCGCGAACGCGAACCTGCCGCTATGGAGCCCATACCGAGCGATCAACCTGCCGATCTGGATGGGCCTGCTATTCCTCTTCGGCGGGCTTGGCTACATCGCGTGGGGCGCGATGCGGCTGCGAACCCTGCGCTGAACCAGCGCATTCCGCAGCGCCGCCGCTCGATCGGCTTGGCCGCTGCGTTGATACGGCCGAGGTGATACGGGAAGGCCGGGATTCGAACCCGGGGAGCGGAAACACCCGCTCAAGCGCTTAGCAGGCGCTCGCATTCGACCACTCTGCCACCTCCCCGCGGAGGCGGTAGCCAGTTTACCCTGTTTCCATGAAACCTTCCGTTGACGAACAATGGGCCCGCTATGGGCGCGCGTTGATCGGCTCGATGAGCGAGGTGCTGGGCGAAACGCCAGATGATATCCACGCCAATTTGCTCGAAACCGCCGACTACTGGCTCTCGGTCGGCCTCGTGCTCGGACTGCGGGAGCCCGACCAGGCGCAACAGCTCCTCCAGGTGATCGAAGCCTACGAGGCGGAGCGTGGCGAGCTGGCGCGAGATGCGAAAAGCCTGATCGGCCAGGTCTTTGAATGAGGCGCCGCGGGCTAGTCTCGCAGATGTACGCCGCGGCCCGGCTGGCGAACGACGTCTCGACGCTGGCCTCGGGCAATCCGCAGCGGATCGCCCGACGGGCAAAGAACAAGATCGTGGGACGGGCGCTCGGCCGCGCCGGCCTCTGGCGATTGCTCTGGCGCTGACTTACTTGCCGGCATAGCTGGGCAAATGTGATAGCACTTATACAAGATTCCGTAAGAAATGGTCGAAGCGCCGGAATACGACCGCCGGTACACTGTCGTGAATGAGCGACGCCTCGGCACCGCAGCGGCTCGCGCCCACCACTGACGGCGGTCCGGTCGGGCCGGTCATGGTCATCGGCGGCGCCGAGGACAAGCTGGGCGAGCGGGTCATCCTGTCGCGCTTCGCCCAGCTAGCTGGTGGCGATCATGCCCGCATCGTGGTGATCAGCACCGCCTCCTCCCTCGGCGACGCGGCGACGGAACTGTACCGTCAGATCTTCGCTCGGGTCGGCGTGAGCAAGGTCACCGGACTGCGTCCGGAAACTCGCGAAGAAGCAAACGATCCGCGGATGGTCGATGCGCTCAAGGGCGTCACCGGCATCTTCATGACCGGCGGTAATCAGCTGCGATTATCCTCCGTGATCGGCGGAACGAAGCTCGGCGCCGCCATCCTCGACGCTCACGGCCGCGGCGTCGTCGTGGCCGGGACATCCGCGGGCGCGAGCGCGGTGGCGACCCACATGATGGCCTTTGGCAGCTCCGGCGCGACGCCGAAACACCGGATGGCAAACGTCTCGGTCGGCCTGGGGCTGGTCGTCAAC
>DASZHJ010000056.1:0-11499 GCA_035938015.1 Allostellaceae bacterium
GGCAAGCCGCTCGGTCGGATCGTGTTCTCCGACGGTAGCTACGTGGCGCCGGTGCTTGCGAACAAGACCCTCTACATCGTCACTCAGGGCGCTGACCTCATCGCCTATCGCTAGGGCGCGATGTTGGGCGAGGGCGTATCATGACCGCAACGGTCGCCATCGTCGGCCGCCCGAACGTCGGCAAGTCCACCTTGTTCAACCGCTTGGCGCAGCGCCGCCTGGCGCTCATCGACGATACGCCGGGCGTCACGCGCGACTGGCGCGAGGGCGAGGCGCACCTCGGCGATCTACGCTTTCGTGTCCTCGACACTGCAGGGTTGGAAGAAGCCGAGCGCGAGAGCCTGCCTGCGCGCATGAGCGAGCAGACCGAGCGCGCGATCGGTGATGCCGAGGTCGTACTTTTTCTCATCGACGCGCGCACCGGCGTAACGCCGGTCGACCGGCATTTCGCGGATCGGTTGCGCCGTCGAGGCATGCCTACTTTGCTGGTCGCGAACAAGACCGAGGGCCGAGCGGGCGAATCCGGTTTGCTCGAGGGCTATGCGCTCGGCCTGGGCGAACCGATCGCAATCTCGGCGGAGCACGGCGAGGGTATGGCCGAGCTCTACGACGCGCTTCGCCCGCTGATCGAGAGATCGCCCGGCGCATCTGCGGACCCGGAGGAGGACACGGCGGAAGTGCAGGGGCTGAAGCCGTTGCAGCTCGCCGTGGTCGGCCGCCCGAACGTCGGCAAATCGACCTTGGTCAATCGCCTCATCGGCCAAGAGCGGCTGTTGACGGGGCCTGAGGCTGGCATCACCCGAGACGCGATCGCGATCGAGTGGATCTGGCGGGGTAAGCCTGTGCGCCTCATCGATACCGCGGGTCTACGGCGCAAGGCCAAGGTTGAGGGCAAGCTCGAGAAGCTCTCGGTCGCCGACACGCTGCGCGCGATCCGCTTTGCCGAGGTGGTGGTTTTGGTAATCGATGCCGAGACGATGCTGGAGCGCCAGGATCTCGCCATCGCGCGGCTGGTCGAAGAGGAGGGGCGCGCTCTCGTGCTGGCGGTCAACAAGTGGGATCTGGTAGCTGACAAACCCAAGGCGCTGGAGCGGCTACGGGACCGGCTCGAAGCATCGCTGCCGCAGCTGCAGGGCCTTTCCACCGTGACGCTCTCCGCCAAGACCGGCCGCGGCCTCGAAAAGTTGATGCCGGCGGTGTTCGCGGCGCATGTGGTCTGGAACCGCCGGATCGCCACGCCGGCGCTCAACCGCTGGCTCGAGGCTGCGCAAGCGCGACACCCGCCACCGTTGGTCTCGGGTCGCCGCCTGCGCCTGCGCTACATGACGCAAGCGAATATCCGCCCGCCCACGTTCGCGCTCTTCGCTTCGAAACCCGGCGACTTGCCCGACTCTTACCGCGGCTATCTCGTGAAGCTCATGCGCGAGGATTTCGATCTGCCGGGCGTGCCCATCCGCATGATGCTGCGGAAGGGCAAGAACCCCTACGCTGCCAAGGACTAAGCTCGACTCAGCTGCGCCGCCGGTCGGCGAAAATCAGCACGGCGCCCGCGAGCACGGCGACGATGCCGGCATAGGTCGGGATCGGATAGTCGCTCTCTTTCGTCTGGGTCGCCGTGATCGGCCCGATCTTGGCGACCTCCTCCGTATGCCGGATCGGGATGACTCGGACGATCAGCCCGGCGATTCCGAGCAGGATCAGCACCACACCCAGGATCGCTAACCATCGCATCGGGTCTCTCCTGTCTTGATATGCAAGTTGCGAAGCCGGCAATACGGGATCAAGGAACGGCTGAAACTAGCTCGCCATTCCGCGCCGAGCGAGCCTCGGCGAGCGCGACGAACGTCTCGGTGCGGCTTTCCGGCGACGCGAGCGAGCCGCGGTCCTCGCCGGGGAAGGCGCGCAGGCGCAACGCCGTTGCCATGACGCCGGGGTCGACCAGGGTGGCGGTCGCCTGGGTGACGCCGAGCTCGTGCGCGTAGATGCGCACCAGCGCCTCGAGCGCGGCCTTGCTCGCGGCATAAGCGCCCCAATAGGCGGTCAAGTCGCGGGCGGCCGAGCAGGTGACGAAGAGCGCGCGACCGGCATCGGATCGGCGTAACGACGGATCGAGCGATCGGATGAGGCGCCAATTAGCCGTCAGGTTCACTGTCATCACCTCGTCCCAGGTCTTGGGATCGAGGTGCCCGAGCGGCGAGAGCTTGCCGAGCGTGGCGGCGTTGCCGACGAGCACGTCGAGCCGGCCGAAGCGCTGCTGGATCGCGGCACCCACCTGATCGATCTTGTCGAGCTCGCGTAGATCGAGCGGCAATAGTGTCGCCGGCACACCGCCGGCCTTGCGGATCTCGTCATCGACTTCTTCGAGACCGCCCTGAGTGCGCGCGGTCAGGATGACGTGGGCGCCTTCCGCGGCGAAGCGCCTGGCGAGCGCCGCTCCCAAGCCGCGGGAGGCGCCGGTGACCAGCGCGAGGCGGCCCTGAAGCCGGCCCCTCAAGCCGTCTCGGCGAGGAGCGATAGTTGGATCGAGACCTTGCCCGCTTCGTGGTCGGTGAGTGCGATGGGATAATCGCCGGTGAAGCAGGCATCGCAGAACTTGGGCGCGGCGGGATCGCGGCCCGCCTCGCCCATGGCCCGGTAGAGTCCATCGATCGAGATGAAGGCGAGGCTGTCGGCGCCGATGAAGCGGCCCATGGCCCTCACGTCGTAGCGCGAGGCGAGCAGCTGCTCGCGCTCGGGTGTGGCGATGCCGTAGAAGCACGAATGCGTGGTGGGCGGGCTCGAGATGCGCATGTGCACCTCGCGGGCGCCCGCGCTGCGCACCATATCGACGATCTTGGTCGAGGTGGTTCCGCGCACGATCGAATCGTCCACCAGCACGACGCATTTTCCTTCGAGGCTCGAGCGGTTGGCGTTGTGCTTGAGCTTGACGCCGAGGTGGCGGATCTGGTCGGTCGGCTCGATGAAGGTGCGCCCGACATAATGATTGCGGATGATGCCGAGCTCGAAGGGCAGGCCCGATTCCTGAGCGTAGCCGATCGCGGCGGGCACGCCCGAATCCGGTACCGGCACCACAATATCGGCATCGATATGGCTCTCGCGGGCGAGCTCGGCGCCGATGCGCTTCCTCGCCTCGTAGACGCTGGTGCCTTCCACCACGCTGTCGGGCCGGGCGAAATAGATGTGCTCGAAGATGCAGAAGCGCTTGCGCATCTTCGGGAACGGGCGCGAGCTGCGCACCCCGAGCGCATCGATGGTCAAGAGTTCGCCGGGCTCGACCTCGCGCACGACCTCCGCGCCGATGATGTCGAGGGCGCAGCTCTCGGACGAGATGATCCAGGCGTCCCCGAGCTGGCCCAGCACCAGCGGCCGCACTCCGAGAGGGTCGCGCACCGCGAGCAAGCCGTCCTGCGCCAGCGCGCCCAGCGAATATGCGCCTTCCACCTGCCGCAGCGCCTCCACCATGCGGTCCTCGACCGTGCGCTTGAGGCTGGTGGCGATCAAATGAACGATCACCTCGGTGTCGCTGGTCGACTGGAACAGGCTGCCGCGCCGCACGAGCTGGCGGCGCAGGTGATAGGAATTGGTGAGATTGCCGTTGTGACAGATCGCGAGTCCGCCGAACTCGAAATCGGCGAACAGCGGTTGCACATTGCGCATGGCGACTTCGCCCGTGGTGGCGTAGCGGACGTGGCCGAGTGCCGAATGGCCCGCGAGCCTCGCCATGACGTCCTTCGAGGCGAAGATGTCGCCGACATGGCCCATATCCCGGTGAGCATGAAACTGCTCGCCGTCGAAGGCCACGATTCCCGCGGCCTCCTGGCCGCGATGCTGGAGCGCATGCAGGCCGAGCGCGACCAGAGCCGCAGCCTCCGGGTGCCCGAACACGCCGAAGACGCCGCATTCTTCCCTCAGATGGTCGTCGTCATAAGGGTGCGTGGTCAGCATGTCTGGACCCTCGGCGATCGGCGTGGCGGGGGCGAAGCCCACGCTAGGCTAGATAGTGACGATGGCGCGGGTTTTTGAGGCCCGGCGAAGAGGTTCTACACGCAATGCGCGGGCACTTCCAGCCGCCTGCCAACTCCTTGCATGGTCAACTGGATGCGCCGACACCAACGGGTGGTAAACGCGGTGATGGCCGGAATCTCCCTCGCGAGTCGGCTGGCTTCGGGGCGCGCTACTGCGACGAGTTCTGTTGGAATAGGCGGTTCATGTCGCGCTGCTGGTCGGCGGTATAACCCTTGCCGGTCTCGGCATCCGTCGTTTTTGGCGCCGCCTGGATCGGCTGCTCAAGGGCGCGGATCGCGCCCGCGGCGTCCCGAGCTTGGTCCACCCGTTGCTGGGCCTCCGCGGCCGTGGTCTCGGCACGATTGCGCACCGAGTTCGGCACCAGGGCCTTGAGCTTGTCGGCGCCAATCTGCAGCAGCGATCCCGTGCGGGCTTCCTTGATCCAGGGCGGCCGGTTCGCTTCCGGTAGCGCCCAGGTCACACCGATATAGACGAGACAGGCGAGGATCACGCCGCGCACCAACCCGAACAACAACCCGAGGGTGCGGTCGAGGGCGGACAGCGAGCTGTCCTTGACACGGCGCGAGATCGCCGAGCTCACCAGCGAGAGCGCGATCAGCACGACGACGAAGACCGATAACGCCGCTGCGGCATCCGCGACAATGCCTTTCGCGAGCCATCGCTCCGCGATCGGGCGCGCAAACGGGAAGGCGTAGAGTGCGGCCAAGCTGGCGCCGACCCAGGTTCCGACCGACAGTGCCTCGCGGACAAATCCACGGGCGAATGCGAACAGGCCCGAGAGCACGATCAGGACGATGACGAAGATGTCGAACGGATTCATGGTCCTATTGTCTCACAGGCGCCGCGGTCGAACCGAAAGAATTCGGCAAATGCCTGGGAGTCGGCAGGAGTGTCCAATCGGGGTCACCGCGGAGCCGCGCGACGCGAGCTCGCGCCGGCCGGCGCCATGTCGAAGCGTGCGAGAAGATCGCCAAGATGCGCGATCTCCCGGATCGATGCGGGAGCGCCTTCGGGCGCGCGGGTGCGCGCCTGGCTCGAGCGGCGCGGCATCCAGGCGGCCGCGAAGCCGAGCTTCCCCGCTTCCTTGAGTCGTGCTTCCGCCTGCGCCACCGGACGAACCTCGCCGGAAAGCCCGATCTCGCCAAAGACCACGGTGTCGGCGGGTACCGGTTGCTGCGTGGCGCCGGACACCAGCGCCGCCGCAACCGCGAGATCGGCCGCAGGTTCGGCGATGCGTAAGCCGCCCGCGACGTTGAGGTAAATGTCGTTTGCGCCGATCGAGAGTCCGCAGCGCGCGTCGAGCACCGCAAGCACCATGGCGAGGCGATTGCCGTCCCAGCCGATGACCGCGCGGCGAGGCGTGCCCAGAGGAGAGGGGGCCACGAGCGCCTGGATCTCCATCAGCACGGGCCGTGTCCCTTCCATGCCCGCGAACACCGCTGACCCGCTGACCTCGCCCCGCCGGTCCGCCAGGAAGAGCGCGGAAGGGTTCGGCACCTCGGCAAGGCCGCGGTCGGTCATCTCGAAGACGCCGATCTCGTCGGTTGGTCCGAAGCGGTTCTTGACCGCCCTTAGGATCCGGAACTGGTGACCGCGCTCGCCCTCGAAGTAGAGCACGGTGTCGACCATGTGTTCGAGCACCCGTGGGCCCGCGATGGTGCCTTCCTTGGTGACGTGGCCGACAAGAAGCAGCGAAAAGCCCCGCTCCTTGGCGAGCCGGATGAGCTCGTGGGCGGACGCGCGCACCTGGCTCACCGTACCCGGCGCGCTGTCAAGGCTGTCGAGGTAGAGCGTCTGGATGGAGTCGACGACTACCACGTCGGGCCCGCCGCGCTGGTCGAGCGACGCCGCGATGTCGCGCACGCTGGTGGCGGCGGCGAGCTGCACTGGCCTCTGGGCCACGTCGAGGCGAAGCGCACGCAAGCGGATCTGATCGAGCGATTCCTCGCCGGAGATATAGAGGCAGGTGGCGGTGGATCGGCCGTTCCGGGGCGCCGCTAGCGCTGCCATGGCCTGAAGCAGGAGGGTGGATTTGCCGATGCCGGGATCGCCGCCCACCAGCAAGGCCGAGCCCGGCACCAACCCCCCGCCGCAGACCCGGTCTAGCTCCGAGATCCCTGTGATCCGCCGCTGCAGGGGTGCGCTGCTGCCGGCAAGGCCGACCACCTCGAGTTTCTTGCCCTTGCCGCCGCCGAGACCGCGCGGCGACGCGGACTGCGTGGTCTCCTCCACTAGGCTGTTCCAACCGCCGCATGCCTCGCAGCGGCCGGCCCATTTCGGATATGAGGCGCCGCATTGCTGGCAGACGAAGCGGGTATGAGCGCGTGCCAAATCAGTTACTCCCGGCGTCAGGAAGCCCGCACCTCCATCTGGATCGGTCCTTCCGCTCGGCCGTGGATGAACTGCTCCACGAAGGGATTGCCGGAGTGATCGATCTCGGCGGTGGGCCCCGACCAGATGATCCGGCCCTTGTAAATCATCGCGATGCGATCGGCGATCTTGCGTGCGCTGACCATGTCATGAGTGATCGACATGGCGGTGGCGCCGAGCTGACGGACGCATTTGATAATGAGGTGGTTGATCACGTCCGCCATGATCGGGTCGAGGCCCGTGGTGGGCTCGTCGAAGATGATGATCTCGGGCTCGGCACAGATCGCACGGGCGAGCGCCACGCGCTTTTGCATGCCACCGGAGAGCTCCGACGGTCTGAGCTCGCCCACCTCGGGCCCAAGCCCGACCTGCGCCAGCTTCTCGAGCGCGGTCTCTTTGGCCTTGCTGCGCGGGGCATTGCGCCCCTGGATCAGGCCGAACGCGACATTCTCCCAGACCGGTAGGGAATCGAAGAGGGCGGCGCCCTGGAACAGCATGCCGAATTTGCGCATGACGCGCTCGCGCTCGCTGGTAAAGCGGCCAACCATTTCCTCGCCGTCGATCTTGACCGAGCCGCCGTCGGCTTGCATCAGCCCGATGATGCATTTCGCCAGGACCGACTTGCCCGTGCCGGAGCCGCCGATCACGACCACGCTTTCGCCTGCACCGATCTCGAGATCGAGCCCATCGAGCACGATTTTCCGGCCGAAGGACTTCCTGACGCCGCGAACCGCGATCTTGGGCGTGCTGGAGGGATTGGCCGGGCTCATTATCGGCCCACGAACAAGAGCGCGGTGAGGACATAGTCGAGGAGCAGGATCAGGATCGAGGCCGACACGACGGCGTAGGTGGTGGCGGCGCCCACGCCCTCCGCGCCACCCCTGGAGTTGTAGCCGAAGTAGCAGCCCATGAGCGCCACCACGAAGCCGAAGACGCCGGCTTTCACCAAGCCTGCGGTCACGTCGTTCACCTGCAGGAAGTCCGCGGTGCGCTGGAGATAGGCGGCGGCGTTGAAGCGGAGCTTGTAGCTGCCGACCAGGAAGCCGCCGAACACGCCGACGATGTCGGCGATGAAGACCAGCACCGGCAAGGTGACCGTGCCCGCGAGCACGCGCGGCACCACCAGATACTTGTAGGGATTGGTCGAGAGAGTTGTGAGCGCGTCGATCTGGTCGGTGACACGCATGGTGCCGAGCTCGGCGGCGATCGCGGCGCCGATGCGGCCCGCCACCATCAAGCCCGCGATCACCGGCCCAAGCTCGCGGGTGACAGACAGCACCACCACCGTCGGCACCGCGCTTTCGGCAGCGAAGCTGCTGAAACCGGTGTAGGTCTGCAGCGCCAGCACCATGCCCGTGAAGAGCGCGGTCAAACCCACGACGGGGAGTGAGTAGTAGCCGATGTCGATCATCTGCCGCCCGATCAGGCGCAGGTAAATCGGCGGCCGCGCGCAGTGGCCCAACGTCGATAGGGTGAAGAGCGCCATCCGCCCGCTGGCCGCGAGGCCGTTCAGGAAGACGGCGCCGATCGAAGCGAGGAAGCCGAGGACCGGCATCACCTAGCCATCGAGATAAACACGCTGATAGCGGCGGCCGAGGGCCGTCAGCACCTCGTAGCCGATGGTACCGGCCCGCGCGCCCACGATGTCCACGGGATTCTTGGCGTCGATGAGATCCACGAAGCCGCCAGCCTGAACCAATGCGGGATCGAGACCCGTGACGTCGAGTGTCATGAGGTCCATCGAAATCCGTCCGACGATCGAGACCTGCCGCCCCGCGATCCCTGCCATGGCGCGATTCTTCGATGAGCGAAACCAGCCGTCGGCGTAGCCCACCGCGACGGTTGCAATGCGACCCCCCCGGTCCATGCGATGCTCGGCACCATAGCCAACGGTCTCCCCCCTGTCAACGTCGCGCACTTGAACGATTTTTCCTTTCAAGTGAACAACTTGCGCCATCGGGTTCAACTGATCTGTGAGCGGATTTATACCATAAAGAGCAGCCCCCGCCCGCACCATGTCGAAGTGAAAATCCGGACCCAAGAAGATGCCGGAGGAGGCCGCGAGGCTCGCCGGCGCGGGCGGCAGTTTGCGCCGGGCGGCGAGGAACAGGCGGCGCTGCTCGGCATTCTTGCCGTGCTTTGGATCCTCGGCGATCACGAGGTGGCTGATGATCGCGCGCAGCGTGACGCCGGCGAGTCGGTCGGGCTCGCCGAGCAGCACCTGCGTTTCCGTCCGCGAGAGCCCGAGCCGCGATAGCCCGGTGTCGAGGTGGAGCATCGCCGCCGGACGTTGCTTGAGCGGCAGGGTGTGCTTGCGCCAAACGTCGAGCTGGCCCAGGTCGTTGAGCACGGGAATGAGCCGCGAGCGCAGCATCTCCTGCTCGGTGCGCGGCAGCAGGCCGTTGAGCACCGCGATCTCCGCGGTCTTGAGCGTCTCTCTGAGCGCGAGGCCCTCTTCGAGGCTGGCGACGAAGAAGATCTTGCAGCCGGCGGACGCCAGTGCCTTGGCCACAGGTGCGGCGCCCAGGCCGTAGCCATCGGCTTTCACCACCGCAGCGCACTGGACGGATTTGCCGACCTTTTGCTGCAGAATCCGCCAGTTCCTCTGGATGGCGCCGAGATCGATTTCCAAAATGGCGCTGGCGCGGTCGGCGGCAGCGTCGACGCTGGCCGGACGGCGGCGCTGAGAGGCAAGGCGTTTGGAGGACATCGGGGAAAGGTGAGGTGCTCAGGCTTCTATGACACCGCCAGTCTAATGCTTAACTCGGCACTCAGCGAGCACTACGGGCCAATTCGCCATGCGAATCGAGCCGGGCTGGTCGAACCCGCATCAGGCGACACTCGATTTGCCGGACCGAGCGCCACATCGCCGGGAGCCGCCGCTCGGCTATAAGCACTGCAGCAGCTGCAAGGTCGTCGCGTCGACATCCTCGATGAGGCCAAGCCGATCGGGAATCCGATCTACGGCAAGAGGGACATGCGGGCCGCGCTCACCCACGACGGCAAGGCCTATAGTGCGGTGCACTCGGACAGGAAGAAATTCTTCACCACCATGGAGGCGCTGGAGGATTCGGGTCAGTAGGAGGCGTTACAGCCCCATTTCCATCTTGATCGAGGTCGGGTGGTCGAAGCCAGGATGAGCCTCGCGATCGATCTCGCGGAAGCCGCGGTTGGCGAAGTACCGAAAGTTTCCCGGGAGCGCGATCCGCACACCCAGGGTGAGCATGGTGGCGCCGCTGGCGCGCGCGTGGCGCTCGGCCTCGGCGAGGAGGTGGCTTGCGATACCGTGTCGGCGGAAGTCCGGGTGCACGGCGAAGCGGCCAAGATAGAGAGCCTCGCCCTGCCGTATCGCCAGGACGCAGCCGACCAGCCGGCGGCGGGCCTCGGCGACGATAACTGAATGATCGACAAAAGCAGCGAGGATGGTCTCGGCGGTCTCGCTGAGCGCGCCCGACTCGGGCTTGAGCCGGCCGCGATATTCCCCGAACGCCACTCGGATGAGCTCGGCGATCTCCCCGCTCTCGGCGGGTACGGCGAACCTAATCGCGATTTCGATCCGCCGAAGGCTCAGCCGGTCTGCTCGGGCAAATGGTCGTCGGCGACGAAGTTGCTGAATTTCGTAGTGTCGCCGTCGAACCGGAGCATCACGTTGTTGATGGGGCCGTGGCGCTGCTTTGCCACGATGATCTCGGCCTTCCCATACGCCTTCTCGCAAAGCTCCTTCCAGCGATCGTGTCGGTCGCCGAACTTCTCGATGCTCTCGTCCGGCCGCTGCACAGGCTCGGAGCGGTGCAGATAATAGTCCTCGCGGAAGATGAACATCACGACATCCGCATCCTGCTCGATGGAGCCGGATTCTCGGAGGTCGCTCAGCAGCGGCCGTTTGTCCTCGCGCTGCTCGACCGCGCGTGAGAGCTGCGCCAGCGCCAGAACCGGGACGTTGAGCTCCTTGGCGAGCGCCTTGAGTCCGCGGGTGATCTCGGAGATTTCCTGCACTCGACTCTCTCCGGCAGTGCCCTCGCCCGAGCCATGCAGAAGCTGAAGGTAATCGACGATGACGAGGTCGAGGCCGCGCTGGCGCTTCAGGCGACGCGCGCGCGTGCGCACAGCCCCGATGCTCAACGAGGGAGAGTCGTCGATATAGAGCGGAAGGTTGGCGAGTACGTAGCTCGTTTGCACGAACTTCTCGAAGTCCTCTGCCTTTACCTCGCCTCGGCGGATCAGATGCGAGGGTACACCGGACTCCTCGGACAGGATGCGGGTCGCAAGCTGCTCGCTCGACATTTCCAGCGAGAAGAATGCAACGACAGCGCCATCTTCGGTCTTCTTCTTGCCGTCCGGCGTGTCGACTGTTCGGTAATGGCGAGCGGCGTGAAAGGCGATGTTGGTAGCGAGCGCGCTCTTGCCCATGGAGGGGCGGGCCGCCAGCACGACTAAATCCGAGGGATGCAGCCCACCCAGGAGTTTGTCGAGCTCCGTGAAGCCAGTGGCGACACCGACGATTCGGCCGTCCCGCTTGAAGGCATCGGCGGCTAATTCGATCGCCGTGAGGAGAGCTTGCTGGAACGGCTGGAAGCCGCGCTCGGACTGGCCGGTGGTGGCGAGGTCGAAGAGCCGCTTCTCTGCGTTCTCGATCTGCTTGACGGCGTCCCGCTCGAGGTCGTGGTCGAAGGCCTCGTTGACTACGTCCTCGCCGAGCGTGATCAGCTGCCGGCGCAAATGGAGATCGTAGATGGTGCGGCCATAATCCTCGGCGTTGATGATGGTCACCACCGAGCGCGCGAGCCGTGCCAGGTACTCGCCACCGCCGATCTCCTGCAGCGCACTGTCCTGGTCGAACAGGTTCTTGAGCGTGACGGGGTTGGCGATCTGGCCGCGCTCGATGAGTTTGCCGATGGCCGCGAAGATGCGACCGTGCACGCCCTCGGCGAAATGCTCGGGCAGCAGGAATTCGGAAACCCGATGGAAAGCGGCGTTATTGACGAGGATCGCGGCGAGCAGCGCCTGCTCAGCCTCGGTGTTGTGCGGCGGCGTACGGTAGGGCGTCTCGGTGCCCTCGCGCAGCGGCGTCACATTGTTGGGTCGGCTGGGCTCGGCCATGGG
>DASZHJ010000057.1:0-4088 GCA_035938015.1 Allostellaceae bacterium
CTGGAAGCGCAGCTCGTCGACCGCGCGCGGCACCGGCGAGCGGCGCGGCGTCTCGATGCTGAAGTCGAAGGTGCCGGTTGGCGGTGCAGGCAGCGGCCGGTCCTGCCCCGGCTCGGCGAAGTTGGGCTTGGGCGGCGGCGACACCTGCGCCAAAGCGGAGCCCACCGCCAGGACCGAGCTCAGCGCAAAGAGGGCGCCCAGAAGCGCCGCTCTCCCCCTCCTTGTGTCGGGCACGCGCACTGCGCCGCCCGTAGCTTCCCGCATGGGCCCGCCTCACCCCCAATTGGCCCCTGTCGGCGCGCTTTTGCCACCTGCGTTCCCAACCCTCAGGATACGCTGGCGCCGCTTCGAGGTTGGCTTGTTTGACCAATACCTTAGAGGGGACAGGGATGCAACGCGCATTTGTTCTTTTATGACGCGGCGGAAATGGATTTTTGGACGCCGCGCGGCTTTGCAGCAACACCCCAATCCTTTCGGGTTGGAACGCCTGCCGACCTCGCTGCCAGCCGACCCGGAGGAATAGCGCGCGACTATGACGCGACAGTCCTCGGGCTGGCTGTAATCGAGATCACACGATCCCGGTGATAGGGGGCTGCCCCTCCCATGCCGGCGAACGCAAAAGGCGGTTGGGGTCAAAAAGCGGCCCTGTGACTTTCGCCACGGACATCTATCTCGCTCTCGTGCAAGGCTCTGGTGCCGGCGAGAACCGTCGGCCAATCGGAGAGGGGGTTCTCATGCGAACGATCGTTGCGACGGCGATGCTCTGCGGCATCGCGCTCACGGCACCGCAGCAGGCCCGGGCTTGGGGCGACGAGGCGCACGAGATCGTCGCCTTGCTCGCGGAGCGTTATCTCGACCCGGCCGTGCATGATCAGGTGATGGCACTGCTCGCCACCGACACCGACAAACTCACGCGCCACGACATCGCGAGCGAGGCGACCTGGGCCGACCACTATCGGGACAGCGATTTCAAGACCACCAAGAAGCGTTACAACCAGACTTACTGGTGGCACTACGTCTATACGGGCCAGCCTTGCACCGGGCGCTCGGACGCGCCGCGCGGCATGAACGCCTCGACGGGGCCCGCCAAGGACTGCGTTGTCACCAAGATCAACCAATTCGCGGCCGAGCTCAGCGAGCCCAGCACGACGCCCAAAGAGCGGCTCCTCGCGCTCAAATTCCTCCTGAACCTGGTGGCCGACGTCAACGACCCCCTGCACGATTCGGACAACCAGGGTGCCGCCACCATGAAAGCGAGCGCAGACGGATTCAAACCCGGCACGCTCCTGCATTACTGGGAATACGAGTTCGTGGCGCGCAACGGCACCGACGCGCACGCGGTGGCGGACCAGTGGATCGCCGTCATCACCGATACGGACTCCCGGGCCTGGCAGGCGGGTGCGCCCGAGAACTGGTCGCAGCAGGGTTACGAGCTCGCGCGCGATCACGTCTATGGCAAGCTGCCGCCGCCCGACGGCAAGGGCGTCTATCATCTCGATGCCGTCTACATCGACAACGGGTCGAGCATCGTAGCGCTGCAGCTCCACAAGGCCGGACTTCGTCTCGCCAAGATCCTCAACAAGGCGCTGGCGAAGACATCGTGATGCCGGGAAAGCTCGCCACGCCGGTTTGAACCGCCGAGGCGCCAAGACGTCAAAGGAAGAGGGCACGGAGGAAAGCAAATAGATGCGGCGACACCGCAGAACCTTGCCTTGGCGCGTTGGCGGTTCAAGCGTCAATTGCGGCTTCGCCGCGAACCCCGCGCTCCTCGATACTTCGGCGCCTGTCTGATGGGCTACTGTTCCGCTCGTCCGCTCGGCGCAGCCTCCGCACCGAGTCTTGACGGGGCGAGCAAGCGCGACCTAGCCTGTCGCGATTCCGTCGCGTGAAACCGTAGCAAATAGTCTCCGCACTTTCCCAAGGGCGAGTAGCGGTGCAGGGAGGACGCCATGGTGGACGCCAGGATTTCGCGCCGCTCGATGATCACATCCACGGCCGCCGCGGCGGGACTAGCGGCGCTCGGCCGGGCGCCCGCCGTCGCCCAGGCCGACATCCGCCTGCGCATGTTCTGGTGGGGCGCCAAGGATCGCGCCGAGCGGACCGAGAAGGCGAACCGGCTCTTCGAGCAGAAGCACCCCGGGACCACCATCGCGGGTGAGACTCTAGGCTGGAGCGACTACTGGCCGCGGGTCGCGACCCAGGTCGCCGGGCGGAATGCCGCCGACGTCCTGCAGATGGACTACCGCTACATCTTCGAGTACGCGCGTCGCGGCGCGCTTCTCCCGCTCGACGAGTTCGTGCCGAAGCAGCTCAATCTCGGCGACTTCAGCGCTCCCGCCGTCGACAGCGGCAAGGTCGACGGCAAGATCTATGGCGTAAGCCTCGGCCTCAACTCGGTCGCCTTCATCTACGACCGCCAGCTCATCCAGTCGCTCGGCCTGAAGGAGCCCGCCTGGAACATGACATGGAGCCAGTTTGGCGATCTCGCGGTCGAGATCACCAAGGCTGCGAAGCGCGGCGGTTATTCCGGCATGCAGGACGGCGCGCGCAACGAGCCGGCTCTCGAGGTCTGGCTGCGCCAACGCGGCAAGCCGCTCTATACGGACGACGGCAAGGTCGGATTCGACGAATCGGACGTCGCGGAGTGGTTTGCCTTCTGGGACGATCTGCGCAAGCGCGGCGGCGCCGCGGCTCCCGACGTGCAGGCGCTCGACACGGGCGAGATCGACACCAGCCTCTTGACGCAAGGGCGCGCCGCGATGGTGTTCGTCAACTCCAACCAGCTCGTCGGCTTCCAGGCCGCGGTCAAGAGCAAGCTTGGCATGACCATGTATCCGAGCGGCGGCGCGGGATCGAAGCCCGGCCAGTACCTCAAGCCCGCCATGCTCTGGAGCGTGGCGGCGAGCAGCAAGCAGCCGAAGGCCGCGGTCGAGGTGGTCGACTTCTACATGAACGACAAGGACGCCGACCTGGTGCTGGGGGTCGAGCGCGGCGTGCCGGCTTCCGCCGCCATGCGGCAGGCGGTCGAACCGGCGCTCGACGAGCTCGGCAAGGCGCAGACGCAGTACGTGTCCTTCGTTGGCGACAAGGTGGGCGCGATCCCGCCGCCGCCGCCCTCGGGCGCGGGAGAGGTCCAGACCCTGTTGCGTCGGGTCAACGAGCAGGTGGGCTTCGGCAAGCTCTCGGTCGCGGACGGCGCCAAGCAGTTCGTTACGGAGGCGAAGGCCATCCTGGCGCGCGGGTAGGCCCTGGTGGCGGTCGCGCTCTCCGGCCCCGGGCCCAGCGCGGCCGCGCTTTCGAGGCGCGGGCGCCAACGCCTTAAGGCAGAGCTCGCGGGTTACGCCTTCCTGCTGCCGTGGCTCGCGGGGTTCCTTGGCCTGACGCTCGGCCCGGCGCTCGCCTCGCTCTATCTTTCCTTCACCGACTTCGACCTGGTGCGCGATCCCCGCTGGATCGGCGCCGCCAATTACGTGCGGATCGCCACCGACGATCCGAAGTTCACGGCCTCGATGCACGTGACCTTCCTTTACGTGGCGCTCGCGGTGCCCTTGAAGCTCGGCTTCGCGCTGGCGATCGCGCTGATCCTCAACAAGGGGATCCGCGGCTTGCCGATCTATCGCGCGCTCTTCTATCTGCCCTCGCTGCTGGGCGCGAGCGTCGCCATCGCCGTGCTCTGGCGCCAGCTCTTCGCGGGCAACGGGCTCGTCAACCAGATGCTGGCGCCGCTCGGCATCCAGGGGCCGAGCTGGATCTCGAATCCGGACTACTCGCTTCTGACGCTGGTGGTCCTCAGCGTCTGGCAATTCGGCTCGCCCATGATCATTTTCCTGGCCGGGCTTCGCCAGATCCCGAAGGACGTCTACGAGGCCGCGGCGATCGACGGCGCGGGATGGGGGCGCCGGTTCTGGAACATCACGCTGCCGCTGCTGACGCCGGTGGTGTTCTTTAACGCGATCGTGCAGACCATCGACGCCTTCAAGGCCTTCACGCCCGCTTTCATCATCAGCTCCGGCACCGGCGGCCCGATCGACTCCACGCTGTTCTACACGCTCTATCTCTACCAGGAGGCCTTCGCCTTTTTCCGGATG
>DASZHJ010000058.1:0-2399 GCA_035938015.1 Allostellaceae bacterium
CTTCAAGTCCGACCGCGACGCCGGCCTGATCCTGTTCGCGGGCTTGCTCGCCGATGCGGGGCTGCGCCGGCTGGTCTGAGACGGCTGCAGGCGCGACCAAGTGAACTCAGTCGCGGGCGATGATCTCACGCTCGCCGCGACGGATGACCGGCACCGCCGTCGGCACGCCCGGCCGGCGGCGCAGCAGGCGTGCGGGGCGGCGGCGCGCGACGGTCGTGCTGCTGCGGCGGCGCGAGGCGGCTGCTTCGATGTGCACGGCGCCGAGCCGCGTGAACGGCTCGCGCAAGCTGCCGTCGCCTTCGGCGACGAGGAGCGGCAACCCGAGCACGCGGCCCCAGGACCGCCATTCGGCGACGATGTCGTCGCTTTCGCTCGATGCGTAGAGCGGCAGCGACAGGGCCGGATCGCCGTGCTCGAGCACGACGGCGATAGCCGTCGGATTTTCGTTCGCTTTGTGGGCGAGGCGGATGGCGACGCCGCGCTTTTATCGCTCGCTAAGGGTCGGTAAGGACCGTTAAGGCCCATCCAAGCCACGGACGTTGCTGTCTTTTTCGCTTGCCTTCGTCTCGCATCGGGTCGATAACGCTCGGTAAGCTACGGGAGCTACGCCGGGGGTTTTTCCGGGGATGCGCTCGGGGCGGACAGGAGGGATGATATGGCAATCAATCTCACGACGAAGAAGGTGGAGCAGCTGCGTAAGCAAGGCCGCGGTCGGTATCTCGATGAGCAAGTCCGCGGCCTGATGCTCTGCGTCAACAGCCCGACATCTGCGGCCTGGGCGCTCCGGTACGAGAAGGATGGCCGGGAGCGCTGGCTCGGGCTGGGCGGCCTAAAGGACCTGCCGCTGGCGCAGGCCAGGGAGCGGGCACGGGAGAAGCGCCTACAGCTGCTCGACGGCAAAGACCCCCTCGACCAGAAGCGGGCAGAGCGGGCGGCACGCCGGGCAGCCGATCTACGGGCGATGACGTTCAAGCAATGCGCCGAGGCCTACTTAGCGGCGCACAGCCACAAATGGCGCAATGCGCGATTCGCCGCGCAGTGGCCTTCGTCGCTGGCTCAATACGTCTACCCAATCATCGGCGGTCTGCCCGTTGCCGAGATCGACACCGCGCTGGTTTTGAAGGTGCTTGAACAAGAGGTCGAGGCCACCGACCGGTACCCAGCCGGCAAACTGTGGGTCGCCCGTCGCGAGACGGCGAACCGCGTGCGCGCCCGCGTCGAGGCGGTCATCGGCTGGGCGATCGTGCGCGGCCATCGGACAGGCGACAATCCGGCGCGGTGGCGCGGACACCTAGCGACCGTGCTCCCAACGCCCCAGGTCGCTCAGGAACACCACGCCGCCTTGCCGTTTCGCGATGTGCCCGAGCTTGTCGCCGCATTACGCAAGCAGGAAGGCCTAGCCGCTCGAACGCTTGAGTTCCTGGTCCTGACCGCGGCTCGCAGCAGCGAGGCAGCGGGCGCGCGGTGGGATGAGATCGACCTCAACGAAGCTGTCTGGACGATCCCCGCGTCGAGGATGAAGGCCGGCCGCGAGCATCGCGTGCCGCTCACGCCTCGGGCTGTGGAATTGCTCCGGTCGCTCTACACCCAGGAGGGCAATCCATTCGTGTTCATAAACGGCAGCGGCGGTGGTCTTGATGACCGAGCGCTGTGGCGCTTTATGCGCCAGATGGGTCAAGGCGGCACGGTCCACGGTCTCCGCTCGGCGTTCCGCGACTGGGCCGGCGAGCAGACGGCGTTCCCCCACGATGTCGCCGAGGCTGCCTTAGCGCATGTGCGCGGCGACAAGTCGGTGCGCGCCTATGCCCGCGGGGACTTGTTCGACAAGCGGCGTCGGTTGATGGAGGCGTGGGCGAGCTACATCGCGTCGCCAGCGAAGGCGACCGCTGATGTCGTGCCGCTGAAGAAGGCGAACTAACAAATCCAGAATGGATCGCTCGGTATGTTTAACTGAGGCAAGCTTACTAAGGCTTGCCTTCGACTGCCGGCGAGTTTATAGACGGTGCTCCTGCTGTCGCATTTTAGTTGAGCCGGCAGGGCACCTTTAATCCGCAGTAACCTCGCCTTGCAGTCGCCTATCCGCAGTGCCTACCAACTGCGCCAGCGACTGCCTTTGGTTTTCGTCGCTGGCCCTTGAGTAAGAAGGACCACGCCAGTGACGCCCATTCTCCACCGCATAATTCAAAGCCGCGACTTGCCGCAATTCACCGGCCTCGCACAGACACGCCTGGACGAGTTGATCGCGGCCGGCACTTTCCCCAAGCCGGTTAAGCTGTCGAGCCGCCGGGTTGGATGGCTCGAAAGCGAAATCATCACTTGGCAGCAGCGGAAGATCGCCGAGCGCGATCGGGCGAATGGCGCCGCGTCGGAACGCGACGATAGCGCGACGACTTCAATCG
>DASZHJ010000059.1:0-15150 GCA_035938015.1 Allostellaceae bacterium
GCCCTCGGTCCACTTTTACGAGAACGAGGTCGCCGTCGCTCTGATCATGCTTTGTAACAAGAAGGGCATCCCCGTGCCCCGCCGAGCCGTCAAGTCGCTGCAAGTCACGCAAGACGCGGTGTCGCTTCACCTCGCCATGCGAACCTGAGGGATCGGACAGATCCCAGCTCCCGGGCTTTAGCAGCAAGCGGGACTGCAGCGGGCGGGAACCTCAATCCAGGATCGCCACCGCGCGGGTCCAGCCGGCCGAGGCGCCGCGGATCTTTACGGGAAAGCAACTGATGGAAAAGCCCCGAGACGGCAGCGCTTCCAGGTTGTGCAGCTTCTCCAGGTGGCAGTAACCGATCTCGCGGCCGGCCTTATGACCTTCCCAGATGAGCGCGGCATTCCCGGTCTCGCGGAACTTTTCCTTGGTGTGAACGAAGGGCGCATCCCAGCTCCAGGCGTCAGTGCCGGTGACGCGGATGCCGCGCGCAAGGAGATAGAGCGTGGCCTCGCGGCCCATGCCGCAGCCGGCAGCGACATAGTCGGGCTTGCCGTAGGCAGAGCCCGCGCGCGTGTTCACCAGCACGATCTCGAGCGGCTTCAGCGTGTGACCGATGCGCGCGAGCTCGGCCTCCACGTCGTCGGGCGTCGCCACATAGCCGTCCGGAAAATGCCGAAAATCGAGCTTGAGGCCGGGCTGCAGGCACCAGTCCAGCGGCACTTCGTCGATCGCGATCGCTCGCTCGCCGCGGTTCATGGTGGAGGCGAAATGATAGGGAGCATCGAGATGCGTGCCGTTGTGGGTCATGAGGCGGATCCACTCGATCGCCCAGCCCTCGCCCTCGGGCAGATCTTGCTCGCGCAATCCCGGAAAGAATTTCACCACGTCGGCCGCGGTGCTCTTGTGCGTGAGGTATTCGATCCGCGGCCCATAGCCCGGCGGATCCGAGACCACCTCGTTCTCCAAATGCATGGAGATATCCACGAGCGTGCGCGCCATCGCGCGAGCGTGGGCGATGAGCCGCGCCGCCGTCAAGTCAGGCTTAGACGAGCGCCTGCACCGCGGGCAGCAGCTGCTTGAACTCGAAGGGCTTGGTAAGCGTGCGATCGGCGCCGAGACTCTCGGCGGCGCGCAAGAAGCCCGCGCCCGACTGGTATTCGCCGCCGCCGGAGATCGCGATGATCTTGGTCGCGGGATAGAGCCGGCGCAGCTCCACGATGGTCTCGATGCCGTCGGTCTCGGGCATCAGCAGGTCCGTGATCACGAGGTCGATCGAACGCTCGGCCAAGATCCGCAATGCCTCGGCGCCATCGGCCGCCTCGAAGAGCGCATGACCCTGTTTCTCGAGCGCCAGCGCCACGAACCGGCGCATGGGAGCTTCGTCGTCAATCACTAAAATGCTCGCCACTTTCAGTGCCCTCCGCGCCTTTTTGAAGGCGACGCTGGAACCTAGCCCGGTGGTAGTTAACGGCCGGTTTGCAAGAAGCAAACAAACGCTTAACCGCGGGATCGCGGAGGCCTCGCGCTAAAGCGTCTTTTGCTTCCGTTTCGCCGCGATCGAATCGGCCAGCACGCAGAGCATTTCGAACATGAGATTGGCGGCGTTGAGGGCGGTGTGGCCCGAGGGGTCGGCGAGCGGCAGCACCTCGCAGACATCGCCGCCTACGATGTCGAGGCCTTGCAGCCCGCGGATGATCACCTGCGCATCGCGCATGCTGAGCCCGCCCGGCTCCGGCACGCCGGTTCCGATACAGAAGACGGGGTCCAGCCCATCGATGTCGAAGGTGATGTAGGTCGGCCCCTTGCCGCAGCCGCGCCGCGCCTCGGCGATCACCTCCTTGCGGCCCATCTCCTCGAAATCATCCATGGTGACGATGCGCATGCCGACGTCGTAGCCGTACTGGATGTCGTCGTCGCCGAAGCGCGTACCTCTGAGTCCGATCTGGATCGTGCGCTTGGGATCGATGATGCCTTCCTCGACCAGTCGGCGGAACGGCGTCGCGTGGTTGATCTTGGAGCCGAGCAAGGTGTCGAGCGTGTCGGCGTGCGCGTCGAAATGCACCACGCTGAAAGGCTCGCCGCGGAACATGCCGCGCAGGATCGGCAGCGTTACCGTATGGTCGCCGCCCGCCGAGATCGGCGCCACGCCGTGATCGGTCAAACGGGCGATGAATTTCGTGATGAGATCGACACTGTCGAGGAGATCGAAGGGATTGATCGGCGTGTCGCCCATGTCCGCGACACTGCAGAGCCGGAAGGGCGCGATCCGGCTGGTCGCGTTGACCCGCCGGATGATGCGCGACATCTCGCGGATCTGCGCGGGCCCCTGACGCGCGCCGGTCCGGAAATTGGTGCCGAGATCGAAGGGCACCCCCACCAGGCCGACATCGACGCCCTGCGGGCTGGTAACCCGGGGCGTGCGCATGAAGGTCGCGACCTCCGCGAAGCGCGGTACGACGCCGGCATCGAGCGGCTGCAAATGAGGCAAGCTGTCGTTCATAGCGGCACCTCCCCGGGAATAGTGGTTGCCGAAGGCTCGCGCGGGGTGGGTCGTGAGTCAATGGAAGCACGGCGGCTTTTCATCGGCCCACGCGGCGTGCTAGCGTCCGCCTCGCGCGACGAGACAGGGAAGCCGGTGCGATGCCGGCGCTGCCCCCGCAACTGTAAGGTGCGAGATCGCGGCGAGTGCCACTGATCCCCCAAGGGATCGGGAAGGCGCCGCGGTCGACGAGCCCGAGCCAGGAGACCTCCTCGCTGACGCGCGCGCAACCGACCGTCCTCGGAGGGAGGAGGGGTGATGCCGGATCAATCATCTCCATCGCGATCAAGCTCCACCTTGCCGCGCCTCCTGCTGGTGCTCGGCGGCGCGCGCTCGGGCAAGAGCCGCCATGCCGAACATGCGGTCGAGGCCGCGGCAGGCGGCGGGCTCTATCTTGCGACCGCAGGGAGCGGCGACGCCGAGATGGCGGCGCGGATCGCCGAGCACCGCGCGCGCCGGGGCCCCGCCTGGACCACGATCGAGGAGCCGCTGGAGATCGCCCGACGCATCGTGGTCGAGGCGCGACCCGATCGCCCGATCCTCGTGGATTGCCTGACGCTCTGGCTTTCGAACCTGATGCAGGCAGAGCGCGATATCGACGCCGATACCGAGCGCCTCTTGGCGGCGCTTGTGGGTGCCCGCGGCCCGGTCGTGCTGGTCGCCAACGAGGTCGGGCTCGGCGTCGTGCCGCAGACCGCGCTCGGCCGCGCCTTCCGCGATCATGCCGGCCGGCTCAATCAGCGCGTCGCCGCGGCGGCGGAGCGCGTGGTGTTCATGGCGGCAGGTCTGCCGATGCTGCTCAAGGACACCGTCACGGCAGAGCCGCGATGATGCGCAAGATTCCCGCGACCGTGATCACGGGCTTCCTCGGCGCCGGCAAGACCAGCCTGCTGCGCCACCTGGTGGCGCATGCGAACGGCCGTCGCCTGGCGCTGGTCATCAACGAGTTCGGCGAGCTGGGCGTCGATCGCGAGATCCTCATGGGTTGCGGCGTTGAGAACTGCCGCGAGGACGACGTGATCGAACTCGCCAACGGCTGCATCTGCTGCACGGTTGCCGATGATTTCTTGCCGACGCTCGAGCGGCTCATCGACCGGCCCGACCCACCCGATCATATCCTGATCGAGACCTCCGGCCTCGCCTTGCCGAAGCCACTGGTGCAGGCCTTCGCCTGGCCCGAGGTGAAGGCACGGGTCACCGTCGACGGCGTGATCGCGGTCGTGGATGCCGCTGCGGTGGCGGCAGGCCGCTTCGCGACCGATCCGGCGGCGCTCGCGGCGCAGCGGGCCGCCGACCCCGCGCTCGACCACGACAATCCCCTGGCGGAGGTGTTCGAGGACCAGCTCACCGCTGCCGATCTCGTCGTGCTCAACAAGACGGATCTGTTGGCGGCGGACGCGCTGGCAGCAGTAAGGCGCGACCTCAGCCTCCAAAAGCGAGCGGCGACCAAGTTGATCGCGGCGAGCCACGGCGTCGTGGCGCCGGCGCTGCTGCTCGGCCTCGACGCCGCGGCCGAGGACGATCTCGCGAGCCGCCCCTCGCACCATGACCTCGAGCCCGAGCACGATCACGACGACTTCGAGAGCTTTGTGGTCGCGCGCGGGCCGGTCGTGGACACCGGCGGCTTCCTGGCGCGGCTCGGCGACGTGATCGCGGCGCACGACATTCTGCGGCTCAAAGGCTTCCTGCACGTCCCCGGCAAGGACTTCCGCCAGGTCGTGCAAGGCGTGGGCGCGCGGCTGCAGCATTATTTCGACCGCCCCTGGGATGCCGGCGAGCCGCGCCAGAGCCGGCTCGTGGTGATCGGCCGCAAGGGCCTCGACCGCAGCGCCATCGCAGCCGCGATCGAGGCATAGGGCCAATGCACCTCCTAGCCGCCGCTCCCGGCCTGATCACGGACGGATCCGAGGCGGTCGATCTCGGCCAGACGGCGGCCGAGATCGTGGTGCTGAGCGCCGCCGACACCGAGCTCGCGTGCCTCGCGGCCGCGCAGAAGGCGCTGGTCGTTCGCGATCCCGCGCAGCCGTCGCTGCGGCTTGCGAACCTGCTGCGCCTCAAGCACAACTTCTCCGTCGATGTCTACGCCGACGGCATCATCACGCAGGCCAAGCTGGTGGTCGTGCGGCTGCTGGGTGGGCGCAGCTATTGGCCTTACGGCGTCGATCGCCTCGCCGAAGCCTGTCGCGAGCGAGGCATTCCGCTGGCACTGCTGCCTGGCGACGACCGGTCGGACGATGACCTTGCGCGCGCCTCGAGCGTGGCGCCGGACGCGCTCCGCCGGCTCTGGCGTTATCTCGCGGAGGGTGGGCCGGCGAACGCTGAGCAATTCCTGCGCTATGCCGCGCATCTCCGCGGCGGCGCCACCCAATGGCGCGAGCCGCAGCCGCTGCTGCGAGCGGGGCTCTATTGGCCCGGCGAAGCGCAACCGACTCTGGAAGAAATCCGCCGGCACTGGCGCGCCGACGCGCCCGTCGCGGCACTCGTGTTCTACCGCGCGCTGGTGCAGGCGGCGGACACCGGCGCCGTCGATGCCTTGGTGACGGCGCTCGCGGCGCGCGGGCTCAATCCGCTGCCGCTGTTCGTCCAGAGCCTGAAAGACCCGCAGGCGCAAGCGATCCTCGGCGAGGCGCTGGCTGCGGCGCCACCCGACGTCGTACTCAATGCCACCGGCTTCGCTGTGGCGGCGCCGGGCGGCGCGCCGGTCCCCTCGGCTTTCGCGCCCTTCGACTGCCCGGTGCTGCAGGTGATCTTCGCGAGCGGCGATGCCGAGCGTTGGCGCGCGAGCACGCGCGGACTCGATGCCCGCGATGTCGCAATGATGGTGGCGCTGCCCGAGGTGGACGGCCGCATCGTCACCCGCGCGGTCTCCTTCAAGGGCGAGGCGCAGCGCGATCCCGTGACCGAGCTCGACCTGGTGCGCCACACGCCGGTCGCCGACCGCGTCGCTTTCGTAGCCGAGCTCGCGCGCAATTGGGTGCGGCTCCGACGGCTTCCCGCCGCGGAGCGCCGTATTGCCTTGGTGCTCGCGAACTATCCGAACAAGAACGGCCGGATCGGGAACGGTGTTGGCCTCGACACGCCCGCGAGCGTCATCGCCATCCTGCGCGCCCTCGAGCACGCGCGCTACCGCGTGGAGGACATTCCCGCGGATGGCGACGCGCTGATGCGCCGGCTTCTCGCAGGACCCACCAATGCCGCGAGCCACCGCGACCGCGACAGCGAGGCAAGCTTTCAGCGCAGCGACTACGCCGCCTATTTCGCAAGCTTGCCACGAGCCGTGCAGACCCGGGTCGAGGAGCGCTGGGGCGCGCCGGAGCGCGATCCGCTGTTCCGGCCGGCGGATCTCGATTGCGGGCGGTTCATGATGCCGGCACTCCGGTTCGGCAATGTCGTGGTCGCGATCCAGCCGGCGCGCGGCTACAATGTCGATCCCGTGCAGGCGCAGCACGATCCGGCGCTGGTGCCGCCGCACGGCTACCTTGCCTTCCACGCCTGGCTCTCGGACGGTTTCCGTGCCCACGCCGTCGCGCATGTCGGCAAGCACGGCAATCTCGAGTGGCTGCCGGGCAAGGCGCTGGCGCTCTCCGCGGAATGCTTTCCGGAGGCGGCGCTCGGGCCACTACCCCATCTCTACCCCTTCATTGTGAACGATCCCGGCGAGGGCACCCAGGCGAAGCGCCGGGCGCAGGCGGTGATCGTCGACCACCTGACGCCGCCGTTGACGCGGGCGGGGAGCTACGGCGTGCAAGCCGAGCTCGAGCGGCTGATCGACGAGTACTTCGAGGCGGCGGCCGGCGATCCCCGCCGCGTAAAGCCGCTCGCCGAGCGCATCTTGGCGGCGGCGCGAGCAAGCGGCGTCGCCGAGGATTGCGGCATTGCGCCCGCGGAGACCGCGGCCTCGGCATTGCCCAAGCTGGACGGCTATCTCTGCGAGCTCAAGGAGCGGCAGATCCGCGGCGGCTTGCATGTCTTCGGCGCGAGCCCGAAGGGTGACGCGCGGACGGATCTGCTGCTCGCGTTGGCGCGCTTGCCGCGCGGGGTCGCGCCCGAGCAGGCCTCGCTCCTGCGCGCCCTCGCCGAGAATCTCGGTCTCGGATTCGATCCGCTGGATTGCGATTTGAGCGCGAAATGGCAAGGACCGCGTCCGGACGTACTCGCGGGTGACGCGCCTTGGCGGACCGTCGGCGATACCGTCGAGCGGCTGGAAGGATTCGCGCGCGAACTCATCAAGGAAGCGTGCACTGGCGACCCCCCACCCCAACCCTCCCCCTCAAGGGGGGAGGGGAAAGTGGTGACGAAAAGCTCGATAGCCCCTTTCCCCTTGAGGGGGAGGGTTGGGAGGGGGATAGAGGCAAAGCTCGAGAGCAGCGGCATCGTGCTCGGAGAGCTTGCAGCGAAGCTCGCGCCCAGCCTCGATGCCTGCGGCGATGCGGAGATCGGGGGCCTGCTCTCGGGGCTCGCCGGCCGCTTCGTGCCGCCGGGGCCGTCGGGAGCACCGAGCCGGGGGCGGCCGGAAGTGCTGCCCACGGGCCGCAACTTCTATTCGGTCGACGCGCGGGCGTTGCCGACCCAAGCGGCCTGGGCGCTCGGCTGGAAATCGGCGCAGCTGCTGGTGGCGCGGCACGCCCAGGAGCAGGGCGCCTATCCCCGCCGCATGGCGCTCTCCGCCTGGGGCACGGCGAACATGCGCACCGGCGGCGACGACATCGCGCAGGCGCTGGCGCTCATGGGCGTGCGGCCACGCTGGGAGCCGAGCACCGGTCGCGTGGTCGGATTCGAGATCTTGCCCGCCACGCTCCTCGACCGTCCGCGGGTCGACGTGACGCTCCGCGTCTCCGGCTTCTTTCGCGACGCCTTCGCCAATTTGATCGATCTCGTCGACAGCGCGGCGCGCGCGGTGGCGGCGCTGGATGAGGCACGCGAAGTCAATCCGCTCGCCGAGCGCGTAGCGACCGACCGCGCGGCACTCGTGGCGAAAGGCGTACCCACGGCGGAAGCCGAGCGCCGCGCCGGCACCCGCGTGTTCGGCTCAAAGCCTGGAGCCTACGGCGCGGGCCTGCAGACGCTGATCGACGAGCGGACCTGGAAGGACGATGGCGACCTCGCCGAGGCCTACCTCGCCTGGGGCGCTCACGCCTATGGCGCCGGAGCGGAGGGCGCCGAGGACCGCGAGGGTTTCCGCGCGCGACTTCGCGACGTCGAGGCGGTCGTGCAGAACCAGGACAACCACGAGCACGATCTCCTCGACAGCGACGACTACTACCAGTTCGAGGGCGGGCTCGCGGCGACGGTGCGCCATCTCGCGGGGGCGACGCCGGTGGTCTATCACAACGACCACTCGCGACCGGAGCGGCCGCAGATCCGCACGCTCGACGAGGAGATTGGCCGCGTCGTGCGGGCGCGCGTGGTCAATCCGACCTGGATCGCCGGCATGATGCGCCACGGCTACAAGGGCGGCTTCGAGATGGCGGCGACGGTGGATTACCTGTTCGCTTTCGCGGCCACCGCGCGGGCGGTCAAGAACCACCATTTCGACATGGTCTACGACGCCTATCTGGGCGACGCGGCCGTCCGGCGATTCCTGACCGAGCACAATCCGGACGCGCTCCGCGAGATGGCCCAGCGGCTCGGGGAGGCGATCGACCGCAGCCTCTGGACGCCGCGCCGGAACAGCCTGCGGACCGAGCTTGCGGATATTGCGGGGAGCGCGGGAGCATGAGCGAGGACGCCCGCGACCTCGAGGATGAGATCAACCGTCGCCATGCCGAGAAGGCGGCCAAGCGCAAGGCGGCACGCGACCGCATCCTTGCCACCAAGACCGAGGAGCGCGGCCTCATCATCCTGCACACCGGCACCGGCAAGGGAAAATCCACTGCCGCCTTCGGTCTGGTGCTGCGCTGCCTCGGTCACGGCATGCGCGTGGGGATCGTGCAGTTCGTGAAGGGCGCCTGGAGCACCGGCGAGCGCACGGTGCTGGCTCGGTATCCGGATCTCGTCACCATGCGGGCCATGGGCGAGGGCTTTACCTGGGAGACCCAGGACCGCGCCCGCGACATCGCCGCCGCCCGCGCAGCCTGGGGGCTCGCCAAGGCCATGATCGGCGATCCCGCCTATCGCCTCGTGTTGCTCGACGAGCTCAACATCGTGCTACGCTACGACTACCTGCCGGTCGAGGAGGTGGTGACCGCGCTCAAAACCAAGCCGCGCGACCTTCACGTCGTCGTCACCGGCCGCAATGCCAAGCCCGAGCTCATCGAGATCGCAGACCTTGTCACGGAGATGAAGCTCGTGAAGCATCCGTTCCGGGCCGGCGTCAAGGCGCAGGCAGGCATCGAGTTCTAACCATAAGCAGGAGGAACAAGACCCATGAGGCGCATTCTGATGGTGGCGGTGGCGGCGCTCGCGTTGGCGATCCCGCAATTCGCCAGAGCAAGCGACGAACAACAGGTGGTGGACGATTCCGTGGTCGCCGTCCAACACCTAAGCTCGGGCTCAGGCGTGGCGGCCAACGCGCGCGACCTGTTGCACCGGGCGCGCGGCGTCCTGATCATTCCCACGCTCGTGAAGGGCGGGTTCATCTTCGGCGCCCAGGGCGGCACGGGCGTGCTCTTGAGCCGCGACCCGAAGACCGGCAGCTGGAGCTATCCCGCCTTCTATGCGATGGGCGCGGGCTCCTTCGGCCTGCAGATCGGGCTCGAGGTCTCCAAGATCATGCTCATCATCATGAACGAGAAGGCGCTCAACGCGATCATGCGGGCCGAGTTCAAGATCGGCGCCGAGGCGGGTATCGCGGTGGTAACGCTGGGTGGGGGGGCCGAGGCCTCGACTACAGCCGCGGGCGGGGCGGACATTTACGCGCTCGCGGAATCCGCCGGGCTCTTCGGCGGAGTCGCGATCCAAGGCGGCATCGTCAAGCCGCGCACGGAACAGGATCACGTCTACTACGGCCCCAATGTCACGGCTCAGGACATCGTGCTGCGACGGGCTGTGAAGAATCCCGGCGCCGAAAATCTGCGCACCGCGCTTCGCCAGGTCGCCGGCCGCTAGCCTCAGGGACTCAGAACGAGGAGAGATGAGCGCAGCCCCTCACCTCGCGCGGAGGGTGCCTGCGCTGATGCTCCAAGGCACGGGCTCCGACGTGGGGAAATCCCTCCTCACGGCGGGGCTCGCGCGCGTCTTCGCCCGCCGCGGCCTCGGCGTGCGCCCCTTCAAGCCACAGAACATGTCCAACAACGCCGCCGTGACGGCGGAAGGCGGCGAGATCGGCCGCGCCCAGGCGCTACAGGCGCGCGCCTCGGGGGTGGCGCCTTCGGTGCATATGAACCCCGTGCTGCTGAAGCCGCAGTCGGAGCGCGGCGCCCAGGTGGTGGTCACGGGCCGCGTGCTCGGCACGGCAGCCGCGCGCGACTATCAAACGCTGCGCGCGGGGCTGTTGCCAAGGGTGCTGCAGAGCTTCGAGCTTCTTGCGGCGGGCGCCGACCTCGTGCTCGTGGAGGGTGCCGGCAGCCCGGCCGAGGTCAATCTGCGCGCGGGCGACATCGCCAACATGGGATTCGCGGAAGCGGCGGACGTGCCGGTGGTGCTGGTCGGCGACATCGAACGGGGCGGCGTGCTGGCACAGATCTGCGGCACGCATCTGCTCCTGCCCCCGGCCGAGCGAGAGCGCCTCAAGGGCGTGATCGTCAACAAGTTCCGCGGCGACGTCTCGCTGTTCGCAGGCGGCATCGAGGCGATCCGGCGCGTCACCGGCCTCGGCTGTCTCGGCGTGGTGCCCTGGTTCGCGCGCGCCCATGAGCTGCCGGCGGAGGATGCGCTCGCTCTCGAGCGCATGCCGGCGCCCGCTCGCGCCGGCCGGTTCCGGATCGCGGTACCGCGCCTGCCGCGGATCGCCAATTTCGACGACCTCGACCCCCTGCGCGCCGAGCCGGACGTGGCCGTCGAGCTGGTCCAGCCGGGGCGTCCGCTGCCGCTTTGCGATCTTATTTTGCTGCCCGGCTCGAAGGCGACGCTCGCCGATCTCTCGGCGCTCCGGGCGGAGGGCTGGGACATCGATATTCTCGCGCACGTCCGTCGCGGCGGCGCGGTGCTAGGGCTCTGCGCGGGCTACCAGATGCTGGGCCGCGGCATCGCCGACCCCTCGGGCATCGAGGGCCTCGCCGGCGAGGCGCAGGGCCTGAGTTTGCTGGAGGTTGATACCATCCTGACCTCCGAAAAAGCCCTGCAGCAGGTCACCGGGGTGGAGCTCCGCAGCAGCGCCGCCATCGCCGGCTACGAGATGCATGTGGGACGCACCGATGGACCCGGCGCGCTCCGGCCGATGCTGCGGCTCGGCAGTCGCCTCGACGGCGCCGTTTCCGCCGACGGCCGGATCATGGGCTGCCACGTGCACGGCATCTTCGCGGGCGATGGCTTTCGCCGGGCCTTTCTCGAGCGGCTCGGCGGCAAGGCGGACGCGGCGCTCGTCTACGAGACGCGGATCGACTCGGCGCTGGATGCGCTCGCCGACCACTGCGAGGCGCATCTGGACGTCGGCCGCCTTTTGGAGATCGCGCGTGCGCGCTGAGGCTTCAGAGTCCGTCGCGCAGCAGCGCCACAAGACCGACGAGCGCGGCCTCGACGACGCAGGCGACGACGAACAGGCCGAGCGCGCGGCGGATACCGTCGGGGCCCGCGTCCTCGCTGCCCTCGCCAATCCAGGGATCCGCCACCAGCTCCCCGCCGTAGTTCCGCGGACCCGCGAGCGAGAGGTCGAGGGCGCCCGCCATGGCGCCCTCGGGCCAGCCGGCATTGACCGAGCGGTGCTTGTGGCCGTCACGAACCATGATGATGAGCGCGTCCCGGCCGCTGGCATGCGGCATCAGCGTGCCCGCGATCGCGATCAGCAAGCCCGCGAGGCGCGCCGGCACAAAATTCGCGGCATCGTCGAGCCGCGCCGCCGCCCAGCCAAAGGCGCGATAGCGCTGGGACCGGTGGCCGATCATGCTGTCGAGAGTGTTGACCGCCTTGTAGGCGCAAATCCCCGGCAGACCCAGCACCAGGAACCAGAAGACCGGCGCCACCACACCGTCGCTGAAGTTCTCGGCAAGCGATTCGATAGCGGCGCGGGAGACACCATCCTCGTCGAGACTGGCGGGATCGCGGCCGACGATGTGACGGATCGCGTCGCGCCCGCCCGCCAGGCCCTCGTGGTCGAGCGCCGAAGCGACCGCTGCCACGTGGTCATAAAGGCTTCGCTGGGCCAGCAGAACCGCGAGCACCACGGTCTCGGCCACGGCACCCCAAACGGACCGCGCCGCCAGCGCGTCGATGAGGGCGCCCGCCCCCGCCGCAACTGCAACGACCGCGATCACCGTTGCGATCCCTCCGAGCCGGCGATCGCGGTCCGAGTGGTCCTGGCGGTTGAGGTGCTGCTCGAGTCGTCCGATCAGCAGCCCCACCAACACCACCGGGTGCGGCAGGCGGCGGAATATCGCCGCGGGATCGCCAATGCCGGCGTCGAGCACGAGCGCCGCCAGCAACAACAGCAGCGGATCGAACCGCGTGGGATCGGCCGCGAAGAGCGGAAACATAGCTTCGCCAGCATCGGCGCGTGGAGCGGCGGCGTCAATCGCGGGTACCTACAAAGCGACCCAACTCGGAGCAGCCAGGCATGAGCGAGACCGCGGTGATGGTGTGCGGCCACGGCAGCCGCGACGAGGGGGCGATCCGGGAGTTCGAGCGACTCGTGGGAGCCCTCAAGGCGCGGCTTCCCGCCCACGATGTCGAGACCGGCTATCTCGAGTTCGCCCGGCCGGTCATTCGCGACGGCCTCGACACGCTGAAGAGCCGCGGCGCCCGGCGCATCATCGCGGTGCCAGGCATGCTGTTCGCCGCGGCGCACGTCAAGAACGACCTGCCCTGGGAAATCAATAGCTTCGCCGCCGCCAATCCCGAGATCGAGGTGCGTTTCGGGCGCGAGCTCGCGATCGAGCCCAAGCTGCTGCGCGCGGCGGCCGACCGCATCGCGCAGGCGGTGGCTGCGGCGGGATCGGCCGTGCCGCGCGATCAGACCCTGCTGGTAGTGGTCGGGCGCGGGACCAACGATCCCGACGCCAACAGCAACATCGCCAAGGTCGCGCGCTTCCTCTGGGAAGGCATGGGCTTTGGCTGGGCCGAGGTCGCCTTCAGCGGCGTGGCGCATCCGCGGGTCGAGCCGGCGTTGCGCCGGGCGCTGCGGATGGGTTTCGCGCGGATCATCGTATTCCCGTACTTCCTCTTCACGGGCGTGCTGGTGAAGCGGATCTACGACGAGACCGACCGCGTCGCGGCCGATCATCCCGAGATCGAGTTTCTGAAAGCGCCCTATCTCAACGACCATCCGTTGGTGTTGGACTGCTTCGCCGAGCGGGTGAGCGAGGCCACCGACGGCGCCCCCGCCATGAACTGCCAGCTCTGCAAGTACCGAACCCAGGTCATCGGCTACGAAACCGCCGCCGGCGCGCCGCAGGAGGCCCATCACCATCACGTCAGCGGCATCGGCACCGGCGATCATCATCACCACGATCACGACCATGACCACAATCACGGTCACGCGCATAACGGCCAGCATCGGCCGGACTCGGGCTGAGCCTTGGGCAGGCGAGCCCTCTTCGATCTTTATGTGACGGTTGATTGGAGCGCGGCGGCGACGCCGAAGCTGGGTGCCGACAGCATCTGGATCGCAGCGCAGCGGCGTCATCGGCGGGACGCGCGGCCTGTACTGCTGGAGAACCTGGCGACCCGCCGCGACGCCGCTGCCGTGCTGCGCGGGCTCTTCATCGGGAGCCTCGCGCGCGGCGAGCGCGTGCTCGCGGGTTTCGATTTCCCGTTCGGCTATCCCGCAGGGCTCGCCACGCGCCTCGGGCTTCCCGGCGCGCCCTGGCGCGCCGTCTGGGACGAGATCGCCCGTTTGCTCGTCGACGAGCCCGACAACCGCAACAACCGCTTCGCCGTGGCCGCCGACCTCAATCGCCGGCTCACCGGCGAGGCTTATCCGTTCTGGAGTTGCCCGGCGGGCGCCGCAGGCCGGTTCCTCCAGCCGAAGCATCACCGCCGGCACAGCGCCGACGCCTTTCCGGAGCATCGCCTGGTCGACCGCCGCATGCGCGGACCGCAGCCCGGCTGGAAACTCGCGGGCACGGGCTCCGCCGGCGGCCAGGCCTTGACCGGGATCCCCGTGCTCCGCGCGCTCCGCGGCGATCCCGCTCTTCGGCAGCACATCCGGGTCTGGCCGTTCGAGACCGGGCTTGCCGCACCGGCCGGCGGGGGCCACGCTTGCGTGGTGATGGCGGAGATCTATCCCTCTCTGGTGCCAGCGCCCGCCCGCGCGGGCGAGGTCAAGGACTCCGCCCAGGTCCGGCATCTCGCTGCCCACTTCGCGGCGCTCGATGCGCGCGGTGCCCTGGCAAGCCTGCTCGCAGGCGATCCCACGCTCTCACGGGCGGACCGCCGACGGGTCGAGGACGAGGAGGGCTGGGTGCTCGGCGTCGCCGGCGAAGTGGTGCGGCGCGCCGCGGTGGCCCGGACCTCGAAGAAGCGATTGTCGGGCCCGACTCGCTACCGCTATCTCAAAGACCCCACCGCCATCTACCGCCGCTCCTTCTCGCTGATCCGACGGGAAGTCGATCTCGCGCCCATCCCGCGTGGCCTCCGCGCGCTGGCACTGCGCCTTGTGCACGCGAGCGGCGAACCGGATCTGCTGAAGGACCTTCGCTGGTCCGCGGACGCCGTGGGGCGCGCGAATGCTGCTATCGCTGGCGGCGTGCCGGTCCTGGTGGACTCGGAGATGGTTGCCGCCGGCATTCAACGCCGCATTCAAGTTCGCTGCCTGCTCAACGACCGGCGGGTGCCTCGGCTCGCGCGCAAGCTCGGGACCACGCGCACGGCCGCTGCGGTGGAGCTCTGGCGGCCCGATCTCGCGGGCGCCGTGGTGGCGATCGGCAACGCGCCGACGGCCCTCTTCCATCTGCTCGAGATGATCGCTGCCGGTGCCCCAGGACCAGCCATCGTCCTGGGATTTCCCGTGGGATTCGTGGGCGCCGCCGAGGCCAAGGCGGCACTCGCCCAAAACCCGCTCGGCCTCGCCTTCGTGACGCTGTTGGGTCGGCGCGGCGGCAGCGCGATCGCCGCCGCGGCGGTGAACGCGCTCGCGGAGCGGGCGCGGTGAGCTGGCTTACGGTCATCGGCATCGGCGAGGACGGGCTCGACGGCCTCACGCGCCCGGCGCGCACTCTGGTCGAGCATGCCGAGGTGCTGGTGGGCGGCGAGCGGCATTTGGCCATGGTGCCCAGGGGTCGCGCCGAGCGCCTGACCTGGCGCCAGCCGATTACGGAAACCCTGCCGGAGATCGCGGCGCAGAAAGACAGGCGCGTGGTGGTGCTCGCGAGCGGCGATCCGCTCTGGTATGGCGTCGGCGCGTTGCTGCTGCGGCGCTTCGGCCGCGAGGCCATGCTGGTCCTTCCCGCACCCAGCGCCTTCAGCCTGGCGGCGGCGCGAATGGGCTGGCCGCTCGCGGAGTGCACGCCGCTGACGCTGCACGGCCGGCCGCTCGCGCGGCTGGCGCTGTTCCTGCAGCCGGGCGCGCGGCTCTTGATCCTGAGCGAGGACG
>DASZHJ010000060.1:0-13134 GCA_035938015.1 Allostellaceae bacterium
AAGCAGCCGATGGTGGCCGGTGTCGACGGCGTTCGAGCGTTGGTGCTGGCGGAAGCGGCGCTGGAGAGTTCGAAGACCGGACGTGCGGTCGATCTGTAGCCGCGGAGCTCGCCTCATGGCCATCCGAGTTGAGGAACACATTTGGATCACCCTAAGCGACGGCTGTCGGCTCGGCGCGCGCTTGTGGCTTCCCGAGCGGGCGCGGCAGGAGCCGGTCCCCGCCATTCTCGAATACATCCCCTATCGCAAGCGCGACGGGACGCGGGCGCGTGACGAGCCGATGCACGGTTATTTCGCGCAAGAGGGCTATGCCGCGGTCCGCGTGGACATGCGGGGCTCCGGCGAATCCGACGGCCACTTGGCGGACGAATACCTGAAACAGGAGCAGGACGACGCACTCGAGGTCATCGCCTGGATCGCGGTGCAGCCTTGGTGCACGGGCGCGATCGGCATGATGGGGAAATCCTGGGGCGGGTTCAACGCGCTCCAGGTGGCGGCGCGGCGGCCGCCGGCGCTCAGGGCGATCATCACGGTCTGCTCGACGGACAACCGGTATACCGACGACGTCCACTACATGGGTGGCTGTGTGCTGAACGATAATCTCTGGTGGGGCAGCATCATGCTGGCTTTCCAGGCGCGCCCGCCCGACCCAGTGATCATGGGCCCGAGCTGGCGCGATCGATGGCTTAAGCGGATCGAGACCTTGCCGTTTTTTCCTGCGCTCTGGCTCGCTCACCAGCGCTATGACGAGTACTGGAAGCACGGCTCGGTCTGCGAGGACTTCGCGGCGATCGATTGCCCGGTGCTCGCGGTCGGCGGCTGGGCCGACAGCTACACCAACGCCGTGCCAAGACTGCTTGCTGGGCTGAAGGTTCCGCGGCTCGGTATAATCGGTCCCTGGGGCCATATCTATCCGCAGGACGGCGTGCCCGGTCCGGCGATCGGCTTCCTCCAAGAGGCGGTGCGCTGGTGGGACCACTGGCTCAGGGGTCGCGATACCGGGATCATGCGCGAGCCGATGCTGCGCGCCTATCTGGAGGACCCGGTGCCGCCCGAGGCTACCCGCACCCAGACCCCCGGACGCTGGGTCGGCGAGGTCACATATCCCTCTGCCAATATCAGGGCGATGCCGTTGTACCTGCGGCCGGATCGAAGCTTAGGCGAGCGACCACGGGACCGAAGCGAATTCGCGATCCGCTCGCCCCAGAGCCACGGCAAGGCCGCCGGCGAATGGATGGGAGCGGGCTGCGTCGGCGAAAATCCGACGGACCAGCGACTTGACGATGGCAGCGCTCTCGTCTTCGAGACGGCCGCGCTGCCTCAGGAGGCCTCTGTCCTGGGTGCGCCGACGCTGCGCCTCGAGCTCTCAGCGGACGCCCCCGTCGCTCAGCTTGCGGCGCGGCTTTCCGATGTCGCGCCCGACGGCCGCGTCACGCGCGTCAGCTACCAGGTGCTCAATCTCACGCACCGAGGCGGCCACGAGCATCCGGAGCCGTTGGAGCCTGGGCGCTATGACCATGTCAGTGTCAAGTTGAACGACTGCGGTCATCGGTTCCTTCCGGGGCATCGCATCCGGCTGTCGATCGCGACGGCTTATTGGCCGATCGTCTGGCCCGCGCCCTATCCGGCGACGCTGACGATCCGCACCGGCGACAGCGTTCTGGCGTTGCCCCTGCGGCAAGGTGGTGGCGCGTCGCTGCCCGTCGAGTTCGAGCCGCCCGCGAGCGGTCCATCGGCACCCATGACGCAGATCGGCAATGGCTTAGTTCGCCGCTACAGCCTGCAAGATCACGTGACCGGTGAGACCACTTATGTGACCGAGGGTGTTGGCGGCCTCTTCGGCGAAGGCGTCCTCCGCTTCGACGAGATCGGCACCGAGCTGTCGCAGAGCGTAAAGCGCGAGCTGACCATCCGCGACGACGATCCCTTGTCGGCGCGCTATCTGATCACGCAGTCCTATGAGATGGGCCGCGACGGTTGGCGGATCGCGGTCCGCACCCGCACGGAAATGCGTTGCGACCGGGACAGTTTCTTTTTGTCCGGCAGCTTGACCGCGCTTGAGAATGGAAACGCCGTTGCTGAGCGCACATGGAGTGAGACGATCTCCCGAGATCTGGCTTGATTATCCGCCTACCTTCGCCAGCACGTCGGATTTCAGGAACCGCTCGATGAACAGCATGAACCCCACGGACGGCACGAGCAGAATCAGCGCCGTGATGGCGGCGATCTGGTAGTTGCCGGCGACGCTCGCGGTGAACATCAGCAGCGGCAGGGTAGTGACATCGGGCACGCCCACGAAATAGGTGCCGGTGAACTCGTCGAGCGATTCCAGGAATACGAAGATGGCGCTCGCCATGATGCCCGGCGCCGCCAGCGGCAGCGTCACCGTAAGGAAGCCGCGCAGCGCCGAGGCGCCCATGTTGCGCGCGGCGAGCTCGAGCTCGTGGTCTACCGCGGCAAAAGCGGCAGCGGCGATCCAGACCGCGAAGACCAGGCCGTGCACCGTGTGCACGAGCACCACGCCCGCGATCGTGCCGTTGAGCCCCACCGTGTAGAAAATGCGCGCCACGTTGAAATAAACGGCGAGGCTCGGGATCGCCTGCGGCAGCAGGAAGGCCAGCAGGATGGCCCCGCGCCAGGGCAAGCGACCGCGCGCCAGCGCGTAGCCCGCGGGTATCGCCAGCACCAGACAGGCCGCCACGGTGAAGACCGCGATCAGCACGCTAGTGGTCAGCGATTCGATTGCGTCGCTGCGCGGCTTGAACACCTCGTACCAGTATTTGAGTCCGTAGGTGAGCGGCAGCTTGTAGGGGAAGTACCACTGCACCGCGACCGCCCAGAGCGCCAGATTGAGGATGGGGCCGAAGATCAGGAAGGCGACGGCGCCGAGCGAGGCACCGCGCAACAGCCAGGCAAGCGCGGCCCTCAAATCCGCCCTCCGCTCGCGACGCCGCGCCTCAGATAGACCCAAGCCGCGGCGCCGGTCATGGCATAGGAAATCAAGCCGAGCGCATTGGCGACGCCGTAGTCGCTGTAGGAGTTGATGCGGAAGGCCATGTCCACCGTGATCATCGTGGGCGCGCCGCCGCTGATCATGATCGGCACCGACAAGACCGAGAGCATGGTGACGAAGGAAAGGATGAGCCCCACCACCATCGCCGAGCTCACCTGCGGCAGCACGATCTCGATCAAGATGCGCAGTCGGCTCGCACCCAGATTGCGCGCGGCCTCGATGGTGGCGCGGTCGAGCGAAGCCATCGCGCCCGCGACCAGCAGCGCCACGAACGGCGTTTGCTTCCAGACGAACGTCACGATGATGCCGCGCCAATCGAGCAAGCCCACGGCATTGTGCACATCGATGATGCCCAGCGTATCGAAGGTGTTGTTCATGATGCCGTTCTTGGCAAGGAACGTGCGCATGCACTGCGCCGCCACGATGAACGGAATGAAGAGCGGCCAGCGATAGAGCCACTTGAGCGCCGCGACCGCTCGCGGATTCTCGCCGAGCACGAGATAACCGCCGATCGCCGCCGATGTTGCGCCGATGAAGGCGGTTGAGATCGCCACGATCACGAAGGTGAAGACGATGTCGTCGCGGTAGAGCTCGGCAGTCTTGGCGAAATTGTCGAGCGTCGCCTCACCCGTCCTGGTCGTGAAGGCCGAGATCACCGAAAGCGAGAGCGGATAGACGAAGAGTGCCAGCACCACCGCCAACGCCGGCAGCACCAGCAAAACCATCACCAGTCGCGATTCACGCATCGTCGATTGCCGAATGACGAGCCTTGGCTCGGGGGACGCAGAGGATCCGCTGAGGATGCAGGGCAGGGCGCAGGTTGGTGCTGTGCGACCGTGGTGCGTCCTTCGACTCACGGCCCTCCGGGCCGTGGCTCAGGATGAGGAAATTTCTTAGCCGCACAAATGATGCGTCCTTATGCTGAGCCGGCGCAGAGCGCCGAGTCGAAGGACGCACAGATGCGTGCGCATGCCAACGGACGCCCTCTGCGAACCCCGTGTCCTCGGCGCTGAAGCGTTCCTGCTTCCTTGGGCGCCGCTCACTGCACCTTTTTCTCGTAGCCTTCCTGGATGTCGTTGAAGTAGGGCGCGATCGGGAAGCTCTTGCCCTTGGTCGAAAGGTCCTGCGGCGTCACGTCGACGAAGAGCTTGTTCCAGGTGGCCTCGTCGAGCTGAGCCTTGACGGCGGTCGCGTCGATGCCGGGGTACCAGTTGAATTTTTTCACGATGCCCTCGGCCTGCACCTTCGGGCTGGTCGCGAGCTCGATGAATTGCTCGGCGACCTTCGCGTTCGCAGCCTTGGCGGGCACCACGTAGTACATGGGCTGCCCCGGCATGCCCGGCCCGATCAGCTTGAGCTTCACGCTCGGCGGCAGCTTCCCGTCGGCCTGCCAGGTGTAAAACATGTCGACCCAAACCGGCCCCATCGCGATCTCGCCGCGGCCCAGCATGTCGAGCGTGCCGGCGTTGCCGGGCGTCAGCACGACCTTCTTGTTGAAGTCCTTCAGTTTGGCGAAGGCGGGGTCCCAGCTGTTCTTCACGTTGGCGTCATAGGGCCCCTTCATCAGCTTGTCGGCGTCGGGCGCGTAGGCGTAGATCCAGCCCACCACGAAGCTGACGCCGGACATGCCGCCCTTGATGCCGTTGTAGCCGAACTTGTTCGGGTTCGCGTCCACCCATTTGACGAGCTCGTCGTAGGTGCCGGGTACCTCCTTCACCATATCGCCGTTGTAGGCGATCGCCGTCTGGCTGTTGAACATGGGTATGACGTAGCCCCTGACGTCGGCGCCGAGCGAGTTGGAAGCCGCGGCCGACGTCACGAACTTGCCGGTGGAGACGTCCTTCACGTAGGGCGCCAGCAGCTGCTCGTTCACCATTAGCCCCGCGGCCTTCTGGTGAATGACGGCGACGTCGATGTCCCAGGCGTCGTTGTTCTTCTCCGCCACCAGCTTCTCGTAGATCTTCTGCGAGCCCGCATCGCCGGGCCCGGTGCCGACCGCTTTCACGGTAACGTCGGGATGATCCTTCTCGAACTGCGGCGCCAGGTAGTCCTTGACGTAGTCCACCATGTTTTGGTCGCCGGCGGTGATGACGTTGAGCGTGATCTTGCGCTGGGCGAGCGTGGGTGCTGCCGAGAGCGCCAAGCCCACCGCCATCGCGGTGCCGAGCAGCATGAGCCGTTTCATGAGTAGCCTCCCTTTTCTCAATGCAAAGCCGGAGATGCGAGCGAGGCCGCGGCCTCGGGATAGAAGTGCAAGGCCGAGAGTGACAGCGCGATGCCGATTGGCTCGCCTACGGCGTGCCGTCGCGCATCGTCCACCAGGAACTGGTCGCTGCCGACCTTGATGGCATAGCGGTAGTAGCCGCCTGGGTACGACGCCTGCACGATCTCGCCGCGCAGGACGAGGCTGCCATTGGCGTGCGTCTCGGCCGCTTGCAGGCGCGCGTCCTCGCTGCGGAAGAAGGCCACGAGACCGCGGGCGCCCGCGAGACGCTCGAGCGCGGCGCCATCGACCGTCGTCGCGTCGATGGTGGCGGCGCTGTTGTGCGGTCCCTCGGGGATCAGCACCATCCGGCCATTGGGCTCCGCGGGCAGTTTGATGGCATTCCCCGCGCCCATGAAGCTCGCGACGAACGGTGAGTTCGGGCGGTTGTAGACCTCCTCGGGCGCGCCCACCTGCGCGACCCGCCCGGCATCCAGGATGGCGATCTGGTCCGCCATCACCATGGCTTCCTCGCGGTCGTGGGTGACATGCACGGTGGTGATGCCGAGGTCGCGCTGGAGCGTCTTGATCTCGTGCCGCACCTGCTCGCGCACCCGCGCGTCGAGGTTCGAGAGCGGCTCGTCCAGCAGCAGGATCTGCGGGCTGATGGCAAGCGCGCGGCCCAAGGCGACACGCTGCCGCTGGCCGCCCGAAAGCTCCGTCACCTTGCGGGCACCGAGCCCCCCGAGGCGCAGCATGGCGAGCATCTGCTCGACCCGATCTGCGATGGTGGTGCGGCTCGCTCCGCGCAGCTTCAGGCCATAGCCAATGTTCTGCGCCACCGTCATGTGCGGCCAGAGGGCGTAGGATTGGAACACCATCGCCATGTTACGCTTGTCGGGTGGCAGTTTTGTGATGTCGCCGCCACCGACCGCGATCACGCCGCGCTCGACCGGAACGAAGCCGCAGATGGCTCGCAGCAGCGTGGTCTTGCCGCAGCCCGAGGACCCCAGCAAGGCGATAAATTCCCCTCCGCGCGCCGACAGCGACACTCGGTTCAGCACCTGGAGCGTGCCGTAGAAAACGTCGACTTCGCGCACCTCGAGCGAGGTTGCCGCGCCCGCCATCCCCAAGCCTCCCCCGCAGGCCTTACCCTCTCGCAAACTCAGAGAAGTCTCAAGTCCTCAAGTTCGCGGTGCAGCTTGGTGGGATCGGTGAAATGAATGCCGTGAATGCCGAAAGCGCGCGCGGCCTCGGCATTCCGCGGGTTGTCGTCGATATAGACGGCTTCGCCCGGCTCAATCCGGTGCCGCTCCAGTAGGATTCGAAAAATCCGCGGATCCGGCTTTATCACGCCGACTTCTCCTGAAATCACCGTGCCACGGAACAGCTGGAGGAAATCGAAGCGCTTGGCCGCCAGTGGGAACGTCTCCGCGGACCAGTTGCTGAGCGCGTAGAGCGGCACTCCGCGACCGTGCAGGGCCTTGAGAATGGTCACGGTTCCCTCGATCGGGCCCCGCATCATCTCGTCGAAGCGTGCGCCATAGGCTTCGATCAACTCGGCGTGGTGAGGGTGCTGGGCTGAGAGCAGCGCTGCCGCCTCCGAGAAGCGTCGACCGGCATCCTGATGCTCGTTCCATTCCTGCGTGCAGACGGTGGCGAGGAACACTTCCATCGCCGCTTCGTCACCCGGGAAAAGCTTGCGATAAAGATGCCGCGGATTCCAATCGATGAGCACGCCGCCCAGATCGAACACGACGATGGAACGCGAACGGGTCAAAGGGGATCCTTAAGCTCTGGAAACCGACGCATGCTTTTAGCCTCTCTAACCCATGGGAGGCGAGGGGGTATCGGTCAGGCCACGCATTTGCCAAAATAGGCAATATGTCCGTCCGCATCGGTATCAATCCCATCACATGGTCGAACGACGACCTGCCGGAGCTCGGCGGGAAGACGCCGCTGGAGACGTGCTTGGCCGAAGCCCGCGAGGCCGGCTATGCCGGGATCGAGCTCGGCAACAAGTTTCCGCGCGCGAGTGCCGTGCTTCGCCCGATCCTCGACCGCCACGGGCTCGCGATGATCTCCGGCTGGTACAGCGGCCGGCTCCTGGAGCGCACGACTGCCGAGGAGCTCCGCGCCATGGAGTCGCACTTGCGATTGCTCTCGGACATGGGATCGACGGTCATGGTGTTCGCGGAGACGACCGGCGGTGTCGCGGGCGAGCGCGGGCGGCCGGTGACCCAGCGACCCCGCATTTCAGAGTCCGACTGGCCGGGATTTGCCGAGCGGCTGACCGCCGTCGCCGATCATCTCGCCGAGCGCGGTGTCCGCATGGCCTACCACCACCATATGGGCACGGTGGTGGAGAGCGAGGGCGAGATCGACCGGCTCATGCGCTCGACCGGCGGGAGCGTCGGATTGCTGCTCGACACCGGTCACCTCGTCTATGCCGGCGCTGATCCCGCCGTCGTCGCCAAACGCCACATCGCTCGGATCTGCCACGTCCACTGCAAGGATGTACGCTCCAAGGTGTTGGCGGCCGTGCGCAAGGCCGATCGCAGCTTCCTCGATGCGGTGGTGGACGGTGTCTTCACCGTGCCCGGCGACGGCGCGATCGATTTCGCGGCCGTGCTTCGGGTTTTGAAGGCCGCGCGCTACCAGGGCTGGCTGGTGGTCGAGGCTGAGCAGGACCCGGCCAAGGCCCATCCGCTCACCTATGCGAGGATGGGCTACGACTTCCTCTCGAACGCCGTTCGTGCTGCCGGGCTCTGACTTTTCGAGGAATCCCATGAAGATTGGCATGATCACCGACAGCCTTGGCGACCTCGGCATCGACGAGCTCGTGAGCACCGCGGCCGAGCTCGGCATCGAGCGCCTGGAATTCGCCGGCGGCAACTGGTCGCGCGCGCCGCATCTGAAGCTCGATCGGATGCTGGAAAGCGAGTCCGCGCGGCGCGAGTTCCTCGCCCGTCTCAAAGACCACGGCATCGCGCTGAGCGCCCTCAATTGCTCCGGCAACCCCGTGCATCCCGGCGAGCACGGCCGCCGGCATCGCGAAGTCACGGAGAAGACCGTCAAGCTCGCGAGCCTATTGGGTGTCGAGCGCGTGGTGATGATGTCGGGCTGCCCCGGCGGTCCCGGCGACGCCAACGCCAACTGGGTCACCACCAGCTGGCCCGCGGAGATGCAGACCATCCTGGCCTATCAGTGGGAGGAGGTGCTCATCCCGTACTGGCGCGGACTGGTCTCGTACGCCAATGGCCTGGGGATCCGCAAACTATGCCTGGAGCTGCATGGCCATCAGAACGTCTACAGCGTGGAGACCTTTCAGCGCCTCAAGGACGCCGTCGGCGATACCGTCGGCGTCAATTTCGATCCGAGCCATCTCATGTGGATGGGCGCCGACCCGCTGAAGGCGATCCCGGCGCTCGACGGTGCGATCTATCACGTGCATGCCAAGGACACGCGCATCGATCCCTCGATCTCCGGCTTGAATGGCCGCATCGAGTTCAAGACCAATGACCGCGCCGGCGAACGGGCCTGGAACTACGTGACACTCGGTCTCGGCCACGACGAGGCCTGGTGGCAGAAATTTTGCGCGGCGCTCCGCGCGGTCGGCTACGATGACGTGCTTTCCATCGAGCACGAGGACGTCACCATGACGCCGCTCGAGGGCGTGCGCCGGTCCGTCGAGTTGTTGAAGCGCGCGATGTCGCGGTGAGAGGCGCTCAGCTATCGGGCCAAGCGGCCGCGGTGAGCTCGACGCGAACCTCTCGGCCGTGGACCTGCAAATCGAATTCGAATTCGGACGCCCCGGCATAGTCCCGGTATTTTCCGGTATGGCGGGGATCCTTGGTGTCCCGCGACAGGATGTAATACATGATGCCCATGAGCTGAAGCGTCTGGGCGCGCTTCTCCTCGACGATGCCCATTCCCGGAAGCTGCATGACGATGCTGGAGGCGAGAACGCCGGGCGTGACGCCGCGGTCCTTGGCGGTGTCGCCGAAGGCAAGCTCGAGCTTGCGAATCTCGAGGTCGTCGCCGGACCAACTGAAGATCTCTGATCCCTCGAGCATCAACGTGATGTTCCCCATGGGCAGATCAGCCTTCAGCGCGCCGGGCCCGCGGCTTGCGCGGAGCGGGGGCTGCTTCGGCGGAGAGCGCGTCAGCGGCTTCCTTCGCCAGCCTGAGCGCGCGCAAGCGCGCCACCTTCTCCTCGAGGGTCTGGCGCTCCTTCTTGATCTGCCGCTTCACGTCATCGTCGCGTTTCTGGCGGTCATCCGCGATCGACTGCGCCGTGCGTCGCGGGGCATCGGCGCGCTCGGCGCTTTTCATGATCGATCTCCTTTCACCGGGGCCGATGCGACGGCCCGGGGCGTGTGCGTTGGGGGCGGCCGGGCCGCCCCCTCGCGGTCACGCCGACTTCAGATTGACGGCGGATGTCTTGCCCTGCTGACCCCGCTCGATGTCGAAGCTAAGCTTCTGACCCTCTTGCAGATTGCCAATCCCCGAGCGCTCGACCGCCGAGATATGCACGAACACATCTTTCGAGCCGTCATCGGGCTGAATGAAGCCGTAACCCTTTGTGGGGTTGAACCACTTGACCGTACCGACGGGCATCCGTCCCTCCATAGAAGAAAGCCGCCGCGCGGATGCGCTGCGGGCCAACCTAGGTTTTGGACGGGTCCGGATTCGGCCCAGGAGAGCACGACGCCAAGGCCGGCCGAAAGCCGATTGACCCACACTATATGGGCCTAAACACCGGGCTTTTCAACCGGGTTTGGCGACTAGTCGCCGACGAACGCCGCAAGCGCTTCGACGTCTCGGCGATCGCCCTCATAAGAACGAGCGAGCTGCTCATAGAGGCGCGCGACGCCCTCGAACATCTGTGAGCTCGGCGAGGGGTTGCCGACGAACGCGGAGACTTCCTCCATCTCCGCAACCCAGCGGTACGCCTTGGCGTACATGTTGGGCATCTGGCGATCGAGCCAAGCTTTGAGAGCCGGCTGGCTGTCGGCGAGTTCGCGCTTCAGGGGATCGGCGACGCCCGCGCTCGCAGCGCTGAGCATCGCCGCCGCGCCGATGGCGGTGAAGCCCTTGGTGATCGAGCCATAGGCCATCTTGAGCGCAGACGCGGTACCGATCTTGCCGTCGATTGTCCGCACGTCGAGCCCATGTTCGCGCAGCGATGCAAGGCGCTCCGTGGCAGGACCACAGGCGTAGAATTTGGGTCCCGGCGTCCCCGGCCGCGGCGGCCCGCCGATGATCCCGGCATCGAGGAAGGCGCAGCCGGCGCGCTCGATTACGGTCGCGGCCTCCGCGACCGTAACAGGGCTTACCGCGTTGCAATCGACGTAGACCGGCTTTGCCATGCTGTCGGCAAGCGCGGGGGCGAGTCTGCGCGCGAGAGGCACCGCCTCGGCCGGCGGCACGATTGAGAGCACGAAGGCGGCGTCCTGGACCAGCTGTGCGTCGTCCTCGAACACGATGAGTCCGTTGCGCCGCGCGCGCTCGGCGGTCTTGGCACTGCGACCCACGAGCGACGTGCGGACTTGCGCGCCGCTCTCGCGCAGGCGTCCACCCACCGCAGCACCCATTTCTCCCGCGGCGATCACCACGATGATCGGGCTCATGCGCGCGCTCCGTTCTCTTGCCCAGCAGGAAAAAGCCGGCTACGCCGCCTGCTTGCCGTCGTAGGCCTCGTCTTTGGAGCGGAGCCCGCGGGCGGCGCGCTCGATGTCCCGGCGCTGCGCGGGGTCCTCGATCTCCGTCAGCATCGGCAGCATCGGCCCCATGTCTGCGATGCCCGCGAGGCTCACCGCGCTGTGCAGCGCGCGGATCGGCGAGAGAGCGTCGCGCAGGTCCTCGAGCGGCAGGAATGGCGTCTGCAATTCGAGCGCCTGCTCCTCGCGCCCCGCTTTGAGCGCGGCAAGGAGCGCCAGGGAGAGGCGTGGTGCCACGCAGACCGAGCCCGAGGTGAAGCTCACGAGGCCGAACTTGATGAGATGCGCGGGCGCCGGCCTTTCCCCGATGCCGCTCACGATCCGGTCGGCTTCGACGTGGTCGAGCAGCGCCGAGAGATACGCATCCGTGGCGGGCTCTTTCCGCACCACGCCGTACTTCACCGCAATCACGGCACCGTCCCGGATAAGCGCTCCGGCATCCGAAGGCTTCAGATAGTTTTCGGACTTCACGTAGGCGATCACCGGTTTGCCGTAGCGCTCGGCGATCTTGCGAATGCCGATCGCGATGCCCGCTTGCGTCGCGGGAAATCCGAGCGGCAGCACCATGGCGGTGGGAAAGGCGATATCTCTAAGGATCTGCGCCTGGTCCATCGCCTTGCCGTACTCGGGCCCGATCGAGGGAACAACCCAAGTCTCGGGGCCTGCAAGCTCCGCGAGCGCACTCATCTCGGCTTCGAAGCCGAGGACACCCAAGTTGTAGACATTGGCGTTGCCGCCATACATGAGCGTGCGGATGCCGCCGGCCTCGAGATACCGGATCAGCGCGCGATTCCCGCCGACGTTGAGCGAGAAATCCGCATTGCGCGCCATCGGCGGCACCGCCAGCACGGAGCGCTCGAAATCCGCCTTGGTGACGGGTGTGGTCTTCATGAGAACCGCCTCGTTGCTGCGCGAGCCATGGCCCGATCTTATCGCTCCGTCGTCAATGCGTCATCTGAGACGATGATCCCCGAAGGCCTTGCCGCGGTGCTCGGTTCAGCGGAGAGTGATCGTCTTTGCGAGGAAACCGATGGCGCGCATCCTGCTCACCCATACGCCGGATATGCTGCAGAGCTACTATGGGCCGCGCGCGCTTGCGGCTCTTCGCGAGCTCGGCGAGGTCCGTCTGAACCCCGGCACCGTGCTCCAGACCGACGCGCTCATCGAGGCCGCGCGCGGCTGTGATGTCGTGGTGTCCGACCGGCAGACGCCTGGCGATGCGCGGTTTTTCGCTCACGCCGACGATGTCATCGCCTTCCTCCGTGTCGCGGTCGACATCCGAAACGTGGACGTGGCGGCCGCAAGCAAGCACGGCATCCTCGTCACGCGCGCAACGCCGGGGTTCATTGCCTCCGTGTCCGAGCAAGCCGTTGGCATGATGATCGATCTGGCGCGCCACATATCGCGGTCCGCGGCGGAATACTGGGCTGGCCACGAAGCGACCCCGCGAATGGGTCGCCAGCTGAAAGGTGCCGTGCTCGGCATCATCGGCTTTGGCGCAATCGGCGAATACCTTGCCCCCCTCGGTCTCGCGCTCGGCATGTCCGTCCTGGTGAGCGATCCCCACAAGACCGTGGACAATCCCGCTCTGCGACAGGTCTTGTTGGAGACGCTGCTCGCGCAATCCGATTTCGTGGTGTGCCTGGCGGTGGCGAACGAGGAGACCGAGAACCTCATGAACGCCGCCGCTTTCGCGCGCATGAAGCCGAGCGCCTATTTCATCAATCTGTCCCGCGGCAACCTCGTCGACGAGGCGGCGCTGGAGCGCGCTCTCGATGAGGGCCGGATTGCCGGGGCCGCAATGGACGTTGGCAGAGCGCTGGATCAAAAGCCCTCGCTTCGGCTGGCGCATCTTGGGAGTGTCATCGCCACGCCGCACGTCGCCGGTCTGACGCCGGAGGCGGTCGAGCACCAGGCCTTCGACACGGTCGAGCAGGCGCGGGCGCTGCTCGCCGGGCGCGTGCCGACCGGTGCCGTTAACGCCGAGGCAGCGACGCGACTTGCTCGGCTCCGCCGCGTAACCTGAGTCAAGCTGCCGCGGATCGGTCGCGTCGAACGGCAATTCGCCCAGCCGCTCCACGGCATCCTGCATCCATTGGCGCGCCTGATCGCGGTAATGGCCCACTACGGCGGGCGTGATCTGTTCCTCGCTCGCGCTGCCGGGCGGGTAACCTGGAGGGTCGACCAGCAGCACC
>DASZHJ010000061.1:0-1679 GCA_035938015.1 Allostellaceae bacterium
GCGCTCGACGCTGCGGCGAAGGTGGCCGTGCTGGTGGCGATCATCACCGCCGTGAATCTGGCATGGCTATTCGCGGGAGCGGCGCTCACCCGATTCTTTCGCGAACCTCGCGCCAACCGCGCCATCAACGTGACCTTCGCCCTCCTTCTTGTCGCCTCCGTCGCAGCCGCGCTGTTGCTCTGAGCACTCCATCATCGCGGTGATCGCCGCTTACGCCAGACGCAGCAATGGCACGGCCGCGGCGCACAGCAACACCGCAAGTATTCGTGACAGGGTGAATGGCTCCTTGAGCCATCGAATCGCGATGAGTATGGCGAACACCGCGCTGGTGTCTCTCAAGGCCGAGGCTGGCGCGATCGGCGCCCGGGTCCATACCCAGAGGATGAGCAAGTAGGAGACGACGGCGGCAACCGCGGTCGGCGCGGCGATCGCGCCATTCGACCGGAGCAGCCGCAACGGCGTGGCGATACGACGCTGCCGCCAGCACATGGCGACGGCGTTCGTCACGGAAACCGCGAAGCCGTAGGCCCATGGCGATCCCGCCAATCGAACGCCGCGCGCATCACACGCGACATAGGCCGCCGTCGATACACCCGCGACCAGCGTCCAGACCAGCGCGCTCATCGTGAATTCTCGGCCGCGCCGAGCGCTATAAGCGAGCAGCGCGAGCGAAATCGCGATAAGTCCGACGCCCGCGATAGCCCCAAGCCCAAGCCGATCACCGACCAACAAAGCGGCCAGCGGCACTACAAGCAAGACCGAAACCGCACGCACGACCGGGTAGACCACGCCAAAGCCACCGAGCTCGTACGCGCGCAAGAGCGCAGAGACCGTCACGACATTCATCAGCGTCGATGCCGCGATCCAGATCCACGCCGCCTGAGCCGGCAACCCCGTCCATAGGAGGCCCGGCATAACGAGGATCGCGCTCATGAGCATTTGTGCCGCCATGGCTTCGGTCGGGCGTGCGCTCGCCTTTACGGCAGCGTTCCATCCCGCATGCAGCACGGCGCTTAGCAGCGCGGCGGCGACCTGCGCGGTCCCCATGAACTCAGGAGAGCTTTCGATAGAAGACGCTGGTGCTGCAGAAGCTGCCGCCCGGCCACAGGGCGTAGTCGGGGATGATGCCGACCAGGCTCCAGCCCAGCCGGGCGTAAAGCCGCTCGGCATCGCCGCTCGCGGTGTCCAGAACCAACAGCGACTTGCGGGATCGACGCGCGGCATCCTCGGCAGCGCGCATCAGCGCCGCCCCGATGCCACGGCGCCTCGCGCGGCGGTGCACCAGCATCTTCGTGATGTCGGCGCGGTGCGGCTGATTCTCAGGCTGATCGAGCACGACTTGGACCGTACCGACGATGCCGGACGCATCCTCGGCGACCAGCAAGACGCGCGCGCCACTCTCGACGTCTCGCCCCACGCGATGCCAGAACGCCAGCGCCTTCGGGAGCGAAAGCGGATGCATGAAACCGACGGAGGCTCCGCCCTCGACGCAGTCGGTCAGCACGAGCGCGAGGCCATGGGCCTCGACATCCGAAAGACCGGTCAGCCGGCGGATTGCATAGGGGTCGGGATCCCCGCCGCTCATCGACTCAACCGGGGCTCGCTCACGATGATCACGGCATAGCGCGCGACTTTGCTCGTGCGATTGTGGAACGTAACGGGCCGGTCGAGCACAAAGG
>DASZHJ010000062.1:0-8173 GCA_035938015.1 Allostellaceae bacterium
GAAGCGCAGCCGCCCGGTCATGAGCTCGGTCATCGCCGACAAATACAGGTGATCGGCGCGCCGTGTCGCTACGCCCGCGCCGATGAAGATCCCGTAGATGAAGAAGGTCGAGGTGACCTCCTGTAGCCAGAGCCAGGGATGCCCCAACTCGCGCGTCACGACATCGAAGAAGACCGACGTCGTGAAACCCAGCAGGCATAGGCCGCAGAGCGTCATCATAACGCGCTCGACGACGTCGAAGCCGCGCCATTTGAGATGGCGCTTGGAGTGCAGGACGATGTCGCCCTCGGCGTTCATCGTCCTGCCGTCCTGCTATGCCAGCGCGCTTACTGGATCGCGCGGATGAGCTTCAACAGCTCCACCGCGTGGGGACCGAGATCGCCGGCGATCTTGTCCTGGATCGGCTCGGCAACCTTGACGAAGCCCGACTTGTCGACGTCCTTCACGAACTTGACGCCCATTTTCTCGAGCTTCGCCATGGAGTCGTGCTCGAGGCCGAGCGCGTAGGTGGGCTCCAGCTTGTTGACCTCGTCGGCGGACGCCTGCACCCATTTCTTCTGCTCGTCGCTGAAGCTGCTCCAGGCCTTGTCGCTGACCCAGATGCAATTGACGTTCGCCTCGTGCTCCGACATCGACATGATCGGCGCCACCTCGTAGTGCTTGTTCGACATGTAGACGTTGACGCCGTTCTCGGCGACGTCGACGACGCCGGTCTGCAGCGAGGTGTAGACGTCGCCGAAGGGCATATGAACCACTTGGGCACCATAGGCGGGGAACAGCGTGTCCTCCGTCGGCGTTGCCTGCACGCGGATCTTCAGGCCCTTGGCGTCCGCGATGTTGTGGATCTCCCTCTTGCTGTAGAAGTCGCGGAAGCCGAGGGTGATCAGGGTCAGCGTCTGGGCGCCCTGCGTCTTGTCCGTGATCATCTTGCGGAACGCCGCGACCACCCCGGGATCGCTGATCGATTTCTTCAGGTGATCCTCGTTCTTGAAGATGAAGTGGATCGAGAACACGCCGGCCTCGGGCACCACCGTCGCGGCATTCGCGGTGGCGGTTATGATGAAGTCGATGTCGCCGGTGCGGATCTTCTGCAGCATCTGCGGCTCCTGGCCGAGCTGCGCGCCGGGGAACTGATCGATGATCATGGTCCCCTTGCTGAGCTCGTTGAGCTTGGCGGCGAAGGTGTCGCCCGCGAACCCATAAGCGGTCGTGTGCGGCTGGTCGTAGCCGAAGGTGAAGTGCTTGGCGCTCTGGGCGCCGGCATCGGGCCCTGCAAAAACCAATCCCGCCACCGCCAGGACGGCGCCGAGAAGCCAGGCTCGATTGACCGACATGATGATCCTCCCCCGATGTCTCGCGCCTCAGCCGGACGGCGGGCGTGCCGAATTATCGTTTCGGATCAACTCTATTGGGCGGTCATCCCGCGGGCAAGCAGGGAATCACCCGGCGCACAAGCGACCGTAGGGAGCGCGTCGATAATCGAGCTCACCCCCGATAGCTCTGCCGTCCGGTATCCCTGAGCCACAGCCTGACCAGCAGGCGCTTCTGCTCCGGTGCGTCGCCGTCGATGAAGGCGGTGCGCATGTGGCCGGTGGCGCGGTTGTTGACGTATTGGATCTGGCCGGGCTCGAAGCTGAGCTCGGCGGCAAGGCCGGGCTCATGCATCACGCGCTCCATGGCCTCGAGCGCGGCCTCGCCCTCGCGGTCGAGCGCCTCGCCGCGGAGCGCGCAGCCGCCGCGAATCTCCAGGATAGCGAGCCGCGCGGTGAGCCGCTGACCGCCATACGAGAACACCGGCGCCGCAAATGTCTCGGGCTCGCCCGGAAAGAACTCGCGGTGCCGGTCGTACCAGAATGGCCGATAGAGCCGCGGCAGCACGTTGCCGTGGGACTCCAGGAGCCTGTTGTGCGCCGAGTAGAAATTCAGCACCCGGCTCAGGCCGCCCTCTTTCGCCTGACTCTGGCAGAGCAGGCCCACGTAGGTGGGCGGCGTCTCGTTGTAGGAATTGTCGTTGTGATAGACGAGCTCGACGTTGGTGACGGTCGGCCGGATCCCGGATCCCGGCTTCAGTCGGGCGCCGGTGTCGCGCACGAGATAGACCATCGTGCCGTCGAGCTTCTGGGCCACCGGCCGCGCCAGCAACGACGAGAGCAGCCAATAAAGCGCCGCCGATTCTTCGTGCGTCATGCTCTCCACCGGCAGCCGGTCCAGCACCGCGAACATGAGGCCGTCGTCGAGCTGCTGGCGCACGCGGTCCATGAACTCGCGGCAAGCCTGGAGCTCGAAGTCCGCGGGCTTGAGCAGAAGCATCGGCAGTGGATGCGCCCGCAGGGCCACGAGCGCTTGGGTGAGCTCGTCGAGGCAGGGCTGCGGAATCGGCACGATCCAGGACCCCGGCCGCAGACCGTCGCCCCGCCAGGCCCTCTCGTCGTCGACGATCTCGTTCAGCATCGCCCGTCTCTCCCGAAAATCCCCATCTCTCCCGAAGGAAGGCTATCATCTCCCCAAGGACACTTGCGAATCCAGGGGCGAGCCCATGCCGAACATCCCGATCACCCTCACCTGCGCCGATTATGCCCGCGTCATGCCGCTCATCATCGGCGACGTGAAGCCCGAGGGCATCGATTTGACCGTGATCCACGGCACTGCCGGGTCGTGGTCGCAGCGGGCGGAGATGCTGCGGCGCGCGCTCCAGGATCCCTCCGTCGACGGCGGGGAGGGCTCGGTGGCCCAGCACCTCTATCGCGTCGCCAAGGGCGACCGCAGCTTCGTGGCACTCCCCGCCTTCGTGCTCCGCAACTTCACCGCCCGCGATCTCTATGTGCTCAAGGACGGACCGATCAAGAGCCCGCGAGACCTTCCGGGCAAGCGGCTGGGCATCTACAGTTGGGCCGCCAGCGGCTCGATCTGGTACCGGCATTTCCTGCGCTATCTCGAGGTGCCGCTGGACTCTCTCGAGTATTGGGTCGGCAACATCGACGGTCCCGCGGCCTGGGTCCGCGATCAGTCGCTGCCGGCTCACGTCAAGCAGCCCGCCGAGGGCCGCTCGCTCTCGGACATGCTGCTCGAGCGCGAGATCGACGTGCTCTACTCGCCGCCGCGCCCCCTCCGTTTTCATCCGACGGAGGGTCCGATCGTGCGCCTCTTCCCGGATGTGCGCCCGGTGGGCCGCGATTATTTTCGCCGCACCGGCGTGTTCCCGCCGCAGCATCTGATCGTGCTCCGACGCGAGACCTGGGAGCGCGACCCCTCGATCGCGCGCCGGCTCACCGACGCCTTCATCCGCTGCAACGACGCCTTCGAGACCGCGCAGTACAGCTTCCCCTACGCTACGCCCTGGCTCGACAGCGAGCTCGAGGAGACCCGCGCGGTCATGGGCGACGACTCGCACCCCTACGGCATCGAGAAGAATCGCCGGGCGCTCGAGGCCTTCTGTGCGCAGGCCCACGAGTCTGGCCTAGTGCCGCGCCGCATCGGCGTCGAGGAGTATTTCGCGGAGTTCCTGAAGTCCTGAGCCCTTGCGTGCCGTACTCGCCCGCTCGATAATCTCTAATACCGTATTACGGCACGTGAAAGCAGGACATGACGGCTTCCGACCCACAGCCCTCGCTGTTGATCAAGCGGCAGACCACGACGCTGCGCCAGCAGGTCCTTGAGGCCTTGCGCAATGCGATCCTCGATTTTCAGTTCAAGCCCGGCGACCGGCTGGTGGAGCGCGAGCTTTGCCAGATGACGGGTGTCAGCCGGACCAGCGTGCGCGAGGCGCTGCGTCACCTCGAATCCGAGGGGCTGGTCGAGAACGTCGCCAACCGCGGGCCCACCGTGGCGACGCTCACCGTCGAGGATGCGCGGCAGATCTACGAGGTGCGGAGCGCGCTGGAGGCGCTCGCCGGCGCGCTCTTCGCGGAGCGCGCGAGCGAGGCGCAGCGCCAGGCGCTGGTCGCCGCCACGCGCAAGCTCGAGGACGCCTTCGCGAGCGGCGACCGCCGCCGCATCCGGCAGCAGACCTCGCGCTACTACGACGTGCTGCTGGAGGGCTCGGGCAATCGGTTCGTCGCTGACACGATCCGCGGACTGCAGGCGCGCGTCATGTTCCTGCGCTCGACCTCCATGTCGCATCCGGGCCGCGCGCCCGCGAGCCTCGCCGAGATGCAGCGCATCACCAAGGCGATCCAGAGGCGCGACGGGAAGGCCGCCCACGAGGCCTGCCGCGCCCACGTCGAAGCCGCCCGCGACGCCGCCCTCGCCATGCTGGGGACCGAGGTTAAGAGCTGAACAGTGATTGGTGCGTCCTTCCACGCGCTTCGCTTGCTCAGGAAGAGGTGCATTGAGTGTGGCAGAACCAGATGCCCCTCATCCTGAGCAAGCGACCGCAGGGAGCGCGTCGAAGGACGCACCATCGTGAACCGAAATCCCGACGGCTATATCTACGTCTATATCCTGCGATGCGCCGACGGCTCGTATTATGTCGGCGTCACCCGCGGTTCATTGGAAGACCGAGTGGCACAGCATAATGCCGGCAGCTTTGGTGGCTACACGGCATCGCGCCGCCCAGTCGTTCTCGCATGGCAGCAGGACTTCCAGCGCCTCACCGATGCGATCGCTGCGGAGCGCCAGCTCAAAGGGTGGAGTCGAGCGAAGAAGGAGGCGCTGATCCACGGCGATTTCGAGTTGTTGCACCTGTTGTCGCAGCAGTACGCGACAAGGAATCAGGGGTAGGATTGTTGCGTCCTTCGACGCGCTCCGCTTGCTCAGGATGAGGGTGATTTGGTCTTGCATCACGCAGTGGCCCTCATCCTGAGCAAGCGACCGGAGGGAGCGCGTCGAAGGACGCACGGGGCCGTGAGCCGCACCGGCACCGTCGCGCTTGCCCTATTATGCCTGCCGGTATTATGGTATACCAAACCACTCGACGGGAGGCAGTGCCATGAAGATCGGCTATTTCGCCAACCAGAACGATCTCGGCCTCAGGAAGCCGTTCCATCAGGTGATGGCGGAGACCCGCGAGATCGCGCGGACCTGCGATGCCGCCGGTTGGGACTCGATCTGGTTCACCGAGCATCATTTCGGCTTCGAGGGCTACGAGGTCTGCCCCAACCCCGTGCTGATGAGCGCCGATATCGCCGCCCACACGAAGCGCATCCGGCTCGGCCAGGCCGCCAACATCGTGACCTTCTGGAACCCGCTGCGGCTTGCCGAGGACATCGCCGTGCTCGACCACATGAGCGGCGGCCGGGTCGAGGTCGGCCTCGGCCGCGGGCTCTATGGCCGCGAGGCGCTCAACCTCAACAAGGCCGCCGATACTCGGAACGAGGAGCAGAACCGCGCGATCTTCGAGGAGTCGGTCGAAATTCTGCGGCGTGCGTGGTCGCAGCCCTTCTTCGATTTCAACGGCAAGGTCTACCGCCATCCCGAGCCGAATTACGTCTGGGATCACGCGCTGAGCCCGAAGTCGGCGGCCTATCAGAATCTCGAGACCAAGGAGCTGACCAAGCTGGCCCTGGTGCCGCGCCCGCTGCAGCAGCCGCACCCGCCGCTCTGGCAGGTGATCGACACGCCGCGCTCGATCCAATGGGCGGCCGAGCACGATCTCCAGGGCATGTTCTGGATCCCGCCGGTCGCCTCGCTCAAGGGCCGGTTCGAGCTCTATCGCGACGCCGCCTCCAAGGCGCGCGGCCGCGATGTCGGATTGGGTGAGGGCTTATGCCTCGTCCGCGATCTCTATGTCGCGGAGACCATGGAGGAGGCGAAGCGCGCGGCGGGTGAGGGCATTCTCGCCTATCTCCGCTGGGTCTGCCATTGGCGCGGCCTCGGCAATCACCTGTTGCCCGGCGAGGAGCTGCCGAAGACACCTGGCAAGCTCGACGCCCTCACCTACGACTGGCTGCATCCGCGCAACCTGCTGTTCGGCACGCCGGACTACGTGGTCGAGAAGATCCAAGAGTTGCAGGACACCCTCAATCTGCAATCCCTGCTGGTCTGGTCCTCCTTCCCCGGTGTCAGCCACGACAAGGTCATGCGCAGCCTCAGGCTCTTCAACGAGGCGGTCCTGCCGCGCATCCGGCCGGCCGAAAACGCGCCGCGGCGCGCTCGAGCATGACTCTCGTCGACGGCACCAACGTCTGCGCCACCGGCGCGGGCGCGCCGCTGGTATTAATCCACGGCGTCGGCAGCGATCTCCAGACCTGGGAGCCGTTAGTGCCGCGGCTGCAGCCGGGGCGCCGGCTCGTCCGCTATGACATGCAAGGCCACGGGTCGAGCGCCAAGCCGCCCGGCCCCTATCGGCTCGACGATTTCGTCGATCAGCTCGACCGCCTCGCGACCGCGCTCGACCTCGACCGGTACGATCTCGCGGGCTTCTCCATGGGCGGCCTGGTCGCCGAGGCCTTCGCGGCGCGCTTTCCCAAGCGCGTGCGGCGTCTCGCTTTGCTCCACACCGTGCACGATCGCAGTCCCGCCGAGCGCGCCGCCATCGCCGGGCGCCTGGCGCGGGTCGAGGCCGGCGATCTCGAGAACTCCATCGCCGCCGCACTCGAGCGCTGGCTCACGCCAGGTTTTCGCGCGGCCCATCCCGAGGCCGTCGCCGCGATCGAGCATCGGATGCGCACCAACGATCGCGCGGCCTATCTCGCGAGCTATCGCGTGTTCGCCACCGCCGACGCCGAGGTTCTCGCGGTGGTCGACCGCATCCGCTGCCCGACCCTGGTACTGACCGCCGAGCACGACCTGGGCTCGACGCCCGCGATGGCCCGCGCGCTCGCGGCCCGCCTCCCCGAGGCCACGCTCGCGATCCTGCCCGACCTACGCCATCACGCGCTCCTGGAGGCGCCGGAACAAGTGGCCTCCACGCTCGACCGGTTCTTCGCGGATTGAATGAGCCGGTCGAGCCGTCGCCAAAGTCCTTCACCTCGGCCGCCCGACCCGACAAGATGACGGAGCCCTGTCAGGTGGGTGCGGGACATGAGCACGGATCCGGCCAAGCTGAAGGCGGCGGCAACCTATAACGCCGCCGCGGACCATTTCGATGACGAGCCGCTCGGCTTCTGGGCGCGCATCGGTCGGCGGACGATCGAGCGTTTGGCGCTTCCGCCGGGCGCCGCCGTTCTCGACGTTGGCTGCGGCACCGGCGCCTCCGCGCTTCCGGCAGCCGAACGGGTGGGGCCGCGAGGTCGCGTGATCGGCGTCGATTTGGCCGAGCGGCTGTTGGCGACCGCGCGCCAGAAGGCTGAGCGGCACCGGCTCGCGAACATCGAGTTCAAGTCCGGCGACATGGAGCGCCTTGGCTACCCGGACGATCGCTTCGACGCCGTCGTCAGCGTGTTCTCGATATTCTTCGTAACCGACATGGTGAGGCAGGTGCGCGAGCTCTGGCGCATGGTTCGGCCGGGCGGCTCGCTCGCGATCACGACCTGGGGGCCGCGGATGTTCGAGCCCGGAACGACACATTGGTGGAATGCGGTGAGGAAGCTGCGTCCCGATCTCGTTCCCGAGGTCAGCCCGTGGAGCCGCATCACGGAGCCGGAGGCGGTGTGCCAACTGCTGCGGGAAGCTGGGATCTCGGCTGCCGATGTCGTGGCGGAACCCGGGCGCCAGATCCTGCGCTCTCCGGATGACTGGTGGACGATCGTCCTTGGCTCCGGCTTTCGATGGACGGTCGACCAGCTGGGACCAGAGGCGGCCGAGCAGGTGCGCTCCGCCAATCTCGCGGAGCTGCGCCGTGCCCGTGTCGATGCTATCGAAACCAACGCGATATTCGCGACGGCGCGAAAGCCGGCATGACACGCGGCGATTACTGGAACTCGGAGATCGAGGCCCTGTCGGCCGACGCGCGCCTGCGGCTTGAGGCGGAGCGGCTCCAAACGCAGATCGCCTACAACCACCGCACCAGCCCGTTCTACGCGGCGAAGCTCGACGCCGCCGGCGTCAAGCCCTCCGACATCCGCGGCGTCGACGACTTAGCGCGCATTCCCTTCATGGAGAAGCGCGAGATCGCGGCCTCGCAGGAGGACGGCACGCTCCTCGGCATCAATCAATGCGCGCCGCGCGAGGAGATCGTGCGCATCCAGGCAACCGGCGGCACCACCGGCCAGCCGCTCCGCATCGGCTGGACGCGCCAGGACATCGCCGATTATTGCGAGATGGGCGCCCGCGCGCTCTGGGCCATGGGCTGCCG
>DASZHJ010000063.1:0-3584 GCA_035938015.1 Allostellaceae bacterium
GCCGCGCGCCCTGGTTCTTTCAACGGGAGAAGTTCGGCGGCATCCTCTGCGACATCGCCTCGCATCAGTGCGAGCAGTTCCTGTTCTTCACGGACCGGATGAGCGCCGAGGTGGTCACCGCCACGGTCGCCAATCGCGCTAATCCCGAGACGCCGGAGTTCCAGGATTTCGGCGAGATGCTGCTGCGCGCGCCGGACATGACCGGCTATATCCGCGTGGATTGGTTCACGCCCGACGGCTTGCCCACCTGGGGGGACGGAAGACTGACGCTGATCGGCACCGAGGGCTATATGGAGCTTCGCAAGTACGTCGATATCGGCGGCATGGCCGGCACCGATCACCTCTTTCTCGTCGACAAGAAAGGCGTGCAGCGCATCGACTGCTCCGGCATCGAGCTGCCCTACGGACGCCAGCTCGTCTCGGACATCCTGAACCGGACCGAGACCGCGATGCCGCAAGCGCGCTGCTTCGGCGCCACCGAGCTCGCGCTCACGGCACAGGCGATGGCCGAGCGCGCATGAGCCGCATCCTCGGCGTCGCCGTCATCGGCTGCGGCATCGGGCGCTCGCACATCGCGGAGGGCTACGCCAAGCACCCCGACAAATTCCAGGTGCTGGCGCTCTGCGACCTGAACGCGGAGCGGCTCGCGGCCGTCGGCGCCGAGTTCGATGTGCCGCGCCGGACCGCGTCCTTCGACGAGGTACTGGCCATGGCCGACATCGACGTGGTCGATATCTGCACGCCGCCCACGCTGCACGTGCCGCAGACGCTGGCGGCGCTCGCGGCGGAGAAGCACGTGATCTGCGAGAAGCCGCTCGCGGGCTCGCTCGCCGACGTCGACAAGCTGATCGCGGTCGAGCGCACCGCCACGCGGCGGATCATGCCGGTGTTCCAGTATCGGTTCGGCAACGGGCTGCAGAGGGCGAAGCGCATCGTCGAGCTGGGCCTTGCGGGCAAGCCTTATCTCGCAACCGTGGAGACCGCCTGGAAGCGTACCGCCGCCTATTACGCGGTGCCCTGGCGCGGAAAGTGGGAGACCGAGCTCGGCGGCGTGCTGGTGACGCAGGCGATCCATTCGCACGACATCCTGACCTACCTGATGGGGCCGGTCGCCTCGGTCTTTGCGCGCACCGCCACGCGGGTCAATCCGATCGAGGTCGAGGATTGCGCGGTGGCGAGCCTCGAGATGAAAAACGGCGCGCTGGTCTCGCTGGCGGCGACCTTGGGCTCGCAGATCGAGATCAGTCGGCTGCGCTTCTGCTTCGAGCACGCGACCTTCGAAAGCTCGCTCGCGCCCTACCGGCCCGGCGACGATCCCTGGACGATCACGCCCGCCTCGCCCGAGGCCGAGGCGCGCATCGCGGCGGCGCTCGCGGACTGGCGGTTCGTGCCCTCGCGCTACGAGGGGCTATTGGCGAGCTATCACGCCGCGATCGTCGACGACGGGCCCTTGCCGGTCATGCTCGCCGACGCGCGGCAATCCCTCGAGCTGGTGACCGCGCTGATGCAGTCCGCAGAGACCGGGCTCCCGGTGGTGCTGCCGATCGGCGTCAAGCACCCGAAATACCGCGGCTGGCGGCCGCGGGTCGCCGGTAGCGCATCAGGCAGGCGTAGTCGCGATAGAGCGGCTCGAGGCTGAGGCTGCCGCGCTCGCGCTCGGCGAGCGCGCGCAGGTGATCGGCCAGGCCCGCGCGCGGGGTCACCTCGAAGAGCGCGAGCCACCGCCGCAGCAGATCGCGGAACCACCGGGGCAACTCGCGCTGCCCGGAGAAATCCACCACCGCCAGCAGGCCCGCGGGCCGCAAGACCGCCACCGCGCGGTCGACCGCGCGGCTCCAATCGGGGATCATCGAGAGCGTGTAGGAGAACAGGATCGCATCGAAGGGCTCGGAGAGGCCGAAGGTCGTCGAGGGGTCAAGCTCCTCGGCGAGGCAGCGCTCCGTACGGATCCGCGCGCCGAAACCGGCGCGCGCGATCATGGCATTCGCGGTCTTCAGCATCTCGTTGGAGGCGTCGATGCCGAAGATCTCCGCGTCGGGGTAGCGCCGGGCGAGCGCCACCAGGTTTCGCCCGGTGCCGCAGCCGATCTCACAGACGCGCGCGCGGGGTGGGACTTCGAGCTCCCGAACCAGGCGGTCGCGGCCGAGCAGATAGAATTTTCGGGAAACGTCGTAGATGTGCCGCTGGTACCGGTACATCCGGTCCATACGCAGCGTCGCCTCGGCGGTCATGGACGCGCGGGCAACTTCGCCTCAGGCGCGGCTATAGATGTGGAAGCCGCCATAGATCGCGGAGCGGTCGCGGCGGAAGAGGCTGGCGGCGAGCTCGGTCTCGGCGCGCCAGGGATCGAGCAGCGCCGGCGGCAGCGCGGCTTCGAGCGGCGAGACGCGCCCGGCGGTGCGAAAGATCACGCGCGCGCCCGGGCGCGCCGTGCGGCCGATCTCCTGCCAGAGAGCGGCGAGCTGCGCCGGGCCCATCCAATCCTGCGCGTCCAGCAGGACATAGCGGTCCATGCTCTCGGCGGGCTCGCACGCCAGGAAATCGGTCACGGAGGCGAGGTGCGTGCGCACGCGCGGCGCGCGCTCGGCCAGGGTGGCGAAGGCTTGGGGCCGCAGATAATCCGGCACCGGCCCCTCGGCCTCGATGCCGTAGCGGCGACCGAAGGCCTGCCAGGCGAAATAATTCTCCTCGATCGGGAACTCGCAGGCGAGGCGCCGCAGCCGCTCGAGGTAGAGGTTGGCGAGGTCGCCGCCGGCATCGTCGCGCAGCGCGTCGAACTGCGCCGGCGGGATACCGAGACTGTAGAGCACCGCCGGCAGACGGCAGAGCATCCGCACTGGCTTCGCCTCGAAGGCCGGAGCGATCCACTCCTCGAAGAGACGCGCTTGCTCCTCGAGATTGCTGGCGCCGAGCATGCGCGTGGGGTCATGCCCCGTGAGCCGAGCCACGAAATGCAGGAAGCCGATGAAGCGGCCGAGCAGGCCCCGGCGGTAGAGACCGCTGTTGGCGAAGAGGCTGAGCCGCCGCTTGCCGAGCGGCGAGCGGCCTTCCCAGAATCCACGGGCCTCGTCGTCGAGATGCGGCTGCAGGTAATGCCGGTAGGTATCCCAGGCGCTCGGATCGATGCCGCGGCCGAAGAGGCGATAGAAGGCGGCATGGTCCGGCAGATGCTGCGCTGCCGTCAGCTTGAGCCGCGTCAGCGCCAGATGGGCAGGATTGAGGTCAACGGCGACGATCTCAGCGGGATCGGCCAGAAGATAATTGAGCACATTGCAACCGCCCGAGGCGATCGTGAGCACGCGGCTTTCGGGATCGAGGCGCAGCGCCTCGAGGTCGACGCGCGGATCCTCCCAAATCTGGTTGTAGACCAGGCGATGGAACCAGACCGCGAACAGCCGCTCCGAGAGCCCCCGCCTGCTCGCCACGCGATTTTGATAGATCGCGGTCTTCAAGAGCATCGTCGTCATCGGTCGGCCCCAGCCCTTGGGTCAATCTGGTGCTGATACCCCCTATATCGTGACGGATTGATGACTGGGCGCTCTATTCAGAGGTGAGGTCGGACACCCTCGCATGGAGGTCCAGCA
>DASZHJ010000064.1:0-4853 GCA_035938015.1 Allostellaceae bacterium
TGGCTGTTGAGCTCGCTCGTGCTCGGCTGCAATGGGCTGCTCTCGGGCAGCGGCAGCGTCATTCCCGACCTGCAGGCGGCGCTGTTCCGCGCGGTGCAGAAGAAGGACCTCGCCGCCGCTCAGCGCACCAACGACCGCATCTATCCGCTCGCGCAGGTGTTCTACGCGGATCCTTGGGCCGACATGCACAACCGCATGAAGGAGGCGCTGGTCCTGCTCGGCCGGTTGCCGCGGGCGGTGGTGCGCCCGCCGCTCGTCAAGCTCGGCGCGGCCGAGATCGCGCGCATCCGCGCCGCGCTGATCGAGGCCGGTCTGCTCGCCGCCGCCGGCCGCGATGCCGCGTGAGTCTCGCCATCATCTGTTCAGCCAGCGGCGCGCGAACCCCAGCAGGCCCTGAGGCATGAAGATCACCATGGCGATGAAAATAATCCCGACCGGGATCAGATAGAACTCCGTTAAGAAGCGCGAGAGGGCTTCGCGCAGCAGCAGAAACGCCGCGGCGCCCACGATCGGCCCGACCAAGGTGCCGATGCCGCCCATGACGTTATAGATGACGGTCTCGCCCGAGACCAGAAAGAACACGAAATCGGGCGCGGCGAAGCGGTTCTGGATGGCGTAGAGCACGCCGGCGAGGCCGGCGAACAGGCCCGAGAGCATCACCGCCACGATCTTGTAGCGCTCGACCGGATAGCCGATCGCGCGCGTGCGCGCCTCGTTCTCGCGGATCGACTGGAGCACCATGCCGAACGGCGAATGAGTGATGCGGCGCAGGACGAGATAGGAAACGGTCAGCACCGCGAGCACGAACCAGTAGAGCGTCAGGGTCGTGAACGGCAGCGAGAACAGCCCGGGAATCGCCAACGCCGGGCGGCTGAAGGTCAACCCGTTCTCGCCGCCCGTGACCTCGGTCCAGGTGAAGATGATCACGTAGAAAATCTGCGAGAAGATCAGGGTGGTGATGGCGAAGTAGATGTCGCGCAGGCGGGTGGAGAAATAGGCGACGAAAGCCGCCACGACCGCGGCCGCCAAGAGCCCGTAGACGAACGCGACCCAAAGACTCGGCGGTCGCGTCGTCAACAGCGCCGCCGCGGCGCCGTACATGCCGAGCCCGAAGAAGGCCGAATGTCCGAACGACACCATGCCGGTGTATCCGATGAGAATGTCGGACGACATGGCGAGCAGGCCCCAGATAAGGATTTCCGTGAGGAAGCGGCGCCAGAACTCCGGCAACGCGAAGGGCGCGACGATCAGCAGCGCCAGGATGACGAAAAAGCCGACCCAAAACAGAAGGGTGGGGCGTCGGGTCATTTGGGCGTGGGCACGAACAGGCCGGTCGGCCGGATCAGCAAGGTCAATATCAGGACGACGAAGGAAACGATGATCGCCTGTGCCGGGCTGACCCACAGGGAAGCGTAGGATTCCATCAGGCTGATGAAGATCGCCGCGGCGATCGAGCCGCCGAGATTGCCCATGCCGCCGACCACCACCACGATGAAGGCCTTGAGCACCCAATCGAGGCCCATGGCGTGGTTGACCCCGACCAGGGGCCCGAACAGCACGCCGCTCGCCGCCGCCATGCCGGAGCCGATGGCGAACACGATGGTAAGCACGCGCGGCACCGGAATCCCCATCGCCTGGGCCATGACCCGGTCCTGGGTGGTAGCGCGGATCCACACGCCGTAGGTGCTGTACTTGAGGAACAGCCACAGCGCCGCAATGATCGCGGCCGAGAGCACGGCGATCATCAGCCGGTACCAGGGATATTCCAGATAGAACAGGCCGAAGTAGCCGGTGATCGGCTCCTCGATCTTGCGCGGGACCGGACCGAACTGCCACAGCGCATAGTTCTGCAGCACCAGCGACACGCCGAACGTGGCGAGGATGGTGTTGAGCGGATCGCGGCCGAGCAGGGGTCGCAAGGTCGTCACGTGAATGGCGGCGCCCAGGGCCGCGACCACCAGCGAGGCGATGACGAGGGCGAGCCAGAAGCTTCCCGTGCCGGCGAGCGCAATCACGCCCGCGTAGGCGCCGAGCATCAGAAATTCGCCGTGGGCGAAATTGACCACGTCCATGATGCCGAAGATCAGCGTCAGCCCGGAGGCGACCAGCGCCAGGATCATGCCGACGACGATGCCGTTGATCGTCTGGATCAGGATCTGCTCGAGCAAGCTAGACTCCCAGGTATTTGTGAACGACTTCGTGGTCGGCGTGCAGCTCCGAAGCCGGCGCGTGATGGCGCACGGCGCCTTTTTCCATGAAATAAACGCGTTCGCTCGTCTCGAGCGTGAGCGGCACGTTCTGCTCGACCAGCAGCACCGCCACGCCCTCGCGGCGGAGCACGTGGATGATGTGCCGGATTTGCGACACCATGCGCGGCATCAGGCCTTCGGTGGGCTCGTCGAGCAGGATGATCTTCGGCTCGAGCATCATCGCGCGCGCGATCGCGAGCATTTGCTGCTCGCCGCCGGAGAGCGTGCCGCCCGCCTGCGAGCGCCGTTCCGCCAGCACGGGAAAATAATCGAACACCATGTCCAGCAATTCTTTTTTGCGCGCTTCGCTCACGCCGCGGCCGTCGAGACCGGTGCGCAGGTTCTCGGCGACCGTCAGCAGGCGGAAGATGCGCCGGTCCTCGGGCACGTAGCCGATGCCGAGCCGCGCCAGCCGGTGCGCCGGCAAATGGCCGACCGATTTGCCTTCGAGCAGCACCGCGCCACGGGTCGGATGCACCAGCCCCATGATGGCCTTGAGCGTGGTGCTTTTGCCCACGCCGTTGCGGCCGAGCAGGCCGACGATTTCCCCCCGCCGCACTTCGAGCGACACGCCGTGCAGGATATGGCTCTTGCCGTAATAGGTGTGGATGTCCTCGACCCGGACGAGGGGCTCGCTATGGTCGGCCGCGCTCATGTCTTGAGATAGACCTCGAGCACCCGCGGGTTGCTCTGGATTTCCGCCGGCGTCCCCTCGGCCAGAATCGCACCGTAGTGCAGCACGGTGATCTTGTCGGCGAGCCCCATCACCACCGTCATGTCATGCTCGACGATCAGGATCGTCAGATCCTTGGCGATGCGGTGCACCAGCGCCATGGTATCGTCAGTTTCCCCCGCGCTCATGCCGGCGGTCGGCTCGTCGAGGCACAACAGCTGCGGCTCGGTCGCGAGCGCAATGCCGATCTCGAGGTTGCGCTGCTGGCCGTGCGAGAGGTTGGCGGCGAGTTCGTCTCCCTTGCCGGCAAGGCCGACCGTGTCTAACACAATCTCGGCTTTCTCGATGATGTCGCGGAACGCGCGGTGATGGCTGAGCATGCTCCAGCCATGCCGGCGCGACTGCGCCGCGATGCGGATGTTCTCGAGAGTCGTCGCGTTGGGAAGGATGTTGGTGATCTGGTACGAGCGGGAGATGCCCTTGCGGGAAATGCGGTCGGGCGAAAGCCCGGTGATGTCCTCGCCGTTGAACAGAATGCGTCCCGACGAGGGGCGCAGCACACCGGTCAGGCAGTTGAAGAACGTGCTCTTGCCCGCCCCGTTCGGTCCGATCACCGCGCGGATTTCGCCGCGCGGCAGTTCGAAGTTGATGGCGTTGAGTGCGGCGAGCCCGCCGAAGCGCATGCCGAGATCCTCGGTGCGCAGCACAGGGGGCGAAGCGCCCGCCCCGGCAGACTCGGCCGGGGCGAGTGCTACGGACGAAGGATCTGCCGCCACTTAGGACGAAGCGAATTTGCAGGCCGGCGGGAACAGCGTCTTCTCTTTCGCAATCACCTCGAGGATCCGGTGCTTGCCGTCCTTGATGTCGAAGATGAACTCGCGCAGGAACGCCTGGTGGTCTTCCTTGCGGAGTATCTTGTCGCCCTGCGGGAAGTCATCGCCTTCCTTCATCTCGAGCCCCTCCAGGGCCTCGATCAGCTTCATCGTGTCCTCACGGCCACGGAACTTCGACTTTTCCATGCCGATCTTGAGGGCATTCATGGCCTCGTAGTTGGACTGAACGTAGCGGTCGGGAAGCGGACCGGTCGGGTCGATCTGCTTGAGACGCGCCACCGCATCATCGAAGAATTTCTTGTGCGCCGGCGTATTGAGCGGCGGATCGAACACCGGGACATAGCGGTTGATGCCGACGAAACCTTCGACTTTGTTGCCGAGCGCGATCAAGTGGCTCGATTCGGCCATCGCTCCGTCGCCCGCAAGCTTGTACTTCCGGGTAAGCCCGAGGTCGTAGGCCTGGGTGATGAATGTCACGGCATTTGCGCCGAACAGAATGCCGAACAGCCCGTCGAAGTCGCCAGTGATCTTGGTCAGGAATGGCGTCATATCCGCGGTGCCGAGCGGAATGCCGGTGGTGCCCACCACCTCGCCGCCATGCTTCCTGATCTCCTCCACGAAGGCATCTCGGGTGGACTGCCCCCAGGCGTAGTCCAGATACGCGATGTGCCACTTCTTGCCCATCTTGCCGATCAGGTAGGGCGCGAACGCCACCGCCTGGGCAGGCGCGTAGTCGAACGGACGGAACGTGTACCGATTGCATTTGCTGGTGGTCAGCGTGGTATCGAGGCACACGCCGATCATGTTGACGATCTTGTGCTCTTCGTAGACCGGCATGCAGGCGAGGCATACGTTCGAGAGATACCCGCCGACATGAGCATCGATGCCGTCCTCGATAACCAACTTCTCGGCTTTGCGGCGGCCGACATCGGGCTTGGACTCGTAATCCGCCACGATGAGCTCGATGGGCCGGCCGTTGACGCCACCGGACTTGTTGATGCGGTCGACCGCCATCTGTACGCCCACGAGTGCCGTTTTACCGCCGGCGGCCGCCAAGCCCGACAGCGGTTGCAGCGTTCCGATCTTGTACGGCTTGGC
>DASZHJ010000065.1:0-4093 GCA_035938015.1 Allostellaceae bacterium
CGGCGCTCCATGGCGCGCGCCAGGCGTTGGCAGAGCGGCTGGTCGTCGTCGACGATCAGCAGCGTGCGCTCGCTCTCGGGCAAGCCCGCCAGCGGCGAAGGCCCACTCCCCGGCGGCGTCCCAGCGGTGTCGCTCATGATCGCGCCTCCTCCCGGGAGGGCGCGCGCTCGCGCACTTCCAGCGCCGCGCGCGGCCACTCCACCATAACCTGGGCACCACCTTCCGCAAGGTTCCCGAAGCCGAGCCGCGCGCCCGTGCGCTCCAGCAGGCTCTGGGCGATGAAGATCCCGAGCCCCATATGCTGCGCCTCGCCGCCGCGCCCGGAGATATAGGGCTCGCCGATGCGGGCCAGCACATTGGCGCTGAACCCGGGACCGTCGTCGACCACCTCCACGGTGATCTCGCGCGGGCTCCAGGCCGTGGTCACGATCACCTCGTGCTGGGCGAAGGTCACGGCGTTCTGAATCAGGTTGCCGAGCCCATGGAGGATCTCGGGGCTGCGCGCGACCTGAGGCTCATCGCCGCTCGGCCCCGCCCCGCCGGCGCCGGTCGCGTAGATGACCCGCACGTTCTCGGCCCGATAAGGCTCGCCGGCTGCCTCGACCAGCGCCGAGATCGGCAGGCGCGCATAAGGCGCGCCGCTCTCGCTCACGCGCTGCTGGGCAAGATCGGCGAGGATCGTCCGGCAACGCTCGCTCTGGCTCAGCAGGAGGGCAGCGTCCTCGGCATAGGGGCTGCCCGGCGGCAAGTCGCGGACGAGCTCCTTGGCGACCACCGCGATGGTGGCGAGCGGGCTGCCCAGCTGGTGCGCGGCGGCGGCGGCGAGCGCGCCCACCGCCGAGACCCGCTGCTCCCGCGCGAGCGCCAGCTGGGTCGCGGCGAAGGCGTCGCGCATGCGCCTTGCCTCCTCGGCCACGCTCCAGATGTAGCCGGCGGTGAACAACGCCGCGAAGATGAGCGCGATCCAGACGCCCAGGATGTAGAGCGCGGAGAACGCGGGTGGCTCGCCCTGCCAGGGCAGCGGCAAGTGATAGACCGCGAGCACGCTGATCGCGGTGACCGTGAGCGCCGAGAGCCCGATGATGCTGGGGCGCGACAGCACGGTCGCGGCCACCGTCACCGGTGCGATCGCCAGGATGGCGAAGGGATTCTCGAGCCCGCCGGTCAAGAACAACAGCACGCCCAGCTGCACGATGTCGTAGGCGAGATAGGAGGCCGCCTCCGCCTCGCCGAGCCGCGCGGTGGTGCCGCGCGCGACCATGCCGATCACGTTGAGGAGCACCGAGGCCGCGACCACCGCCATGGCGGCGACGATCGGCAGCGCGTAGCCGAGCCCGAAGTGCACCACCACCAACGTCGCCGCCTGGCCCAGCACCGCGACCCACCGGATCAGCAGGAGCATGCGCAGGCTGACGGAGACGCCGCCGCCGGGATCGCGCGCGCTGATGGGGTCGTCGACTGGGTTCATGGCCGCTCGATTGTCCGCGCGCAGTATAGCGACTGGCGCCTGCGCCGGTCAGCCATGCCGCTCCCCCGCTGGCGGGCATCTGGGCTTTCCGCCATAGTCGCGCGCCATGAGCGAGCCCGTCATCCGTGTCGCCGGCCTCACCAAGCGCTTCGAGGAGACGCTCGCGGTCGACCACATCGACTTCGCGGTCGAGCGCGGTGTCACCGCCGCGCTGCTGGGCGGCAACGGCGCCGGCAAGACCACGACCATCTCGATGCTGCTCGGTCTCCTGCAGCCGAGCGAAGGCTCGGTGCGCGTGCTCGGCGCGGACATGCAACGCGAGCGCTACCGCGTACTGCCGCGCATGAATTTCTCCTCGCCCTATGTCGAGCTGCCGCATCGCCTCACCGTGCGCGAGAACCTCCGCATCTATGGCGCGCTCTACGGGGTGCGCGGCGTGCGCACGCGGATCGCGGCGCTGGCGCGCGATCTGCAGCTCGCGGAATTTCTCGATCGCAAGACCGGCAACTTGAGCGCCGGGCAGAAGACCCGCGTGTCGCTCGCCAAGGCGCTGATCAACGAGCCCGAGCTGCTGCTGCTGGACGAGCCCACGGTCTCGCTCGATCCCGACACCGGCGACTGGGTGCGGGGCTATCTCGAGACCTATCGCGAGCGCACCGGCGCCACGATCCTGCTGGCCTCCCACAACATGGGCGAGGTGGAGCGGCTCTGCTCCGAGGTGTTCATGCTGCGCAAGGGCCGCATCGTCGACCACGGCAGCCCGCAGGCGCTGATCGACCGCTACGGCCGCGACACGCTGGAGGAGGTCTTCCTCGACATCGCCCGCGGCAAGCAGCGCGCGGCCGCGGAATGAGCGCCGCGGCGGGCTTCTCGCCGCGCCGGGTCGGCGCGATGGTGCTGCGTCACATTTATCTGCTGAGGGGATCCTGGCCGCGCGCGTTCGAGCTGGTCTATTGGCCGACCCTCACCATGGTGCTCTGGGGCTTCACCAGCCAGTTCCTGGTGACCAACAGCAGCTGGGTCGCGCGCGCGGGCGGCGTGCTGATCTACGCGGTGCTGCTCTGGGAGGTGATGTTCCGCGGCCAGCTGGGCGTCGCCTTCTCGTTCCTGGAAGAGATGTGGTCGCGCAACCTCGGCCACCTCTTCGTGAGCCCGCTGCGGCCCTACGAGTGGGTGCTGTCGCTGCTCGCCATGAGCTTCATCCGGGTGATGCTCGGCATCCTGCCGGCGGCGCTGCTGGCGATCCCGCTCTATCACTATTCGATCTTCACGCTGGGCCTGCCGCTGATCGGGTTCTTCACGCTGCTGCTGGTGATGGGCTGGGCGGTAGGGCTCGCGATCATCGCGCTCATTCTGCGCCATGGGCTCGGCGCCGAGAACCTCGCCTGGGTCGCGATCTTCGTGCTGTCGCCGATCAGCGGCATCTACTACCCGATCTCGGTGCTGCCCCACTGGCTGCAATGGATCGCCTGGTGCTTTCCCACGGCCTACGTGTTCGAGGGCATGCGAGCGGTGCTGTTTCAGAACGAGGTTCGGCTCGACTACCTCGTGGCTGCCCTGGTGCTCGACGCACTCTACCTCGCGCTCGGCTCGCTCATCCTGCTCTGGAGCTTCCGCCGCGCCCGCCGCACCGGCGCGCTCCTGCAGATGGGGGAATGATGGCCGGGATCGCGGAGCTGCGCGCGCGGCTCGAGGCGGTCCCCCGCGTCGCGCTCGCGCACCTGCCGACGCCGCTCGAGGCAATGCCGAGGCTTGCGGCGGCTCTTGGTTGCCCGCGCCTCTGGGTGAAGCGCGACGATTGCACCGGCCTCGGCGTCGGCGGCAACAAGGTGCGCAAGCTCGAATACGATCTGGCGGCGGCGCTCGCGGCGGGCGCCGACTGCGTCGTGTGCGGCGGTGTGGTGCAGTCCAACACCTGCCGCCAAGTCGCCGCGGCGGCGGCCAAGCTGGGCCTTGCGTGCCACCTCGGCATCATGCACGGCCGCGTGCCCGCGACGGAGCCCGGCTACGACGCCACGGGAAATATCCTGCTCGATCGCCTCTATGGCGCGGTGATCCACGATCTCCCGTGGGCCGAGGATCGCAACCGCGGCTTGCGCCGCATCGAGGCGGACCTCAAGGCCGGCGGGCATAAGCCCTACTTCGTGCCCTACGGCGCCTCCGATGCGCTGGGCGCGCTCGGGTACGCCCGCATGATGCTGGAGCTCCTGGACCAGTGCGCCGAGCGCGGGATCGTGCCCACTCACCTCGTGCACGCCTCGGGCAGCGCCGGGACACAAGCCGGCATCACGGCGATGCTGTGCGCGCTCGATCATCCGCTCCGCTGCATCGGCATCGACGTCGACGCGCAACCGGAGCGCGTTGCCCGCGATGTCCGCCGCGTGGGACGGGAGGCGACAGCGCTGCTGGGCGCGGCGAGCGCCTGGGATGACGCACGGGTCGAGGTGGCCGCCGGCTTCGCCGGGCCCGCCTACGGCATTCCCGACGGAGGAACCATCGAGGCAATCGGGCTCGCCGCGCGACTCGAGGCGCTGGCGCTCGATCCCGTCTACTCCGGCAAGGGCATGGCGGGCTTGATCGGCCTGATCCGCGCTGGCCGGCTCCGGCGCGACGACACAGTGATCT